>CAZORR010000082.1:0-12584 GCA_964582115.1 uncultured Pirellulaceae bacterium
ACTCCATCGAGCGTGACGGTGCCTTCTACCGTGCCGAAGTTTGATGGTGTACCACCGGCACAGCCAACGCAACAAAGTGCTAAGGCGAACAGAACTAATTGCAAAAATTGAAATCGACTCATTTGAGGGACGCCTTGGATTAAAAAAATGCGGCTTGAGGCAAGCCGCACGTAAAACGAAACCCATTCTAACTGGATAGGATTAGTTAATTGAGAGCGTCTCGCGACCGTTTCGAGTCCCCATTGCTTCGTACACATCTGCGGCGATTGTTTCCGATACGAATTCCACTGATCCATCGGCTCGCCCAAACTGTGCACCTCCGGAATGCTGGCTTGAAATCGGAAGCAGTATGCTACGGTTATTGTCTGCAATACTGTTGATGGTGAAGTCATTAAGGCTTGAACATGGAGCAAGGCAAAAATTAAGAAAATTGGACTGATCGGCACCAATCCAAATTGCAGCTCGTCGAGTTCGGGTCGTGCCAGCAATTTGGGCTCCATCTCGCTCGCCCACAAGGAATGTGTTCGAGGCGCCATCCGCGATGTCACCGAAGGTGATTTGTGAATCGAGGAAGAGCATTCCATCATAATTTGATGCGTCGTAGACAGTTGCGTCAGCAGCGATGTCGTCGTAGTCACTCCCGTTTGAGCCAGAATCAACAACGGTTCCCCAAATTCCTACATAGTTGCTCTTCCCGTTTCCACCAGTACGTGTCGGGTTGATGTCCGCCATTGGGCAAGAAGGGCAGATAAAACTTGGTAAAACATTTGAGCCTTGACCAGAATTAAAAGCAGCGGCAGTATCCCTTAAGCGGTTGGACAACGTTGAGACGGCATCGAACTGATTTTGCTGTTCGACGAACGGAAGGATAATGCAACTCCAGCCTACGCCAGGTGTCGTAAGCGTCGATGCAAATGTTATTGAATTGTCAGTAAGATAACTTTGATCGGCACTCATGCCCGGAGGGAAGCGTTGATTAGCGCTTTCGAAGTTCAACATGGCCAAGGACATTTGACGCATATTGTTTGCGCAAGAAATTCGTCTGGCTGCTTCACGAACTGCTTGTACGGCAGGTAACAACATTCCAATCAGAATGCCAATGATTGCGATGACGACTAATAGCTCTACCAGCGTAAAACCGTTGCCTCGCCTTTTTAGGTGGTGTCTCATGAGAACCCAATTAAAAACAGGAAAGAAAGATGATGGATTTTTGGAAAGAATAGCGGAAGAAATAATTTCTTTCAGAGTGGAATTATAGCTTTAATTTAGGCGTTAGTCAATATTTTTATGCATCACTGAAATAGGAGAAGGGAATTTACCCAGTCAGATTTGCAGTGCCATCCAATGGTTGTTTAGCCATAGAAATTCAACAGTAGAGCTACATTTGGGTAAATGCAAATAGAAACAGAAGCCAGACAGGCCGGAAAAGTGTATTTTGCCGCCGGAAATTGATACGCCACTTGGAGTGGTCCAATGTTCGTTCTGTGAGGACGCCAACTGTTGTGGCAGATGTACTTGGGTCGCTCAATTGAGCATTGACTATTGGGCAAGTCAACAAAAAACAGTCCGACTCGAAGAATCGAGTCGGACTGTTTGGATGCATCTGTGAATAGATGGCATAGTACCGGTGAGAGGACTTGAACCTCCACGGGGTTGCCCCCAATGGATTTTGAATCCATCGCGTCTGCCAATTCCGCCACACCGGCGTGTGGATAGCATTGCTAGCTGGCAATCAGCCCTTGGGCTGAAGGCGGCATTTTAGTCACGGCTCGTTGGATGGGACAAGTCCTAGTTCAGTTTTTGTGACGCGATTTTGACAATTTTGGTCCTGTTGATTTGGTGATCAAACGGAATCGTTGATCGGTGGCGATGCAAGCGAAGTCTGGTTTGTCGCGTCAGCTGAACTGTTTCTAGTATTAGTTTTAGCAGGGGTTTAGCGAGTTGACTTCGGAGAGATGAGCCGAAAGGCATTACTGCGAACAAACCGCGTAAAAAATGCAGGCTCGGAGTTTGTCGATTTTGATTGCGGAGACGGAATCAATTAACAAAAAGCAAAATGGCAAAATTGATGCCAGTTTGTTTGAAAATTAAATTGATGCTATCAAACAGCCACCAAGCATAAAACCTCAGGTAAACGATTTGGAGTGTTGGCAGAATTTTTATTTTAATGCAGACGAAGTCGTTGGTCGGACGACAGTTAGTATGGCCGTCGATCGTGAGTGCAGTAGCAATGTTTGTTACACAGCGAGTGAATCTAGACTATGATGACAGGCCCAGCTTCAATCCGTTTTTAACTTTATTAGGAATCACTTTCGCTCGTGTTGTCGGTTCGTCCAAAAATTAACGACTTGAACTTTCATCTGTATGCTCAATCGGTGCATCCAGAGTTGTTCAATGTATGTGCGCAGCGGACGACGCAGCGCGATCGTTATGAATTGGAAGCAGCGATCACGACTGACGGGCATGCGATTCGTTTTCAGTGTGGTGCGCTCGCGCTCACGGAAGTTAGTGCGGGGTTGCATCATCCGTTGCCTTCGAAGGCGGTGCTGCTGCGGCAACCGATTGATGGGGTGACTCGTCACCAACTGCGAATTCAAGATGCCGTTGATTATCAAAGCCGTGTGCAAATTGAAACGGTCAACCCTAAGTTGTTTGTTGCTCTTCAGCAGCAACTCAACAACCGGGTTGAGTGCGAAGGGTTGGTTCATCGTTTCGGGTCAAACGGACGGTTGACGTTCGGGGCGATGAGCTACATTCATGTGCAGTCGTTTATCGGGCACGTGTTGGTGCGAGCGTTTCATACGTTTCCAGAGTCCAGCAGTGTGGTGACTTCGGAGTCTCGATTCAGCATTACCGGCCTGGATTAATCGACCTGCCTACCGATGGCTTGTTTAGCCACACGGCTTACAGCAAGTCGTCGAGGGTTTTCCACTGGATATCGCTGCGAGTTTGGATTCGCTTAACGAGTTCGAGTGCATCAGGGCGTTCTTGTAAGAGTCGGAATGCGACGTTGGCTAGGCCGACTCCTTCGCCTTCGAAGCAGAAGGCAAAGCTGCCGTCGGTGCCACGAAGGGTGCTGGCTTTTAATTCGAACTGCTTGGCCAAGATGGTTTCAAGGCTGTTGTCCTCTGATAGCGAGGGCATTCCGATCATCAGCCGAGTGCCGCCACCACAGTCGTTAACTTTGGGGCTGGCTTGTCGCATTTGATCGTTGACCCACTGGGCCAGCAATTCCGGTGGAACGCTGTGTTCAGCTAAGACTTGGTCAAGTGACAGTTTTTTATAGGCTTCCGCGAGCACTCGTTGTGCTTGTTTGGAGATTTCGGTTTGCAGTTTGTTTTGCCAGAGTGAAGCTGATTCAAGGGCACTTGCGTAACCTCCGTAATCGCTGATCAATGCGTCATAGACTAGTGCTTCGGTTTCTAACACGTGCTTTTTGGTTTGTTGTTTGATTGCATTGCTTAGCAATGTTTCCATGCAAAATTCGGCGTCGGTTTCGCAAGTGTCAACAATACCGTCTGTTTTAAGGTTGTTCGCAACTGATTCGAGTTGGCGTCGATAGCGTTGTAACAGGCCGTTCAATGAGTCGACTGATCTACTCACGATTCGGTAGAAGGAACGAGTGTGTCGATAGATCGTCAATTGTTTACGCGACAGTACGTATTGGTTGATGGTTTCGTTTACCTCATCAGCCCAAGCCGGTGTTTGTTTTGCTCTACTGCTGTTGAGTGCAGTTAATTTGTTGAGTAGTTGAATTTCTGTGGCAGACAACTCGCTTCCCAATGACTCCAGTTGTTTGATGTTGGATTGAAATTGCTCGGTGAGTTGCTTGGATGTCTTTAAGCTAACGGCAAGGTTCATGGACTTGCCGTTCATCTGGTTTTGGATTGCACTTACAATTTGCTCGCCAATTTCTGGAGCCCAGTTCTCAATTTCTTTTTGCAGTTCGAGATGTGCTTCGGACTCTTCTGCGTTATCTGATTGTCGCTCTGGGGGAGCCAGATAGATCTCGTCTAGTATTTTGGCGATGATAAGTGGGTGGGTTTTATCGTCGGCTTGGATGGTGTCTTTGATCTGAGACAGTAGGCTGGACAACTGCTCTCCGGTGTTTGTTTCGATGTTAAATTGGATGCGCTGAGAAACGTCTTCAATTTCAAGTTGATTTTCGGTGGTCAGTTCGGCTGACAACGATTCAACTTGATCGTCAGTTTGATGGTCGCCACCGATCCAATGACGCATCAACTCATTGCCGACCAACTGGGCAGCTTTTAGTCCGGCATCAAATTTTCCGGGTCCGGTTACGCTAATACCAAAGGTTCGTAATCCAAAGTGCTCTTCTTCGTTTTCGAAATCGCGGCATTTGTCAAAGAATGAACTGCATTTCGAAGCACTGGCCAGCATCATGTATTCGGCAACGCCCTCAAGTTTTTTGTCAAAGTCTGATTGGCAAAGGTTTTGGCCAAGGTCTTCAAAGTAAGTAAAGTCGAACGGGGTTTCCTCAAACTCTGGTACGCCGTTTTCGCTATCACCAGGGAATCCGATTTCGCAGAAATGGCGCAACTCGGATAGGAATGCAAATGCGTTTGCCGACGAAAGTCCCGGGTCTCTGAGCCGCTGGTAAGTTGAATGTAGCATCATGCCAACGACTGAATCCGGCTCGTGTCCAGCTTCATGAATCAGTAGTCGAAGGCTATAGGCAAGATCCAGTGCCATTCCGCTTCCAAGTCCACCGCTGATGGAGGTGACGATGAAGACTCTGGGGGTCAGGCTGCCAGGGTCGATGTCAAGCGAGTCGGCTGTCGTGGCGAGGTTTTCCGCTTTCGTGATTTCACGGATGGATTCTTCTAGCGTGTTGTAGATGTGGTCAAAGTTGTCTGCATAAGCGAGACGTCCAAGTGGACGAAGGCCTTCGGTTTGGAGTGTTCGGGGGATGTTGTAGATCCAACGACGGCTTAGCCAGCCAAGGTGTGATTTTTTTTGATCGCGATAGGACTCGGGTTTTTTGAGTGGTGTTTCGACCACTTCCTTTCCTGCCAGTGGACAGGTGCTGGAGCGAATGATTTCGTCAATGGCTCCCCGGTCGGAATCGATAGCATGTAGTTTCAGCGATGGCAAGTTTTCCATCGATCCGTATCGAGCGGTCAATTGGGTTTTGATCTTCTGAATGATTTTGTTTCCAGTAGATCCAATGCCGATGTAGATCGTTGGGCGCACTTTCGTGTCGTTCTCGCTGCAATCGGGTGCATCGAGAACTTTGACTTCGCTGGCTTGAAACGGCAACGAACTGCCTGAAATCAATGCCGTGACGTCGTGGGTGTTGGAAGGGTTTAGGCTGAGTGTTTGTGAATCGTCGCTGATATGTGTTTTTGTGCGGCGAGGTGAGGATTTTTTGGCTGAACGACGGCGGTTGGTCAATTCTTCGACTAGCTCGCAGCAACTTTGAAAGCGGCAACTGGGGTCTTTGGAAAGTGCTTTTGCGATGATGATTTGATCGCTGGCCGGAAGTGAAAGTAGATCCGGCTTGCCGTTCATGTGTTGGGCAGCTAGTTGGGCTGGAGTGGATCCTGAAAACGGTCGACAGCCAGTTAGCATTTCTTGGTAAACAATCGCCAGCGAATACTGGTCGCTGTACTTGCCAGGGCGTCCGTCGAAGAGTTCGGGCGCGGCATAGGCTGGGGTCATACCAGACATTAGCGACTGAGAGGCTTGGTGTAGGTCTTTGATCAGACCAAAGTCAGCGACCTTCACATGTTCGCCAATGACAAGCAAGTTTTCCGGCTTGATGTCTAGGTGTTGTAAGCCATGACTGTCGGACAGGTAGTCAAGTGCTTCGGCCGAACAGCGCATGTAGCGCAGGATGTCTTCACGATCGATGCCGTCTTTGCCTGCGGCTAAGTTTTTGTTGAATTGGTCAGCTAGGCTGCAATCCGCTAATTCGGATACGACAACCAGTTGGCCTTCAAATACTTCGATCCGCTCCAGCGACAATAAGAACGGATGGCGTAGTTGTTTGACACGGTCTAGCGCTTTGAGTTCCGCTTGGGCTCGTTTTCCATCGTGGTAACCAAATACGATTTTAACCGCTTTCATCAAGCCGCCGGGGGCTTCGGCTGACCATACTTCACCGAAACCACCAGAACCAATTCGTTCTTTTAGTTGGTAGCCAAGGATTTCTTTGTTGGTTTCTAAAGGACTTTGTAACACGGGAAGACTCGGTTGAATGGTTGGGGAAGCGAAACTAATTGAGGACTAGCGACTTTACGAATCGTTTTCTGTTAGTCCGTCGGTGTCTGAGGGAGTTCGAGATTTCTGGTCTTCAGACATGTACTTACTTAACGGGGATGGTCGACCGTAGTAGAAACCTTGTGCCAGCTGAAATCCCATTTGCACCAAGATGTCGTGGCACTCTCTCGTTTCGACTCCTTCGGCGAGGGTTTTGATGCCTAAGTTGTTAACAAGGTTTGCGAACAAAGCGACTAGTTCTTGACGCTTGGCGGGAGCATGTTCGATGTTTTTTGTTAGCTTCATGTCAAACTTGAGATAGTCTGGTCGAACTTCGCCCAGTTCGACTAGTCGAGCGCGACCGACACCAAAATCGTCGAATGCTAGTTTGATGTCTAAGTCGGACAATACGGCGCGTAGCTCTCGCATCATGGTCAAGTTCGTCGATGCACCTTCGTGGATCTCGAGCGTTATGGTTTGTTCGGGAGCGGTGTCGCGTAGCTCTTTCAGTGATTCGTAGAATTCAGGACGATCAAGTTCGGAAGGATGGGTATTCACGAACAGGTTTGTGTCTTTGCCAAAGGCCGTGCCGATTTCGACGCCACGTAGTCGGAATGCTTCGCTCAGTTGAGCTTCAAGGTTTAGTTGAGAGGCGGCATGAAACATTTCTTGCGGTGATTGCAAACCAAAGAGGCGACTGCGCCCCAGTACTTCATAGCCAATGCGAGATTGGTCATCCAAACGGACGAGGGGTTGGAAGTGTGGGTAGAGCCCGCCATCGCTGATTAAGCGTTCGAACTGGATCATTGCCAGAGCTTGATCGCATACGTCTTCGTGAATCGTGTTGTGTTGAATCGAGTCGCTTTTGCTCTTTGTTCCGACTCGAAATACGAGTGCAGCAAAGTGAACGAGGTCGCCTTCTTTGAGCCGGGTTTCACCGTGTAATTGCTTGCCGTTGACAAAAGTACCGTTAGTGCTTCCGAGTTCTCGGAGTAGCAACGTTCCGTCAAGTTCAACGCTAATGACAGCATGCTTTTTCGAGATGCATCCGGCTGGCAAATGCAAGTCTGACTCACGATCTCGGCCAATCGTGAATTGATCGCCGGTGATGTCATATTGGCGAGTTGGTTCGGTAGTGTCCGTTTGGCCTGACAGAAACCAACTGCGTTCGGGTTGTCGAGGAAGGCTGGGGGCCTTGGTGCGTATTGAGTTTTGGGTGTCGAAGTCACTCATCATTCTAGCTCTGTGAAGGCGGGGTTGGGGTGTTTGGTCGTCGTTGGACTAAAACCGCTACTTATTCTTAGCTTTCGATTAGTGCTTAGTGCTGGCAAAGGTCTAAAATTTTCCATCCATTCGCGGTAGATTCCGGACGCGATACCTATTACGAAGGTGCAGAACGTTCCGGATTTTCGAGTTGTACTGTCTAGTTGGCCGTCCTCGCAGGAATTGAAACCGTTTTATTGCGCCATTGCACCGATAGTTTGGAGTGGCCTTCCGTTTCAATCGATAAATATTGAGTCGGTTATTTACTCTGAGATTTACGATGCTCAACACCTCCCTACCCAATCCTGCTCTTAGCAGCAATTTGTTGGCGACCATTTTGGCCGATGAGTCTTATCATCCGTCCGAGCCGGTTTCGTTGAAGGAAACTGGGTTACCGGTGTCGCTAATTGAGTCGTTGCTTATTAAACGCTTGGCGGTCGTAGGGGTTACCAGTGGCAGGCAGCTGGCGAACGATTTATGTTTGCCTTTTAATGCTCTCGAGCCGTTGTATCAGCAGTTGCGAGCCCGGCAAATGATTGTTCATCAGGGGTCGGCTCCACTGAATGACTATAATTATTCATTGACTGATACCGGACGTGACCGCGCCGCCATTGCAAGGCAAGCTTGCTCGTATGTGGGGCCCGCGCCAGTGCCGCTGATCGACTATGTGTTGAGTGCTGAAGCACAGACGATTCGGGCTGAGTCGCCAAAGCGCGAACAACTAAGAAAGGCCTTTGGCGATATCTCGATTAACGAGTCGCTGTTCGAGGATCTTGGCCCGGCAGTTAACTCCGGCGCTGGATTGTTTTTGTACGGTCAGCCCGGCAATGGAAAATCGACATTGGCCCAGCGAATCACTCAGTGTTTTGGACATGAAATTTGGGTGCCGCATGCGATTTTCGAAGACGGTCAACTGATCAAATTCTTTGACGCTGCGTATCACATTCAATCGCAAGATGATGCCAATGCGCTGATTCACGAAGCTGCGTTTGACAAACGTTGGGTCAAAATCAAACGACCGACAGTGGTTGTTGGTGGTGAGTTGACCATGGACGCGCTTGAGATTCGTCATGACGCGAACAGTAATGTGAGCGAGGCCTCACTGCAAATGAAAAGTAATTGCGGTTGCTTGTTAGTGGATGACTTTGGCCGTCAACGAATTGAACCAACGGAATTGCTTAACCGTTGGATTGTTCCGCTAGAGAGTCGTATTGATTTCCAGACACTGGCATCGGGGAAGAAAATACAAGTGCCGTTTGAGCAGTTGATTATCTTTTCGACCAACCTCGAACCGAGGGACTTGGTTGATGAGGCGTTTCTGCGGCGAATTCCGTATAAAATCGAAATCGCAGATCCGAATCCAGCAGAGTTTAAGTACTTGTTCGAGATCTACTGTAAGCGGATGGAGTGTGAGTTTCGATCGGATGTGGTTGATTACTTGATCGAAACACATTTTCAGCAAGCAAACCGCAGGATGCGCCGCTGTCATCCTCGCGACTTGTTAAAACAAATCAGCAACTACTGCGTCTACAATGATTTACCGATGGAAATTCGGAACGACTACTTTGATCGCGTTGTGAAAAATTACTTTACCGACGTATTGGGCTAAGCAGAAATACGGAAATAGCTTGCGGTTTTTTATCGACCGGTGTTGTCTAGCATTGGCTAGATTGGAGAAACTCCGGTTTCGGCTGCATTCTCGAATGCTACGAGGTGGTCGACCAGCATTTGTGTGTCGTGTTGAGTCTTTTCAATCCACACTAATTGGATGGATTTTGGTAGCTCCAAGGAGTCAAAACGATCCGTTGGAAAACAAGCGAGTATGCCTGCGGCAATGTTCTTGTTGAGCCCAGGATTGGCGGGATATCTTGTTTGGCTACGCTGCAAATCCTCGGTGAACGACATTTGGAATACATGTTGCCGAGTTTTCATTGCTTCGCCCAAAGCCTCTTGCCGTTCGGCATGAAAGTCTGCGACTCGACTTTTGTCGAATGCGAACTGAACAGCAATGTTTTTAAAGGGCAGTTGGCCTAGAAACACGTCGGTCCAACGTTCGATACGGATCCGCAAGGCGTTTAGTCGTCCTACCGTTTCTGCATGTTTGTTTTCGCATTCTACCATTAACCGGAGGGCACGGTTCTTGACTTCTGAATGGCTCAAGTAAACCGAGTGAGCCAAGCCGAGAAGTTCGTCTGAGCGGCGGTACCAGTCATGACTTAAGGCGGTTGCGGACCAAACTCGTGTGAGTAGTTCAGTTTGAATGATTTCCTGAATCACAATTTCTAAAGATGCCCAAGGGTCGTGGTTGGGCTGCGGATTCTGAATGTCTTTTTCAAACATTTTGATGGCTGTGATCCAACGTTGAGATCGATTTTTGGAGGCGACCCAGTAGGACGAAGCAACCAATAATGATTGGTCTTCTTTTCCATAAATGAGGGCGCCAGAGTTGGAGGCGATCCAACTTCCCAGTTCGGCGAGTCGACAAGCATGCATATGAGTATATCGATCAAAAAGTAGTTTTAAAATTCAGTGTTCTGTTCCATCTCAAATGCACTGTTGGGGCCAAACTCAAATAAATCGGGAAACTTGCTCTGGCCTTGGGCTTTATGTAGAATTCCCCGCGAAACAGCAGTGTTAGCTGCATTTAAACGATGTGGTAAAACAGTTCGCGTTGCTTTGAAGCGACACGCACGTTTCATTTTTGCAACATCTCTTCATGTAAAGCGGTCGCTTGATCGTTAGAAATTCATGGCCAATTCGCCAATCTCTTCGTTTATGGAGCAGCAGTTTCTGCACTTCAACGCCCGCGAGACCCTTAGCGCCGCGAAGGCTTACCGAAAACACCTCGACGGCGGCGGAAAGATGCTGGTGAGTCTTGGGGGCGCGATGAGTACCGCCGAGATCGGGATTTCGTTGGCTCGAATGATTCGTGAGGACAAAGTTCATGCGATCAGCTGTACGGGCGCGAACCTGGAAGAAGACGTTTTTAATTTGGTCGCACACGATGAGTACCGCGTCGTTCCAAACTATCGTGATCTGTCCCCCGAGGGCGAACAAGAGTTGCTCGACGCTGGTTTCAATCGTGTGACTGATACCTGTATTCCTGAAACGGTGATGCGGCACATCGAAGACAATTTTATGGCGATCTGCGCGGAAAACGCAGCGGCGGGGACAGGGCTATTTCCCTTTGAGGTGTTCTTCCGGTTGTTCGAAGAAAAGACTCTCGAACCGCATTTCCAGATTCCTCGTGAAAACTCTTGGCTGTTAGCAGCTTATGAGCAAGGAATCCCGGTTTATTCACCCGGATTTGAAGATTCAACGTTGGGGAATATCTTTGCGGCCCGGGTGATCGAAAAGAAAATCGCCAGTCATTCGGCGATCCGCAGTGGGACCGAACAGATGGAACACTTGGTCAATTGGTACATTGAAACCGATCAAGGGTCGCCGATTGGGTTCTTTCAAATCGCGGGCGGAATCGCGGGCGATTTTGCAATTTGCGCAGTCCCAACCATTATCCAAGATCTCAAAAAAGACATTCGGCTGTGGCAGTACTTCTCGCAAATCTCTGATTCGACCACGTCTTATGGTTCTTATAGCGGCGCGGTCCCCAATGAAAAAATCACTTGGTGCAAACTAGCAGTCGACACGCCGAAGTTCATGATCAACTCCGATGCGTCCGTGATTGCGCCGCTGATCTTTGCTTATGTTTTGGGTGATTGAGTGGCGCGGATTTGCAATTGGCGCCGTACGCCTACGCCTTCCGGCTTGTCGTTAAACTATTGGCTAGCGGATCGGTGGACGCGTGGCTGCTTGGCGGGCTGGCACGGCTTCGTGAGTTGAAAACACTGCCCAGACGGGCATGTGATCAGAGATATGTTTGGCGTCGTCTCTGCTGATACGATACTCTTCCATCAAGTTCATGACGCCAGATTGACCAGTGAACTCGGACGTTAACTCATGGTCGAAAATGATGTTGTCGTACGCCTTCGTCATAGCGGTGTTTGTTTTCCACTGTGATGGAAGAGCCGCGTGTTGCTGCCGCATCCATTGGTAGCGAGCGTATTTGTGCGGTTCGTCGTTTAAGTCGCCCAGTAGAATGAAATCATCTTCTTGTGGATGTTGTTGGTAAATTTCAGCAAGAATTGGTTGCATCGCCATGAACTCTTGATGGGCATCATCGGGGTCGATGTGTACGTTCATCAGTGTAAACGTAAATGGTTGCAAGTTTGGCGCGACGGACTTGCAGCGAAACTGACTGACATAGGGTGGACGGTGCATGATGTTGGCTCGGTCGATCGCAGCATAGCTGTTCCCTACGATTTCGATCGTATTGGTGTCGTAAATGAATACGCATTGCTCAAAATACCGCGTGGTTTTTCCGGGGATCATGTAGCCCTGTCGTGGGCCGACTGCCGCTGCGTAGGCAGCTCCGTCTTGATTGATGTACGACAGAAATTGAGGGATTACGGTTTGGTCTTTTTCTCGCAGTTCTTGAATGGCCAAGATGTCAAAGCGGCGAGCGATGTCGACTAATGCGCCGACAACGGTGGGGTTGCTCATTTTGGCTTTGCCAAAGCTTTTGATATTAAAGGAGCCAATGATGATTTGTTGGGGCGCAGTTGCTGATCCAGAATTGGCGTTTGCATGGTTTGTTTGATTTGAATTCTGTGATTGGTTATGTTGTTCAAGCCACCTTTGATCGGACGCCTGTTGAGGCAGTCTTTCAGCCGCAGCTTCGGCCTCAGCTGCCAATTGCGTTAAGTCGTCGCAGCCGACTTGTGACAAGGTGATCAATCCAGCTGCGAGAGCTAGCAGGACGCAAGCAAGTTTGTTTTGAATGGCTGGGGTCATTTGTCCGCCTCCCTGCGGAAAATGGTCAACAATCAGCAACGTCTGATTTGAGACATGGCTGCCGAATAAATTTTGGCACGCATCCTGCGGCCGTTGATCTTCAAAGTGAGCTTGGAGACTAGAAGAATTGGAGCTTTTAAGCCAGAGCAGTCGCTATCGCTTTAAAGCTGGAGACTAACGTTTCTGGCTCTTGGCGAAACGAAATTTGGACTCGTACCGTTTGAGCGTTACGTGAAACGGCTCTTAGT
>CAZORR010000083.1:0-8571 GCA_964582115.1 uncultured Pirellulaceae bacterium
TTGGCACCAACGGCTTTCGTCAAAAATTTGAGCTCCGGGGTGGCAGTAAAAGTTGCCAGTTTCTGTTCTGGTAAAGGTTGCGGCGTGCTTGCTTCGAGAGTTGTTTGAAGTGCGGTAAGGTTCTGCTGAAACGCCGAAGTATCATCGGGGAATCGCTTGCAAAGTTCATCCGTGATGAAGCGGGCTTGTTTGGCGAGCATTGCTGGGTGCAGCCAAGTTCGGCTAACCATGGTCGCGTGAGAGTGTTCGCCTTCTGGACCGTGTGAGTGAACCAAGCGAATGTCTTCAACGCTAATGAAGTCCGATAGCGACATTCCTTTGGAAGCACTTTCGATTACTTTCGATGACGGTAGTGAAACGGTTTTCATCCAGCTGGCGTACGGGGCGGCGACGCCGTTGCAGATGATCAATTCCGCTGCTTGTATTTCGGCAATCGTTGCGCGGTCGGGACGCCAGTGATCAGGATGATCAGAATCATTGGCTGGAAAGTTGACTTGATATTTGTCGCCCGTGATTTGTTGTGTTACCCATTGCAGCGGGTAGCTCGTGGTGACAATGTTGTTGGATGGTAGGTTGGTGGGCGACTGTACTGCCTGTTGGTTGTTTTGTGTGGCTGGTTGACAGCCAGCAATGCCTGTGAGGATCACTCCTAGTACGAGCAGGGTTTGTGCGGCGGTTTTACGGAGACTCGATGCTGAAGCAGGCACTGATTTATCATTCGTTTTGAGGTTGCAAGCAAATGCTGCCGAAGGCTGTTTTTGGACGAGATTTAGGCAGGTTGCTTCGGTTGGTTCGTCAGATGCGTGGCAACATTCACCGAAATATTGCTTAAAACGAGCGCGTCATTGATTTCGTTCCCGTTTACAGCCGAATATTGTTTAACAATCGTCTTTCCGGTTTAAGATGACCGGCATACGATTGCGGTACTAATTTTTAACAGCAAACCGCGCGTTCTCCAAGACTTGGTCTAGTAGCAATCAAAACATGAGCATCTTTAAGAAGCTTTTCGGTGGTGATAAACAAGGGGCGTCTAGGCTCGACGTTGCCAAACGATTTCAACTCGATCGCCAGTCCACGGCTGGTACGATGTCAACGTTTCGAGTGGCAAAAGAAATTGGCACCGGTAAATTGTTCGGTATCAAATTTCTAGATACTGAAAAAACGGAGTATTTCAAAAACCGCTTCAAGGGTTTGAAGAAGCCCACTGAAGGCGAAATTGCGATGCAATTTAAGCATCCGTTGATCGTCGACACATTGGAGTTCGGAAAGACGGTTAGCGGGCAAGAGTACATCTTGATGGAATTCCTTGCCGGCTCAGGATTGGATTCTTTGATACGGCAAAAGGATAAGTCGGTGTTTGGGCCGCATCGCCTGAAATTGATTCGGCAGATGGCTAAGGCGTTGCAAGTGGTTCATGACGCTGGGTTTATTCACCGTGACGTTTGTCCTCGGAACTTCATTTGTAGCAAAGACGTTTCGTCGTTGAAGTTGATTGATTTCGGTTTGACGGTTCCAGATGAACCGGCCTACCGAAAGCCAGGGAATCGAACTGGGACCCCGCAGTACATGGCTCCTGAAATTGTACGACGGCGTTCGACGGACCATCGATTAGACGTGTTCTCGTTTGGCGTAACCGTTTACCGGATGCTGGCGTTTGAACACCCGTGGGGAACTACCGACGTCTCTGGAACGACTGCTCTGGCTCATGATAGTACCAACGTGACTTCGATTACCGACTGCGTCCCTAACTTAGATCTCACGCTTGCAAAATCAGTAATGCAATGTATCTCGGTCAATCCCGACGACCGCCCTGCCTCTTTCAACCGATTTCTTGCGTCGATTCGAAGTGTAAAACACGAAATGCGAGTAGAGAAATGAAAAACAACAATCGATGGTTTGCAATGGGGTTGAGTTGGATGCAATCGGTTGGTTGGTTGCTACTCGGTTTCGCTGTCCAGATCTGCATGCTACTGTCATCGTGTTCGGTTTGGGCTCAAGAGATAGACGACCCCCAAACGGCGACTGCTCCGGAAGTTGTGTCCGAAGAGGCAGGCGAAGCCAAGGCCGATGAGGCAGGCAATGTAGGTGAGGTCAAGCCGGCGGCCCAAGAGCCTCAACCGCCGGTGGTCGCGGATGGCCCGCAAGTCGTTTCTGGAAACGCCGTTACGACTCGTTGGAAGATCGGAGCCAAAATCCGAACCGGAAATGGACGAGCCACGGACGTTTTTATGACCTTTCCAGTGCCTACGACTTGGCCCGAGCAAACGGTAGCCGTCATTGACCAAGAAATCCCCGTGGATATTGGCAACGTGACTTCTCGAAAACTGTCAGCTGGAGTGGAGCAGGTTGTGGTTCAGTTTCCTGTCTTGCAGGCCAACGAATTGATTGAAATTAGTTATACGTTGGAAATCATTAATCGACCGTTGGCGGCACCGGAGGAAACCCAGGCTTTCATTTTGCCACGCCATAACAAAAAAGAAGTGAAGCCGTTCTTGGCGGCTAGCAAAAACGTCAACTACCAGAACAGTAAAATCCGAAAGCAAGCCAAGACGCTTGTGGCCGATCATGAGTCCGCTTGGGACAAAGTGGAGGCGATTTATGATTGGGTACGGGGCAACATCCAAGTTCAAGACTCGGCGTACCATAGTGCTCAGCATACGCTGAAGAACTTAGCTGGGTCCAACGAAGATAAGACGTTTTTGTTTGTAGCGTTGTGTCGTAGCGTGAAAATTCCCTCACGAATTGTGTTCGCCAAAGGAGCGTCTTACGCCGAGTTTATGCTCGCGGGGCCTGATGGCGAGCAGTTGCACTGGTTCCCGTGTGACGTGAGTGGGATTCGAGAGTTCGGTGGTTTGTCCGAGCCAAGGTTGATCTTGCAAAAAGGTGACGGTTTCAAAGTCCCAGAAAAGAAGCACGCGCAGAAGTATGTTGCTGAGTTTGTGTCGATGAAAGGGAGCGTGAAGCCGCGGGTCGCTTTTTTCCGTGCGGAGATTTTTGACGACGCTCCAAGTCAGTAAGGTTTGAACATGAACAATTTTCAGTTTCGATTTTGCCTTCGCTCTGTCTTGACTACATCGCTACGACTTTGCGTCGTTGCCGTTGTGTGGTCGGGATGCGTGGTTGGATTGGCTCAATCAAAATTACTGCAGCCCTTGCCGACGCCCAGTGCGGAGCAAACGGACGACACTTCAGAAGATCAGAGTTTGGCGAGTTCAGGGATTTCGTTTGGGATGACGGTGCCTTCGGACTGGCAGTTCGGTTTGCAGATTAATTCGTCAGCAGCGGCGAGGAAAATCTCGGCAACGTTTCCTGTGCCGATCGACTGGCCAGAACAAGAAGTCGAGTTGCTGGAAGAGTTCAAGTCTGACAACGTGATGAAATTTGAACGAGAAAAGGCTGGTAAGTGGACGCAACAGTTTGGGTTTTCGATCAAAAAAATGGCGCCGGGGACATCTGAGAAAGCTTACGTTCGCTTTCGAGTGAAAAAGAAAATGATCCAAGCCCCCACAGACACCACGGTTTTTGTAAAAGCTAAAAAGGTGCCGAGCAAGTACAAAGAGTTCTTGCGGCCCAGTCCGTTAATCGAAAGCAGGAACAAGCGAATCGTGACGATTGCCAAAGAGCTGGAAGACGATTCGTTGAGCGCTTGGAAGCAAGTCGAAAAAAACTATGAATGGGTGCGTGAGAATATCACCTATAAATTTGATAAAGTGAATCGCAGCTGTTTGGAAGCGTTGGACAACGGGCACGGGGACTGCGGCGAGCTGACGTCTTTGTTCATCGCGATCTGCCGGGCTCAGGGGGTTCCTGCTAGGTCGGTTTGGATTCCTGGACACGTTTACCCTGAGTTTTATCTGCAAGATCAAGACGGAGGTGGGCATTGGTTTCCGTGTCAGGCGGCTGGTAGCTATGCGTTTGGTTCGATGGCAGAGATTCGACCGATCTTGCAAAAGGGAGATCGTTTTAAGATGCCCAGTGAAAAGGAAGAAGTGCGTTATGTCCGTCCCACGGTCGAGGCCTTCGGGGCTCCTGTGAGCATTCAGTTTATTCGCCAAGAAGTGACCAAACAAAAGTGAGGGTGCGCCCCCTCGTATTCTCGTATCAAACGAGATAATTTGTTTTTTCTGGGGCGATTGGTTTTAGCACTTAGCTCCAGCGACCAACTTGTATTAAAGTGGCTTGTTTTATGGCAGCCAACTTGCTGTAATTTATTTGCATTTATTTTCTCCGACAGTGAAAGCCAAACGTGGCAGCGAAAAAAGTAACCGGCGACACAGCATCGACCGTAAAACGAACCCAAGTCCCCGTCGATGAATTGCGTTGGAAGTGCAATTTAGGTTGTTTGAAGTTTGAGACTACCGACGAGCTTCCGTTGACCAATCAAATCTTTGGTCAAACGACTGCTTACGAGGCATTGAAGTTCGGCATCGAGTGCTTTGCTAAAAAGCAAAACGTCTACGTGCGTGGTCCGCGCGGTAGTGGCCGAATGACGATGGTTCGCTACATGTTGGACGATCTAGCGCCGGAGTGCGATACCCTGCAAGACTATTGCTACGTACACAATTTTGATCGCCCGGATCATCCTCGTTTGATCACCTTACCGCCAGGAGCGGGGCATGATTTTCGTCGTCGGATGAATAATGCGGCGGTTTTTTTCGAGGACGACTTGGGCAAGTCACTCGAGGCTGAGCCTCATCAAAGCAATCGAAAGGCAATCCAAGAAAAAATCCAGCAGGCGGTCGAAGTGACTGCCCAACCGTTGGATAAAGAACTTGAAGCAAACCAGATGCGTTTGGTCAATGTGCAGCAGGGGCAAGCGTCCCAGACCATGATTCTACCGCTTGTCGATGGTGAACCGGTAGCCGTTGAACAGCTCATGCAGTTGGTCAGTCAAGAAAAAGCCCCCGCGGAACAGTTGGAGCAATACCAAACGGCGTTGCCGAAGTATCAACAGCAACTTAGAGAAACAGGCCGGAAGATCAACGAATTGATTCGTACCGGACATGAACAGCTGCGAGAATTTGACCAGCAGATCGCTCGCGACTTGGCAAACGAAGTGCTGGCTCCTGTGGCTGAAATGTATCCTGGCGAAGACGTGAAAGCGTTCTTAGATGATGTTGTTAAAGACTTAGTCGAAAACCGACTCGCTCCCAGCGAGGAACCTGAGAACTTCAAAGAGATGTATGGCGTCAACGTAGTGCTGAGCCAAGAAGATAAATACCGTCGACCGGTGGTTGTCGAAAGCACTCCCAGCTTGATGAATTTGTTGGGTGTGGTCGAACCGAAAATGGGTCCAGGAGGCATGGCGATTTCGGACTATCGTGGTATCCGCGCAGGCGCGTTACTGCGAGCGGCCAATGGATATTTGGTTTTGGACATCCACGATTTGATTGCCGAACCAGGTGCGTGGCGAGCATTGATGCGGACTTTACGAACGCAACAACTCGAAATCGTGCCGCAAGAAATGGGTTTGATGCGCCAGACGGTAGTGACACTGCCTCAGCCGATCGACTTGAACGTGCGAGTGATTCTTGTTGGTGACTCGCAAGCCTACTACCAAGTGGACCACGCCGATCCAGATTTCCGCGAGTTGTTCAAAGTGCTGGCGGACTTTGATAGTGAGCTCGAACGGAACGAGCAATCGTTGGAGCATTATGCAGCGGTTGTGTCGACGCTAAGTCGCCGGGAGTCGTTGCCGGCTTATCATCGTTCAGCCGTGGCAGCATTGGCCGAACATGGAGCTCGGATTGTCGCACGTCGCGATCGGTTGACCGCTCGTTTTGGTCGTATCGCTGATATTGCGCGTGAAGCTGCTTACGTGTCCAAGGGCGAAACCGTTACCGATTCTCATGTGCACGAAGCGATCAGACGCACCAAAGATCGGGCGAGCTTGCCGTCACGGAAGTTCTTCGAAATGGTAAAAAACCGGACTATCATTGTGGAAACCGACGGCGAGGTGGTCGGGCAAATCAATGGTTTGGCAGTCATGCGGGCTGGTGCATTGACTTATGGATTTCCAGCTCGAATTACGGCTTCGATCGGGCCCGGTAATGCAGGGTTGATCGATATCGAAGGACGAGCCTCCATGTCGGGTTCGATTCACACCAAAGGTTTTCAAATTTTAGGTGGATTGTTGCGGTTCTTGCTGCGAACCGATCACCCGATGGCGTTTTCTGCTTCGGTTGCATTTGAACAAAGCTATGGCGGGATCGATGGTGACTCGGCGTCCGGTGCGGAAACCATTTGTCTGCTGAGTGCCTTAGCTGGGATTCCAATTAAACAGTCCATGGCGATCACGGGAGCGGTTGATCAGCGCGGTCACCTAGAAGCGATCGGAGGCGTCAATGAAAAAATCGAAGGCTTCTTCGACGCTTGTAATTACTTTGGACTCACAGGTGACCAAGGAGTCGTTGTTCCCAAATCCAATGCGGGGGACTTGATGCTTCGTAGCGATATTGTTGAAGCGGCCGAGGCGGGTAAGTTTCGTGTCCATGCAGTCGACAATATTTACGACGCAATCGAATTGATGACTGGCGTACCAGCCGGGCGATCGGATGACTCCAACGTGTATCCGGAGGGTTCTTTGCTTGCACAGGCCCAACAGAAGGTGGGTGAATTTTGGCGTAAATCATTAGCTAGCCCACACACGGCGCAAAATCCGTCGGCTGAACAAGCTTAAATGCCCTAATCGATGATCGGCCGACTGTGCTTTTGACAGTCGTTGCGGTACAATGAGCGATGAGGGCAAGAAGAATTTATATAAGGAGGCACTACGATGTCGCGACTGTATCTAAGGAGCGTTGCCGTTGGCCAGTTCTTTGTTTTGTGCGCATTCTGCGCGGTTTACTTTTCGCTAGAAACCCTTAGCTCACACGCTTGGGCTCAAGCACCGGGGCAGCTTGAAGGTGGTAGGCGAATCGTGCCGGTCGGGGGCCAACCGGGGGTCGATGGCCGACCTGGCGGTGTTACGTTGTCGGATTTCCAACCACTGATCGATTTGATTCAAGGAACCGTCAATACGGAACTGTGGGACGAGGGAGGCGGGGCAGCTTCGATTCAGCCTTATGCACAAGGTGTCTTCGCTGACGCCGAAGGAACGCTCCGGTTTGTGGCCGCGGCCAAACGTAAATCCGGCGCCGAAGCGCTGGCGGGTTCTCTTGGTGAGTCGCCAGAGAATCGATTGCCCGAAACACAGCCACCTGCGGTTGCCGGTGATGTGCGGTTGTCGTCGGATTTGCGATTTATTTCGCTGCCGCGGTTGGAGGCCGCGTTGAAAGGCTATCTCGAGCAACGAAAAGCAATACCGCCAGAAATGTTGACGTTGGCCGGGTTGCAACGGATTCAATATGTTTTGGTAGTGCCGCCAACGGATCAACAGCCAGGCGATTTGATTCTTGCTGGGCCGGCTGGTAATTGGCGAACTGATGATGACGGCATCATCGTAAGCCAAGACCACGGGCAACCGGTTGTACGAATCGACGACTTGCTAACCCTGTGGCGACGGTCAAATCCAACCGAACCATTTGGGGTTACGATTAACCCTACCGAGGCTGGTTTGGCGAAGATGCAAAACTACTTAACCACTTCGACAACCAAGCCAATTAAAAGAAGCAAGCGCGACGCATGGGTGGACGGGATTCGACAAAGTGTCGGCAAGCAAAGCGTGCAGTTTTTCAATCTGCAGCCTGATTCGCATGTTGCTAAGATTTTACTGACGGCCGACTACCACATGAAGTGTGTCGGCATGGGGCTTGCCGGGCCAGTTAAAGGTGTGGAGAGTTACCTAGAGACAGTCAAACTGGGGCCCGACGGAAAGGTGCCTCCCATGTCGGTATTGCGTTGGTGGTTTGCGATGAACTACCAACCGGTTGCAGTTTCAAAGAACAATCAAGTCTTTGAGCTAAGCGGTGTTGGTGCGAAGGTGTTAAGCGAGAATCAATTGATGGCTGCTCGTGGGAAGCGGATTCGCACCGGGAAGTCAGAAGCTTTGAACAAACGCTTTGCTGACTCGTTCTCGCGTCAATTCGATAACATTTGTAAACAGTACCCGCTGTATGGCGAACTGCGAAATGTTTTCGATGTGTCGATGACACTGGCATTGATCGAAAAGCAAGGCTTGCTAGATCGAGCTCAATGGCAGCCAACTTTGTTGTTGGATCAGGTTGCGTTGCAACTGCCTAAGGTGGCTGTGGCCAGTGAAGTTGATACGATCGCCAACTATGAGGTGCTCAACAAGAAAGTAATCGTCGCAGGTGTAAGCGGTGGAGTTTGGGTTGATTCCAAAAAACAATTGGCTGCAGCCAGCAGTACCGTGAATCAGTCCAAAACGGTTGCGGATGAATTGGCCACCGTTCGACCGAAACAAGCAACGGTAGTCGGCGATGACCAGCCCGTTGTTTGGTGGTGGGATCGTCCATAGCTGACAGCGATTTTGACGGTAAAGAACACGAGGTGCACAGGGCTAGCGAGTCGATTGATGAGCACCAGCTCTGTGACCTCCGTAGGATGGGCACTCTTGTCGGCCTTCACAAGGTTGATATTAGCCAACGGTTCAGCGAACGCAATGAAGTC
>CAZORR010000083.1:8671-12507 GCA_964582115.1 uncultured Pirellulaceae bacterium
AATGAAGTCCGGCTTAACTATCGGAAGTCGCCGTGGCAGTCAGCACAACCTTGGCTAACGCCGTTGACAGCATTGCTTAGCATTTCGTAGTTGCTGTTGCGACCTGCTTTGGCAGCTGTGGAGGCGGCAGATTGCATCTGTTTGGCGTACGTCACGTAATCGTCGTCGTCAGCATAGTCCATGTCCGCTTGCTGAACTACTGCGGCCATCAGAGCGATCAACTCCGCTGAGTGAACGATCTTGGGTTGTTGCTTCTTGAAATCTTTCTCATTCGAGCTGGCAGCTTTAATTTCGTCGTGCAAAACTTGCAAGCGTTTCATGATCGGTGTGTGACCGGTAACCGTTGACCAATCCAGCGTCTCTGGCGGTTTCGCTTTGCCAGGAAAACGATCACCTCGCACCAGTTGTTCAAGATCTTCAATGCTGCGTTTACTGCTTGCAAACCCGGGTTCGTCGCCGTTTCGAGCATTCACGGCGGCGGTTTCAAAGGATTTTTGGGCGACCGCAGCATCCGCTTTCCAACGAACTTTTCCGTCGTATTCACGAACCACTCCGAACAATAACGATAATTGCTCAAATGACTTTTGGATTTTAGTATGGTCACTACGGAAGCGGCTTACGGTGGTTAAGTTGTGGGTGAGGTCTTGTAAGAGCAATTTGACTTCGTCTTCGAGTGTGGCTGCAGAAATCAAACGCGACCACGTTTTACCAGCTGAATCATCGCGATTAATTCCACTGTTGGAACCGCGGGAGTTCGCCGACGGTACAGGTGGGCGCTTGCCGACCAAGGCCTCCTTAAACACATCATTGAAAAAAACGCCCTGCCCTGCTTCGGCATTAAAGGTTGGTTTGGCGACTCGCTTAACCGACCGTGTTGTGTGTGGGGGGAGCGCAGGCTGGCCATTTGCGTTGGCAAGAGGGGCTGACAATAACGCAAGAATAATGCAATATCGTATTAAATGTTTGGGCATGGTTTTTTCTCCGGTTTAATATTATGGTCCAGCCGGAATCATTCTACAACGTTGACTATGAATCAATTATCCGACAATTCGCCTCTGCCTGATCCGGAATCAAATGGTTCGGATGCCGACAAACAAAAGTCGAGTTCCAATCGCCGCGAGTTCATCACCGGAATGGGAGCAATCAAAGCCATTCGTGAAACTGCACAAGCACAACTTGATGGCTTGGACGCGAACTGGCGTGATGGGGGCGACGATGCGGGGGCGTGGGAGCAGTACTCAAAACGAGCGATGGCTTGTGAGTTCGAAATCTCGTTTAACTTGCATCAATATCGTCAAGCGGCTTCAGCAACGATGCTGGCGTTTCAATTGGTCGACGACCTAGAGGATCAACTGACCATCTATCGCGACCACAGTGAAGTCAGTCGGTTGAATCAGCAGGCCACGGAGACGCCACAAGCAGTCGAGCCTGGGCTGTTGCGGCTGATACGTTTGGCTCAGCAGATCCACACCGATACTGGCGGTGCGTTCGATATTACTTCAGGTCAGCTCAGCCAGCTGTGGGGGTTCGAGTCGCGAAATGGTTCGGTGCCACCAGAGGATGAAATTGCATCTGTGTTGAAGTTGGTTGGAAGCGAGTTTTTGGTTTTCGATGAAGCGCAACAGAAACTTTTGATTACCCAAAAGGGTGTCAAAATTAATTTGGGTGGTATTGGGAAAGGTTATACGCTCGACCGAGTCGCGGACCTTTTTGAACAACATTCGATCCGCGACTTTGTAATTCACGGCGGCCAAAGTAGCGTTTTGGCGCGAGGCGGTAGTGGCGATCAAGTCGCTGAGAGAGCGTCCGATCAGCGTTGTTGGCGAGTTGGGATTAGTCACCCGACGGCAGCCGGCGTGCGGTTGGCCGAAGTTCAGCTGCGCAACCAAGCACTTGGCACGTCCGGAACAGCGCGACAAGGTTTCTTTCATCGTGGAAAGCGATATGGGCACATCATCGATCCTCGTTCCGGTTGGCCAACAAATCACTTTTTATCGACAACGGTGATTTCAAATTCGGCGGCGGTTTCGGATGCTTTGGCTACCGCATTTTTTGTAATGGAGCCGGATGCAGTTTTTGCTTTCTGTGAGAGTCGACCGGAACTAAAGGTCGTTTTGGTTACAGAAGTTAGTCGTAGTTCAAGTCGAGTTAAGGTGACGACATTGAACTTTGACGGTTCGGAAATTGAAGTATTTGAATAGCTTTTACGTAGCAGTTCATGATTTGCTAACTGACCTGCTGCAAGATCTTTGTGCGTGAAGATTCAAACAATGTTAATAAGACCATGGACCCGTCGCAATTATTTGTAATACTTAGTTGGTGAATTTCCGTCTGTCGCACTGAGGCATTCTCATGAAAAAACTGATCGCCTTCATCTGTCTAGCTATTGTTCTGCAAGCGACGGCAAACGCCAGTCCACCACAATTGCTGTCCCCGCCTGTTGCTCCAGTCGGCGAACCAACCGCCGAGATTGTCGAGAAATTGTTGCAGGCGAAATGGGACCGAAACCTTAGCAACAAATCTGAATCCGACTCGATCTATGCAGCAACAGCCCGCGACAATCCTCACGTTATGGTCGCCTACGCATTAAATCGGATTAACCACGGTAGTGTGGGGCAGGCGTTAAAAACCACCAGCGAGGCTCGTCGGCTTTTTAAACAAAACTGGGATGGTCGAATTCTCGAGGTTTGGTTGCTTACGCTTACTGACGAGTACGACGCTGCCATCGTTCAGTTGCGGTCCTTTAAAAAGCAGCTTGAAATTGCCAAAGCCGATAATCGTCTTCCTGTCGCTGTTGAACACCAGATCTACCTTCGTTTTGGGCGTTTGATAGGTTACTTAGAAGGGCCCGTTGTTGAAAATGTTAACTCGCCGCTGTTGGCGGAGACAGTCGTTCTGTTGGAACAAGGCATCGATGCCGAATCCAAAAAAGCGTTTTTGTTGGCTCGTCAATTTGTCAAAACCGAATACGAAAAACTGCTGGTAAAACAAACGGACTATCAGAATCAAGAATTGGTTAAAGTCGCTGCGTCAAACGAGATTGAAAAGAAAAGCTTAGAACAAGAAAATAAACTAGTAGAAGAGGCACGAGCTCGCTTGGTGCCGCAGTTAGAACGACTTACTAGCGAAGGTGACTTGCTGACCAGTCGGCTTGATCAACAGATAATCACCGCCAGCACGAATCTACGCACGGCCAATCAAGCCGTCTTTCGTTTGGAACAGCAACTCGCATTTTTGTACGCCGATTTGTTTAGAGTTAATCGACGTAACTTTAGTGGCGTGATTGCGATCGAAAGTCAAATCAATCGAGTTGGACTCGATTTGTCGCAACAGCGAATTGCCGCAATTAATCAGGCCAACGAATTGTCTGCCTTGCAAAATGAGTTGTTTGCGGTTCGCCGGAACTATCAACGACAAATTAACCAAGCTAACCGCAGCCTAAAACAGACAGAAGTTGCCCAGAGTCGCAACAATAAGAAATTGCAAAAAATTGTTGTTCCAAAAATAGCCGGCGGTAAAAATCAGGCGTTGAAAAATCGTAGGACCGCTCTGAAAACCTACGACAATTTGCCCTTGGAGCTTTACCGACAAGAAATGCTGGATGCGTTTGAGTAGCGTTTTATCAAGTCCGAATGTTTGTGTTGGCCGAGTCTATCGGCTCGTGGTACCGCCGCTAGCCAGTTTTTAGTCGGTCGATTCTTGCTGCTGCCAAAACAAGATCCCGCCGCGATGCTTCGGGAACGAAAAGCCATTGACGATGCATAAATCGATATCGAACCGGTTCCCAACAATTTTTTCATCCAAAATCAAGTTTGCCTCGGCAGCTACCAAATTCA
>CAZORR010000084.1:0-12423 GCA_964582115.1 uncultured Pirellulaceae bacterium
CTCCAGCCACTGAGCTTCCAGTTCATCAAATGAAATTTCATAGACGGCCTCCAAGTGTTTGCCCAGGTCAACTGATCCCGATAGCCGGACTCTCTCAAGAAGCTTGGGCCACTTCGGCGAAACTCTCTCATCAGTCATTAGGAAGTGTACGAGCGTCGCTGCTTGCCAATAACGATTCTGACCGATGGATTTTCCGTTGGTGAGTTTGGAGAGAGGGGTGCGGAAATCTGCTTTATCCAGTCCAGTCTGAATGATGTCTGAGACTCCTTTTTGTGGCGTGGTTTTCAGTTGATAGAAATTCGCTAAACCTTCCTGTAACCAGTCACTTTTGGAAGAGTCCAGACGCAAGTAGAAACTGTTCATGCTGTGAACAAACTCATGAGCGTACACAGACCGAACACTTCCAAGGTCTGCATCATAGAAACTGGTGGCCAGTCCCTGAAGATGATATCCGCTGGACTGCGGCGCTCGGCCTACCGCATTGAGTTTTTTCGCATAGCGGATACTGAACTGCTGGTACGAGGCGCGGTCACCAAAGACAAACATCTTTGGGGGGGCATCCAGGTAGGCTTTGTCGATCGGGATCTGTTTCAGATAGGTCTCCCGAACGGACTTGAGTTGTCGGAGTAAAACGTCAGCATCCAAGTCAGGGGCGTCGGTGAAAAGCCAGAGTTCATCGTCGCAAAAGCTGCGACACGCTTCTGGGTTTCCATTTGTCATGAGTGACTCGTAGTCAGCGATCGTCGCGTAAGCGCCTTCGGTCACGTGTTCGTCCTGAATCGAGATATCGTCAATCCACACGTCCACCCCTTTACTGCCTCGAAAACCAAGTGATTTCACACGAGACCAGTTTGGCGCGCGGAGAGATTCCCAGCGAAACCACCGAAGCGGTATTTTGACGGATTGCCAGTCTTTTCCTTTGACCATTATTTTGGTCCAAAAAAGAGCTTTCCGGTCGCCTTCGAGTGCGATCAAATCAAGCCGATTCGGTTTGTCTGTTTGAGAGCGAACACGAAAGGAAATCGTTTCTACTTTTTCAAAATCGTTCACTCGGGCAAGTCCAGATTTGGAGTAGATCGCGAATTTGTCGCCGGCCGAAATGTGAAGCGCCTTTCCATTTTCTACATCAGTACGGCTCGCCTGAATTTTTCCGCTGGCAGTCCATTCGTCAGTGAGCTTAGTGTTGCCTTCGAAGTCAAAGAGCACTTGGCACAGTGTTTGGGGTGGAAACAGAAGGGCAGCCAGGAATGGCAGGGTGCAGATGAACCGTTTCATGCGTCTTCCATTTGTGAAGTAATGTGCGGCAACCGATTTATGGGGCGAAAATGTAGATCCTTGTAGAGACCAGCTTCGCCACACGCTGATTTCGTTCCTCTTTAATTAGCAGACTGTCTGTTTTTTATGAATTACGTGCAGTGATTGTACCACACACGCAATGGCTTGCGCGATACCTTTGAACTTAACAAGGAGGCGAATTCGGTTTGACCATCCGCGTTAAACCATCCGGGTTAACTCAACCCTTCGTTAGGTTGTCCAGCCAGCCAACCCGTGCTGAAGGCGGCTTGGAAATTGAAGCCCCCGATCGGCCCGTCCAAGTCTAGAACCTCGCCGGCAAAGAATAAACCCGGTTGTAGTTTTGACTCCATCGTCTTGCCGTTGACTTCTTTCAGCGAGATCCCGCCTGCAGTGACTTCGGCTTTTTCAAAACCTAACGTGCCGTTGATGTCGAAGCGGCA
This sequence comes from uncultured Pirellulaceae bacterium, assembly GCA_964582115.1. Lineage (GTDB taxonomy): Bacteria > Planctomycetota > Planctomycetia > Pirellulales > Pirellulaceae > Mariniblastus. The sequence continues at coordinate 1,737 of CAZORR010000084.1, forward strand.
TTGTTTGACTTGTTCGCCGATCGCTCGGAGTTGTTGCTTGGAGAGTTCGGCGTTCTTTTGGTCAGGAGCAACACCGCTGGTCACGATCAACGTTTCTGCAAAACGTTTGGGGAAGTAATCGTTCAGCAAGTTGTGGGCGGACTGTTTGCCGGATGCTTGTTTTTTGTCAGTGAGTGTCTGGACTAGCGGTTCCAGTTTGGTTTCAGGCAAAAAATCGCAAACGAGTTGAAGTTGGTTTTTGTTGGGGTGCATGGCGACATGTCGGCTGACATCCAAAACCGCCGGTCCAGAAAATCCCCAGTGGGTAAACAAAAACGAATTGTTGGTGGACGCTAATTGTTTAGCTTTTGGTTTGCCTGACTTTCCTGAGGCTGCCAGCAGCTTGGCGGTGATCTCGGTCGGCTGCCAGACGCTCACCCCAACGTTTGGAAGGGTAACCCCTTTAAGTTCGTTCGCCCATGAAGTGCAGCACAGGATCGGTACGAGTGCTGGGACGGTTGGGACGATGGAGTGACCGAAATCGATCGCCCATTGGTAGCCGTCGCCGGTCGTTCCACAACCAGGGTAGGACTTGCCGCCAGTGGTGATGATGATTTTGTCCGCCGTAAAGCTGTCTCGATCGGTTTCGATGGAGAATTTCGGTGACTGAGGATCCGTCGAGGTGTTTTTGATCGATCGCACCGCCAATTCGTTGGCAATCTGAGCTCCCGCTTCCGTGGCGATTCTGACTAAGGCATCGCGAACATCGATGGCTTTATTGCTGACTGGGAAAATTTTGCCCGTCGATTCGACTTTGGTGCCGACCCCTTGGGCTTCGATCTTGGAAATTACGTCCGTGGGGGGCAGGGAGGCTAGGGCAGAATGGAGGAACTTTCCCTGCCGGCCATAGGCAGCCACGATCTCACGAATCGAGCAGTCATGGGTGATGTTGCAGCGGGTGCCGCCGGACATCAGGATTTTCACTCCCAGCTTTCGGTTTTTCTCTAAGAGTAGAGTTCGTAGGCCAGATTGACTGGCAGAAGCAGCTGCCATCAAGCCGGCCGCACCGGCACCGATAACGATCACGTCAAATTGAGATTCCATGAGTGTCGTTTTTTATTGTTGCGGAGGTGGTTCGATTCTAATTGTAGTCAGAAAGTTCGCTTCCTTCTTGTGGGGTGTTATAAAAAACAAATGCTTACTGCTCCTACATCCCTGTCGGGGCAGTAACGACCGTTTTATTTCAGATAAGCTTTTGCCGCACCAAATCATCTTGCTGACTATTGCCAATTACGTACGTAACTGGCGGATTGTTGAGGGTGCTTTTCGGCGCGACGGAAGCGAATTTTTCCGCCCAGAATCTACCGTTTTTAGGTTTGTTCTATGGCAGATAATTTTCCTTAAGGATTTCGGGGAGGTTGGTAAGTAGAGCGGAAGTTTGATTGACTGGAGGCTGACTGAGCCATCGCAGGATGCTGAAGGGTTCGCTGTGGCGCGGCGACAGGTGTTTCCTCGGTGTCAGACAGATCGGCCAGGGCCTTCAGTAGTTTAGTGATGCATAGCTTGTTCATGCTTGTGCCGTGCTCGCTGGCCTCTGCCTTGAGAGACTCGTGTAGGCTTTCGGGCAGGCGAACGGTGATCACTTTGGTTGATTCATTTCTTCCAGCGCCTTTTTTAGTCCGCAGGCTTGCGACTAGATTTTGGATCTCATCAAACTCTTTTGATTGTTCGAATTGAAGATACTCTTCTTGGCTGCCGAAGACAGATCTAGCTGATCCGTCGACTCCTAAAGTCTCTCGGAAAAAGGTGACCCAGTCAGGGCGGGTAGCGTGAAGCTGCTTAGCGACTTGAAGAACTTTTTGGCAGCGAGATGGAAAGCTTTCGAATGTAGAGTTAGTCACAATGACTCCTTTCGGGTGTGATGGATAGCGGTTTTTGTTTCAACGAGAGCAATGTGATTGGCATCACAGTGTCTTCCGTCTCAACACCACCATCTTCAGCCCAGGGCAAACCAGAGAACTGATGTCACTGATTTGCTGGCACTTGCTGGCACTTTTTCTTTCCTGCAAATAAAGCGTGCGTTGATGCGCGGATGTTGGGCAGGCGCTGGCATGCTCGGGTTTTGTGCAGGCTGGTAATTCCCGAATACCAAGTGTCTCGTTCGCGGTTTTTCTCGATTTCGGTAAAGAAGAAAGGCCTTGGCAACGAGTGTTGTTACCAAGGCCTTGTGTGGGCTGCCTGTTTTACGCAGGTTCGCATTGTTTGCCGGTATTGCGGCTGCCTGTTCTTTCTAGAGTCTTGTGGGAAGTTTGGCAAAGCACTTTTCGAGTAAAGCCTTGGTCGCTTTGATGCCTTCGTACTCGTCTAGTTTCTTGCCTTCGTATTCAACGCCGACCCAGCCTTGGTATCCGGAGTCTTGGACGATCTGCATCATCTTTTGGAAATCCGTGTTGGTTTCGTTTCCGTCTTTGTCAAAGTCGTGGGACTTCGCGCTGACGGCTTTGGCGAATGGCATCAGGGCTGCAACTCCAATGTAGCGATCGTAGTTTTCTCCCTTGCTGACTCGGAAGTTACCAAAGTCTGGCAGCGTGCCGCAATTGTTCATGTTTACTTTGCGGATCACTTGTGCCAGCCATTGTCCGTTAGAGGAAAGGCCACCGTGATTTTCCACGATCACGTTAATGTCGTGTTTTTGAGCGAAGGTTGAAAGTCGCTTCAAGCCATCTGCAGCGAGCTTTACTTGCTCTGAAAACACACCTTTAGATTTGGCGTTTACTCGAATGGAATGGCAGCCAAGATGCTTTGCCGCAGTGACCCATCGATAGTGGTTTTCAACGGATTTGGTTCGTTTTTCACTGTCAGCATCACCTAAAGCGCCTTCGCCGTCAACCATTATAAGGACGGATTCGACGCCATTGTCATTGCAGCGTTTTTTCAGGTCGTCGAGGTAAGCGGTGTTTTTGGCTTTGTCCTTGAAGAACGAGTTAACGTACTCGACGCCCGAGATGCCAAATTCTTCTTTCGCGACTTTTGGAAAATCTAAGTTTGTGATTTTGCCGCTTCGAAGTGTGCGGTGTAGCGACCACTGGGCTAGGGAAATTTTGAAGGGGCTGTCGATGTCAATGATATCATTGGAGCCGGGAGTTGGCAGGGAGTTTACGAAGGCAGCACGGGCAGTCGCTGTGAGTCCGGCGGCAGTGATAGCACTCGATGCTAGCAGGAAGTTTCTTCGGTCAAATGGCTGATTCATCGGTTTGGCTCTACTGGCTGGGAATAATCGTTTTAGCCGAGATTATAACCGATGATCGGCGGTAGATAAAAGCGAATTGATTGGAGATCCGTCTCGCCCGCTTTGCTGATAGGTTTTTCTTCGTAGTTGGACTCGCCAGAGTTCTGATGCCTTTGGCAATTCGCCTGAAGTCTGGTGGCATCGGTTGCGTAAGTTTGGCGGCGCCGTCTAAGCCGATTTTTGCTTGGATTGAGCCGTTTTTTGGTTGGTTTTCACTTTTTTCGCCCAGCGTTCAATGTCTAATCGCATTAGCTGTTTCATCTTTTGGCCGGAGCGGGGTTGGATCAAGACCATTGAGTTGGCATGCAACATACGAGGGAGATACGACATGACATTGTTCAGATCACTCTGTTGAGTGTCGGGTGAGATAATGATCATATCCGTGCGTAAGTGTGAATTCGCAATTCGCTGGATGGATGGTTCGATTGACCCAGGGACGAGTTGGGTTTTGGCGTCAAAAGATCCAAGCGTTTTGTGCATGTCGATTAGCTTAAGTGGGTTTTCGGTTCGAGCATCAAATAAGTCGATCCCGGTGTAGCGGATGGGCTTGCCGCCGAATTTACTCGCCACTTGTAAGATTCGTTGACAGCGCTGGCCTGTACCCATGCCAATTTCTACGAAAGAGTGGAACTTGTGCTTTTTGATCAGCTGATAAATCGTCCGGTCAGCGGCGGGTTTTCCAAGCAGTGTTAGTTGGTAGTATCCGAACGTTGATAGTTGTTTCACGGTCCTTCTCCAGGGTAGTTTCAGCGCAACAAATAACGGCATGTGGCTAAAGTGGCTGGGCAATCGTTGTTATCCCATCAACTCCAGTAGTTAGAATCGTCGGAATAATCGGTAGAGTTTGATAATTAAGGAGAGTAGCTGTAAACGTTTTGTAATCGGTACTGCTGTTTCGGGTTTCCTTGCCCTTACAACCCGTAAGGTTTAACAGGTTGCGCGAAAGCTCACAGATATCGATCTGTAGGTGCTCGGAAGTATCTATTTTTCGCTGGTTGAGTGAACCATTGGCGAAATGAAACCTATAGTAGTCCGCAGGTCGACCTAGGCTTGTAAAACGATGTTGCCAGATAAGGGAGTTTCCTTGGTCTTGCAGTTGTCGTTCCCAAGCGTCTAACGGATTTGGCGTTCCGTACTAACCATGACGGTTTAGTAGCTCCCCCACGTCAGAACAATATGTCAAACAATCGTCGTAGCTCCGCTAACACACGTCGCTTGCAATTCGAACAATTTGAAAAACGCTTGGTAATGTCGGCTCAAGCCGTCGCTCCAGGTATTGCTGAACTGTTGCCAGAGTTAGAACTGTCTTCGCCAGCAACAACTGGCCAAGACGTTGTGATTCAAACGAACGACTCGATTGGTAACTTGAGTCTACAAAACGCCGCTGGCGATGCCGCTCGGATTGCGGCTGAGTATGGTTTTGATGGGGCTGGTCAGACGGTCGCGGTGATTGATACGGGCATTGCTTATGACCACGCAGCATTCGGGGGTGGATTCGGCGAAGGCAGCCAAGTCGTGGGCGGTTTTGACTTTGCCGAAAACGATGCCATTCCTTACGACGATGGTCCAGCTGGTTTTCATGGGACTCATGTGGCCGGGGTTATTGGGAGTCAGGATGCCGAGTTTTCCGGTATCAGCCCAGGCGTCGATTTGGTTGCATTGCGGGTTTTTGATGACTTTGGCGTTGGCAACCTTGAACTAGTCGAAAAAGCGCTTCAGTTTGTAATCGACAATAAGGACTCTTATCGGAATCCAATCACCACGGTCAATCTATCGTTAGGCACTGGTTTGAGCGACCCGGGCTTTGGAATTCTCGAAGACGAGTTCGCTCAGCTAGAGTCCGAAGGTATTTTTATTAGCGTGGCTGCCGGAAATAGCTTTCAACAGATCGGTGAACAGGGGCTCAGCTATCCAGCGGTAAGTCAACACGTGGTCCCAGTTGCCAGTCATGGCAGTGATGGTTTGTTGAGCGATTTTTCGCAGCGGGACGACCGAGTTTTAGTTGCGCCAGGCGAGGATATTCGCAGTGCAGTGCCTGATCACTTGTTTTCCAATGGCCGGGAAGATGCTTTTCTAAGGGCTTCAGGGACCAGTCAGGCAGCACCTTGGGTTGCTGGCGCGAGCGTGATTTTGAGGCAGGCGAATGAGTTTGTTGGTAACTTCGGTGTTACCCAGGCTGAGTTGTACGACCAATTCATAGAGACTTCAGATCAAGTCTACGATGCGATTACAGACACATCTTATTCGCGAATTAATTTCCGCGCGGCATTGGAGAGTGTGATCGGGGATCACTTCGGCGAAAAACTGAGCGAAGCTACTTCACTGGGGAATCTGGGCGACGGCGACGTAATCGCTGGAACGATCGGAACGATCACCGATGTCGATGCGATCAAATTCACGGCAGAGTTTTCAGGGCGAGTTGAACTCGCACTTTCGGGGACTCATGACCTACAACCAAATATCAATTTCTTGGGCCGTGATGCGACTTTCGATGGTAATACCATTTCCTTCGATGTCGAAGCCGGCCAAGAGTACGGTTTCGAAATATCGACCTTGAATGGTACGGGCCATTATGAGTTGACAGCGACCTACCAAGTCGCAAGTGCACCGGAGTCTATGGTTACAGCGGACGTTGCACCGACTGACTTGGGCAAGATTGTTTTGAGTCAATTTGAAAATCAATCCGTCGCTGGTCAAGCGAATTATAACTTGACCGCCGTTCGCGATGGCGTTTTAACAATTGAGGCGCAATCGGATAGCTCATCCGAGTTACAGTTCAATGTTTATAATCAACAAAACGAGTTGATCGGTACTGCAACTGGCCAAGGAACCATCCGGATTGATGCCAATGTCTCGGCAGGCGAAGAAATTTTAGTTGAAGTTGTCAATCAAGGCGATGCGCAATCGTTCGACTTGACCGCTGCCAACTTAGTCTCTTTAGATGATGGTGTGCTTACGGTTCATGGCACCCATCTCGACGACACAATCTCAGTGGATTCAACCGATCAAATTGGAATTAGCGTCAATGGTATCGATTTCCAGTGGCAGAATGATTCGGTTGATAGCATTTTGATCCGCGGTCACCAAGGTAGTGATGCGATTGATGTAACCTTAGGCAGTGAAGATGACCAAGTAAATTTGGTGTCCGATGCCGTGCGTGTGAGGAATTCAAATTTCCTCTTGTACGCAACTGGTTTTGATCGGACGTCAGCGTTTGGCGGTGGCGGGTCAGACCGGGTGTATTTTGTTGACACCGTAGGTGACGACGAATTTTTTGCTGGGCACAACGAAGACGGTTTGGCATTTGTGGGCTTGGAAAGTTCCACTGGTGAGGCTCGACAGGCCACTGGATTTGAACGGCATTTCGTTGACTCGCTAAACGGAACGGATTCGTTAACGGCCATCGGTAGTCAGGGAGCAGATCTGTTCGGTTCTCGTCAAGGAAGAGAGTTTTTCAGTGTGAGTGACGACCAAGCGAGATTTTTGTTCGATTCGTTCGATAGCGTTACCGTCGATGGTAATGGCGGCAACGATGTTGCAAATTTAATCGGTACAAATCGCCAAGATGAGTTTTCTTTGGGACCGAATACTGGTGTTCGAATCAATGACCAAAACAGTGTTCGTGTGGATGACTTCGATTTAGTCAACGCGATCGCAAGTAACCTAGCTCAGCAACAAGGTAGTGGTAACTTTGATTCGCTGCAGTTAACCGATTCAGCAGGCAACGATTCTTTTAATTATAATAACCGAAACGTGATACTGATTGGCGAAGGGTTTCATTTGTTCGGACAAGGCTTCGTTAATGTTCGAGCCGAGTCCGTCGGTGGAGTAGATGACGCCACTATCTTGGACACCGCAGGTAATGACACGTTTAGTTATACAACGGAAGGGGTTCAGCTAAGAGCCCAGGATTTGTTGGTCAACGCGAGTGGGTTTGAAAGCGTTAGATTCACTGCAACTGCAGGCGGGAACGACCGAGCGACGATCACCGGTTCGGTGGGCGATGATGTGTTGCAAGCGAGTGTAGGTGATGTTTCTTTTCTGGCCGAATCCGGAGAGCGTTTAGAGCTTAGCGGTGTTGATCGAACGTTCGCAGATCTGCGAGGCGGAGACGATCGAGCTGAGTTGTTGGGCGGCGTTGGTAACGATCGGTTGGATTTAGGTGACGACAACGCAGATTTCACTTCCGAGTCGCAGTTCTTGAGGGTGCAGGATTTTCAAGATGTCAGTTTTGATGGTAACGGTGGTGATGACATCGTCGATGTCTCAGGACCGATTGATTTGCTGGCAGCCATTGGAGACAAGGCAACGATCGTGTTAGAACGTCACCGAGCCGAGTTAACCGATTTTTCGGCGTTGGATATTGATTCGGTTGATGGTGCGATCATCGATTTGGATTTCGATTCGTTAGATTTCAACACGAATTTGCGTGATTTGAAAACGAATTTACTAGATTTTTAGATCGTCCATGATGAACATCGCTACTCTGCAAGTCGTGGCGATTGTCGTTAAGCAACCACGTACAACCGCTGCCCGCTAAATGAACACGCGTTTGTTGAAGATCAACCACTCGACGGTGATGACGGCAAGTGCTGTTAAGACCAGCCAGATCCATAATTGTTTTCGGGCCACTTGTGTTTCTGGTTGAGCTGTAATTTCTTCCAGCCCCAAGCCAAGGTTGTCGCGAACTTCAAGGTTGCTTTCTTGGCGGTCGAGCAAGTTGACGGTAAACAAATGGTCGACGTCTTCGTCGTTTTTACCAGTGACCGAGTAAACCCCGCACTGCTGAGTGTCGGAGTATAGGAACTGATTTTCTTGCGAGGCTTTGAGAGAAGTTGTTTTGTTGGAGGGGTCCGTGATTTCAATTTCCGGGTAGGGCAAACGAGGTTTTAGTTGGACCAGCTGCCCAGGCCGGTAGTTTTTAGACCGGCCAAACTGTGAGGCGCCGCCGAGCGTCAAGACGGCGTTTTGTATGAAAATCGGAAAGCTGAGCAGTCGCGGCCAGTCCGTGTTGACTGTCGTGACGCCTTTATCGTCAATTTTGGTTAAAGGAAAACCAATCACGAGATCTTCGTAGTTGCCTCGGGCGCCGATGGCCATGATCGCTCCTTCGGTTGATTGCAACAACATCGTCGACCCTTGCGGGCCTTTCATCGCGATCGCTTCCAGAATGTTGACTCGGCTCATCTGCAAGTCATACATCACGGGGTGCGCTTGATTGACGTCGATGATGGGCGAGGTCTCTAGCTTTTTTAATTCCTTCCACCCTGTCGGCGGTAGTGCGCCGATAAAGATCGAGCTACAGCGTGGCATGGTTTTTGGGACACATTGGTCGTAGACAACCAAGTCGTACGCGCCCAAGACTGTGTTTTCTTTGTATTCTTCGGTCTCCAAAAACTCTCGGTCTTTGAATTCGACGTTGGCAAACTTTTGTAATCGATCGGTTGTCGTCGCCAGTTCTAAGAAACTACGATCGTCGGTCAAAACTAACGTTTTGATGATGCGTGGCGGGTTCAGCACGCAGGTCGCAACGTTGTCTTGCATGTAGCAATCGGTTGCGTCGATCCGAAGTTCTAGTGGAATCGCGTTTGCGATTTGAGCGATGTCGCCAGACAAATCAAAGTTTAGCGTCGCCGAATTGATTCCGTCGACTTCGACTTGTTGTGCGTCGGCAAGTTCACCGTCAACCAGCAACGATACTCCGACGGTTTGTTTTTCCAGCCCCGAGTTTTGCAAGCGGGCGAAAACCTGGACTTCGCCGTCACTTTCCATTTGATCGTTCAAGGAAAACGCCGTGATGCCCAGATTGGCAGGTGGTTCCACTGGCGACCCGACGGGGTGATAGATCGCACTTAGATTGCCCATTTGAAAATCGGTAACCGACTCGAATGCCCCATCGCTGAAAATCATCAACGTGGCGTTTAAGGCATCGGCTACTTGGATGTCGATTTCACTTTCTTGGTCACTGCTGCGACCGGGGTTGGCCAAACCCGAGGCGGCTAAAAGTGCTTCGGTGAGATCTGTTGAACGCTGGGTTTGGCGAATTCCGTTGACTTTTTTCTTGAGCAGGCTTTTCGTGTTTGTGTAGGACTGCTCGACTTTCGCGTCATCGCAAAAGCTGATTACCATCGCAACATCGGATGATTTCATTTGGTCAACGATCGCGCAGATCTGTTGTTTGGCTTCTGCTAAACGTGAGCGCCCGTCGGGTGTGTCAGTTGCTGACATGCTGGCTGAGCGATCAACGACAAAGATAAAACGATCACCGCTTAACTCCGTACCATCGCAACCTGGGTTGAGGCAGCTAAGTGCCAACAGTCCAACGGCGGCTAGTTGTAGCCACAGCAACAGGTTGTTTCTTAACCGCTGCCACAAACTGTTAACGTGTAAGTCCTCGACCGTCCGAGACCACAGGTAAGTGCTGGGGACTTCCAACGGCACTCGGCGGAGTTTCAAAAAGTAAAGAAAAAATATCAGCAGTGGTACTGTGGCAAAGATCGCCCATTGGTACCAAGGCAGCATGTTGGGGATCCAATTCAACGCACTAGCCCTCGTTGTCGCAAGTACTTGGAAACTAAACGTTCAACCGATCGTTCGGTGCTGGTCATCGTGTAAGCGATACCGCGTTTGGCACTGAAGTCGCGAGCTTCTTCGATAAAGCTGGCGAGGGTTTGTTTGTAGCGGTCGATTAGACGTCGGCTGACGCTGATTTCGGCAACGTCATGGTCTTCGCAATCGACCAGTTTCAAATCGCCCTGTAGGTCGGGATCGATTTCTTCTTGGCTCAGGACGTGGATCAAATAAATGTCCAAGTCGCGTGCCACTAGATATTTTAAGGCCTCTTCGTATCCCGATTTGTCCATCAAGTCGGTGATCAGCACCAGGATGCCTTTGCCAGAGTTTCGCAAGCAAAAGGCTTTGACGGCTTCGGTGAGTGTTGTGTTGCCTTGATTGATTTGAATGCTTTGGACGTGTTCGGTCATCCGGAATAGGCTCTTACGACCGCGAAGCACTGGAGCAGAGTTTGTTTTGGCTCCGTCGAGTGCTTCGATTTTAACGCGGTCGGCACGGCAGAGGCCGATATAGCCGAGGGCGGCGGCGAGTTGTTTTGCGTAGTGAAGTTTGGTCGGTGAGCCAAAATTCATGGAGGGGCTGACATCGACCAAACTATAAAAGTGCAAGTCCTCTTCCTCTAGAAACAGCTTTAGGAACAGCTTGTCCAACCTCGCGTAGGTGTTCCAATCGATGAAACGTAGGTCGTCGCCGGCAACGTAGTTTCGGAAGTCAGCGAACTCGACGCTCTGCCCTTTGCGGCGACTGCGTCGTTCACCTTTCATACGACCGCGAAAAATTTTGCGAGAGACAAGTTCCATGCGTTCAAGTTGAGCCAGCAATGAGGGGCTAAGCAACGCAGTGGGG
>CAZORR010000085.1:0-5979 GCA_964582115.1 uncultured Pirellulaceae bacterium
AAAACAATGATTTCGAGGCGATGTATTCCACGATCTCTCCTGCCTATCAAAACGGCATGATTTTCCAGGGGATGTTTGCCTTGGGATCGGGTGCGTCCAGCGACAAGGCTGAAGCCATCATGGAAGGAGCCTTCGACACCAAGCTACTCGCAAAACTCCAAGCAGACTTGTTAGAAAAAAAACGTACAATAACTGATCAAGACGCCGTCGATTTGATTGCTCGTTCAGTCATTGACAGGCAAAAATTTTTCACTGAAAGCTGGACCTATATTACGGGTAGATCGACACGTGATGTACCCGAAAGATACTCAGACCTATCGGGCCTAAAAATTGAAAACAACGTTGCTTCGGCGAAGGCAAAACGCACGTCAACCACGTACGGTTTTATAGCACACGATGGCAGTGCGGAGGTTCATACGCAGACGACCGACCTCAATGTGTATTTCATCAAATCAAAGGGAAAATGGGTTGTGGCATACAAAGCAGAATGGAATCAGTTAAAGGAGCTCGCAAGCCCTTGATCCGGCAATCTCCAAATAACGATATGCACGCGAAGATGGGATCCGCTTGGTGTAGCAGTGGTAAATCAGATGTGCCGACTATCCCGTTCGGTGGTCACGGGTATTATTTCGCTGGAGGCGTACTTTGCAAATTGAGAATGAAATCATTGGCCAGTTTATTGATGCTTCCGTTGATGATCACGTAGAAGCGAAACGGCTATTGAATGCCAATCCCGGCTTGCGGAGCGCAACCTGGTTTGGAGACGATCTGATTCTGAACTTTTTGACGATCGAAAACTTTGTTGATGGTGTCCGATTTTGCTTACAAAACGGATTCGATCCAAATCAAACCAACTGTAATTTGGGGATGACTGCCCTCCACTACGCCTGCAAATTAAATTACTTCGATGTTGCAACTGAATTATTACAAAATGGCGCCGACCCGAATGCGGAGTCCATTGTTGATGCCACCCCAATTCAATGCTGCATAAAGAGCGGCAACGCGACCATGTTGGATCTACTGATTTCAAGTGGAGCCAATGCTCGGCACACTACAGAATTCGGCGAAACCGTTTTCGACAACTGGCCAAACGACGCCGACAAACAATCTGCACTTGCAGCGATCCTCGCTAAACACAACATCCACCGTGATGGCGAGACGACAAACTAACACGCAAAACCGGACACTCCTTGGTGAACGCCACCAATCTGGCTATTGTGAGAAACCGCGTCCGCAGAAAGTCTGGAAAAAAGCCTCACGCAAAGGCGCTAAGGCGCAAAGTCAATGAATTAACAATCTTCGCGCCTTTGCGAGAGAAATTCCACACTGCGATTTTCTTAGTGTTGAGTTTTTTTAAAAAATCATCTTGCAGTGGTGTTCACCGAGAAGTCTCCGAAGCCGCACTCGCGTGGCTTAGGAAATAGTTATTCAGAACAAAAGCGCTTTACGAATGAACAAAATACTATTTTTATTTACAACTGCCTTTGCTTGGCAATGAGCGGGTGCGACTCTACGAATACGGCGTTGGAGGTAAGAAAAAAGTCCGGTTCCTTTTAAGGGAACCGGACTCAATGAATAGCTTTTCAGCTATCCCATTTGCCTCGTTCTGAGGAGGAAGCGATTTTCTACAACCGACTATCGACGGCGACGCAGAAAACCACAAGAAGCCGCTAGGCTCAACAAGACAAAAGACGACGGTTCGGGAACAGCAGCAGCGGCAGGAGCAACGGTTGCTGAAAAGGTATCAATTGCCGCTGCGGAAGGTTGGCCTACAGGAAAAGCTGGACCAGGAAGGTCAATTTCAATCCGAGCAATATTCTGTCCACCGATTGCAGTGAAGCTCAAAATCTCATCAGCATCGTTTGGACCCCTCAGCGTGTCCACCTGTGTTAACAGACTCTGAAGTTCGTTTCCATTTGCATCAAAAGATGTAAATGAAGTCGCATCACCATTGGCGAGGTTTGCAGCGTGGAAGGAAACAGCAGTTGCTCCTCCTCCACCAAAAAGAATATTGCCAATGTCGCCGGTCGATGAGGCGCCGTTGAAGCCGTCAGTACCATTAATGAATAGAAAACCATCTGGTCCGCTGTTGTACGCCGCACCAAGAAAGCTCAGCTGCTGCTGGCCACCTGAAAAAGTTACCAATTCGTCGACCACTACGTCGTCAGTTCCGCCGATGGTGAATCCGTCGAGGACGCTGAAGTCAGTTGTGACGACCGTTTGAGCGTTTACGTTTGCGGCTATCGTCAAAGTAATAGCTATCGCTGTTAATAGTTGTTTCATCAGTCAAAATTCCTAAGTCAAAAAAAGTCACGCGTATGGTTACACGATCGCATGTTCAAATACCGGAATCCAAAGGACATTCCGATGCGACCTATCGCCATCCGGGCGACATCTTTTTAGTGTTGTAACAGCTCTGAAGGCTTTCAACTTTTTTACTAAAACGCTGAGAAACCTTCAGGAGTGCAAGAAACAAAACAAAACGTAAACTTGCTGCATGGCTTCAGTAGAATAGCCAACAGAACAGCCACGGCCATGATTGCTATCGATCACCATTACTTTGACACACGGTCGCCGTTTTAAAAACGCTCAAGCCATCAGTTTGGTGGCATGGAGTTGCTTCGTGGTGGTCAGTTTTCAATTACAATCGTTTCGATGGGAAGCAAGGCCGTGTCCCAAATTCATACGACAGGACAATCAAATGCACTTTATTAAATGTACGTTCTTGGCAATCGTCCTTGGATGTTTTGCCTTGGGCGAGCACTCTCATGCGCAAGAAAACACTCCTGTGCCTGGGGCTCAGGTTGAAATGAAGCTTAAGGTCGCTGACGGAGCGGTCGTTGATTACCTTTTGTATTTGCCAAAGACGTTCAAAGTAAACGGTCCAAAAAAATTCGGCTTAATGATTTTTCTGCACGGAAGTGGGGAAAGCGAGGGTCCGTTGAGTATCGTTGCGAACTGGGGTCCACCCATGATGGCCGCACGCGGCGACGATCTGCCTTGGGTGATCGTTTCACCACAGTGCCCCAAAGAAGATGAGTGGGAGTCGGACATCCAACAAAAGCGGATCGCTGAACTACTAGATTCTGTTGTTGAAAACCACAACATCGACGAAAAAAAGATCTACCTAACCGGTTTAAGCATGGGAGGGTGTGGCTGTTGGCGAATGGCTGCCGACCATCCAAATCGTTTTGCAGCCGTTGCGCCGATTTGTGGAGTCGGAGATCCCGCCGACGCAGAGAAGCTTAAGGACGTTCGGATTTGGGCGTTTCACGGCGATCAAGACAGTGCCGCACCTTTCCAAAACTCGGTCGAGATGGTGACAGCGATTAAAGCCGCTGGTGGAAAATCGATTCGATTCACTTCGTTTGAACACATCGGCCACAACTGCTGGTCGGCGACCTACGCGACACCGGAGTTGTACAAGTGGATGGAAAAGCAAGAATCGCCAGCGCAACAAAAGTGACGGGGACCCTCGTTAACCAGAAGACAACCAAAAAAATCACTTAGCCGGTGGCACGGGTTGTTCTTTTTTGGCACCTTCGGCGACTCGTTCAAAAAAGTTTTTCTTTAGAGCCAAACCTCGGTACTTCGCCAAGCTAACTTCAGGCAATGCCGCCCAGTTTTTTTTCGCCAACCCCATTTCCGTTCGGTCACGATCAGTGATCGTCATTGTCAACTTATGTTCGGTTCGCGCCTTGAAATCCTCTGGAAAAGCATCACTCTTACCAATCGTAATATCAACACGATCTGGAATCCAACCAACGCGGCGGATTGATTCGTTCAACCGAAGTCGTGCGAATGGTGGAAGCTTTTTCGGGTCGGTAATCTGAACCCGAGTAAACACATCCAAGAACTCAAAGTACGCCGACAAAACCTTGCCCGATTTAGGAGTCGTGCCGTGCAGTTGATAAGTCATCTTTTGGTTTCCGGCCAACGTCAACAGGCCCTTCTCCGTATCAAGCGTCTCTTCGAACTTTTGGTCCAGCATTGCTCGGGATCGATCGTCGGTTGCCATTTGCTCACGAACGCCGTCGATCATCTTTACCAACTGAGCGTCCAACAGCTTGAGCTGCATCTGTCGTTTAAGATCCAACAAACTAATTGTTTTTAAGTTTGAATCGTAAACCAACACTTCGTCCGGCGTTGTGCTACCAGCAGCTAATGGAAAGTCGAATATCAAACCGTTAGAGAAAATGGATTTGTTTTCAAAAACGGCTTCTTTGCTGTCGCCGACGTACATTTTGGTATCAATTTTAAACTCGATACCACGGTCGATTTGAGCCAACACGAACTCCGCTGGCCCAGCAATGATGCAAACGATCGCGACCATCAGCGAACCAACAACGGGAATTGAAATTGACATCATCGTATCCTTGCGAAAGCGTAGGGGCGTGGGTGAGAAGCCGAGCAGTAGAAAACCAACAATCAGCGATGAAACGCTTTGCCGAAAATTCACTGCCTGTTTTCGGTGGTTTTGCAGCTCCTATGATCATGGAAGTTAACGAAACACGGGGAGAAACACCAGTGAGATTTATTTCAACCGACTTGCCTTTCGGCCCGAAAGGCGCCACATTAAACCGCGGCTGAGTTCTAAATTCGATACGATCTTCTGGAAATTTTGATGCAAAACAACTTGATTGCAGTGCTGATGTTGCTGATGGTTTCGTTTTCCGGCAACCAATTAAACGCCCAATCGAACTGGGCTCGATTCCGTGGCCCCAACGGCTCGGGCGTGGTTGCCGACGCAAACTTGCCGACGCAGTGGAAACAACCAACTTGGCAGGCAACGCTCGCTGGCACAGGCAATAGTTCACCGGTGGCGTGGCAGGATCGAATTTTTGTTACCAGCTGCGACAGTGACTCAGCAAAAGTTTCCCCAAAAGTTTCTCTTGAGTGCTTAAGCCTCAAGGATGGACAACGACTGTGGCTGAAAAGTTTTGAATCAAATCCCTATCCTCTGCACCGTTTCAATTCATACGCCGCCAGCACGCCTGCGGTGGACCAAGACAACGTCTACTTGCTGGTCGCCGACACCGGAAAAACTCTGCTGATTGCGATCGACCACTCCGGCAAAGAAGTTTGGCGGCGAGACTTTGGTAGCTTTTCGTCTTCCCACGGTTTTGGGACATCGCCGATGCTGTTTGGCGACCTGGTTGTGATTTCGCATTCTCAGTCTGCTGAACAACTACCACCAGGCCAACCAGTTGGGAAGAGCCAGTTGATCGCGGTCAACCGCCTGACGGGCAAAAATGCTTGGACTACCGACTTGGAAACGCGTCGCGTTTGCTACGGCGTTCCGAGCGTTTGGAAGAATCAAAAAGGTGAACATCAATTGGTCAATTGCAACACCGGCAATGGCTTTTACGGAGTATCGCCAGAAAACGGACGTCTACTTTGGTCTGCGTTGCCGTTTAAAAAACGAGTGGTCGCTTCACCGTTGGTTGTCGACGATTTGTTGATCGGTAGCTGCGGTTCGGGCGGTGGAGGAAATTATCTGATTGCGTTTCGTCCAGACGACGAACTGGTCGATGGAAAACATCAACCCGCTTACCAAGTTCGCAAATCGAATTATGTGCCCTGCCCCATTGCAGTGAACGGGTTACTGTTTGTGTTCTCAGATAAAGGAATCGCTCAGTGTGTTGATCTCAAAACAGGCGAAAACCATTGGCGTGAACGTTTGACATCCGGGTTTTCTAGCTCGCCGGTTGCCGACAAGCACCATGTCTACGCGGTTGACGAAAACGGGGTTGTTCACGTGATCAAGGCCGCCAAGACATTCGAAAAAGTCAGCGAATGGGAATTGGACCAGCCAACTCGATCGACACCGATGATCATGGACGGCCGCTTGTTCTTTCGCACTCAAGCAAAACTCATCTGCGTGGGCGGCGATTCAAAACCAAATCCAGCGGCAAGTAGCACGCATTGACATCAGCAGGCCATTTCTAGCTAATTCACTTCGGGCACAACGGAAATCAT
>CAZORR010000085.1:6079-12408 GCA_964582115.1 uncultured Pirellulaceae bacterium
ATTGACATCAGCAGGCCATTTCTAGCTAATTCACTTCGGGCACAACGGAAATCATTGAGATTACAGTAACGTTGTACGATTCCCAAAACCCATTTACAATGGGCTCCCGTAATGTCGATAAGAATCGATGGTCGTCAACGCGACAAACATCGACAACTTACCTCCGGTCAACCACATGGCTGGATCAAATTTCTTTGTCATCCAAAAAACAACAAAACGTTTCATGAGCACATCTCTAATCAAGCCAGGCGTAGTAACTGGCGAAGCCCTTGACCAACTATTGGCGAACGCCAACCAAAACAACTACGCATTGCCAGCGGTCAACGTCGTCAACACGCACTCCGTCAATGCTGTACTGGAAGCCGCTGCCGCGGTTAACTCGCCAGTCATGATTCAGTTTTCCAACGGCGGTGGATCTTTCTTCGCTGGCAAAAGCCTCTCGAATGATGGCCAAAAAGCTGCCATCGCCGGTTCCGTTTCAGGCGCTCACCACGTACACCAGATGGCCGAGCATTATGGTGTTCCAGTTGTGCTGCATACTGACCACTGTGCTAAAAAATTATTGCCGTGGATTGACGGCCTACTGGACGCTGGTGAAAAGCACTTCCAACAAACTGGCAAGCCGCTATACAGTTCTCACATGTTGGACCTGTCGGAAGAGCCGTTGGAAGAGAACGTCGCAATCAGCTGCAAGTATTTCGAGCGGATGGCGAAAATTGGAATGACAATCGAAGTCGAACTCGGCATCACGGGTGGTGAAGAGGACGGCGTGGACAACACGGACGTCGACAGCAGCAAACTGTACACTCAACCTTCTGAAGTCGCGTACTTCTACGAAGAACTTGGCAAGATTTCTTCTAGCTTTACCATTGCGGCCGCTTTTGGAAATGTTCACGGCGTTTACAAACCGGGCAACGTTAGCCTGCAGCCGATCATTTTGAAAAACTCGCAAGAGTTCATCAAAGAAAAGCATGGCACGGGCGATTTGCCAGTCAATTTTGTTTTCCATGGCGGTTCAGGATCATCACGCGAAGAGATCCGTGAAGCGATCGACTACGGAGCGATCAAAATGAATATCGACACCGACATGCAGTGGGCGACTTGGGAAGGCGTATTGGCCTACTACAAAAAGAACGAAGGCTATTTGCAGACTCAACTGGGCAACCCAGATGGCGACGACATCCCCAACAAAAAGTTCTACGATCCTCGTAAGTGGATGCGTGCTGCGGAAATCAACTTTGTCGATCGCTTAAAGGTCGCCTTTGAAGACCTAAACTGCGTCAACCGTTGCGAAGGCCTGTAACGAGGACGTTTCGGATTGCGATTGGCAAAACCGTCGCGTGTTAGTTTTTGCGTAGTCGGTGAACGACGGACTGAATCACTGGCAGCGCTTTAACAGCGACTCTTGCGAGGCTTGGGGTAAGACTGAGGATCAAATTTTGAAAGATCAACTTCTGACCCCAAACTCGATTGATGGTTGAATTGCTTGCGAGGGCACATGAGTCGCCCAGCGTCACACCGTTTCGATACAAATACTCGATGTTTTTTGTTTCGATTTGCTGACCAGGCGAAAACTTCCCAAACTTTTCGTCGTACGCTGTTTTGTAGCAGTACACATATTGGTCTGACTGAATATCGCACAGCATTGCGACAGGCCGACCATCAAGCATCAAACTAAGAAATCTTACCTTACCAACTTTGGCACTTTTTCGGATCATGTCCTCGAAGAATGCCTTTGTTGGCGCGGTTGAAATGAGCGCAGTTCCTGCTCTTCCTTTCCAACCGGATCCCTCAACCCTTAAAAACTCTTGGGCCAACTGATCAAAGTCACTAAAATCGTCCGAGGCCTCCCACGTAACCGTTCCGAGTTCTCCTAAACGACGGAACAGCCGCTTGTTTTTTTTGCGGATGCTCTTTGGCACATGCTCTTTCACATAGTCTTCGACCGTTTCAGAAGGCCTGAAAGCCGTTCGTTCAAAGCGGTCGCGTTGAAACCGAGCGATCCCTTGCTCTTGTTCGGTCGCTCGAAAAACGCGATCGACATCTGATTCGCCCGATACCGTGTCGAGACTTAACAGGCAGAATCGTTCGTCCTTTAGCTTTTTGCATATCAACCCCCACGCCTGGTCTGCATACTGTGAGTGTAGCAGCGGTGTCGAGTCATAACATTGATCGTGCTTCCAGATCTCTGCTGCCTTGAACGGCAAACGATAGACTGACTTTGATTCAATGGGAACCAAGCCAATGAGGTTGCTTTGATGATCAACCTGAACATCTTCTACGATTAGAACGCGAACCGACTTCGATCCCAAATGTTCCAATGCGGGAAGTAGAAAGTTTGGTTCGAACGCCACATTGGTCGTTAGAGAATTTTGTGCTAATGATTCCCATGCGTTCACTCGCGAACGCAGCTCATCTAGCTCAACCCAACGGGCTCTGAATTTTGACGGGGCGGCAACCGACTGCTGCCTTGGTGGGACGACGGCAAGCTGATTTGGCGTGGATACTGTTTGGTAACTTTGCATCTTCATTCAAACACTTACTTGGCTGACACCTGCGGACGCGGATGGCATCAAACCGGGCTTAGAAAATCCCAATTACTACGAATCGATGGCAAAAGCTACGTTTCGGATTCCCCGATTGGGTTTAAAAAAGCCGCAAAACCGACACTTTACCCTCCTTCGGTTGAATTGAACCGACAAGTCCGCTCGACAGGATTCCCGGTAGGCCGCGTTTTTGCGGAATCGCACTGATTTTAACGATTTTCCGCCCGCCCAGCTGCTGCTCGAATCCGTTGGTAAATCTCGACGGTTTACCCAAAAACCGGCATTGATTACCCCCGAGGCAGGGATTTTTAAGTGGTTTGTTTGTAGTAATGCCTTCAGGCTTTTCTCTCCGAGGTGAACTCGCTAACCCCCTGCTAAAACTGATCGGCCTCGTAGAACCTCAGAACCAATGCAAGCACCCTAGCCGCTATTGAAAATGATATTGCGGCGAGTGTGAATGTTGCTACCGTACGCACCGAAAATCATTTGCTCGGGGGGATTCCAGCGATTGATGGCGATATTTTGCTTTTGTCACCGCACACCAACATTTTGCGTTTCGACGGCACCAATTTTGGTTGACAGTCGGAGAAAAACTATGAATCGAATCCCCACAACGACACTCGTCCTGATCTTTGCTGGCTTTTTTCTGATGTCACAAACTGGTTGCCGCAGTCGTTGCAACCAATCTTGTGGCGGCGGTGGTTTGTTTGCACAAAACACAACCGTTGCTCCCGCATCAACCTACAGCTTAAACATCCCGTCGCTTGCACAAAACCGACCGTACACTGCTCCCAACGGTGGCCCGATCACTACCACCGCTCGCGCGCCGGTCCCCGTCAACACTCAACCAACCAACAGTTCGAACTCGAACCTACAATGGCGTCAACAAGGAAGCGGTAACTCAGGATCAACCTTTGGAACACAGCCTATCCAACCCGCTTCAGGAACTCGGCTGGTAGAAGTCAACAACGGTATCAACCTCAACACCGGATCAAGCGTACTCGCTGGTGGTCCGCAAAACATTGCACGTGTCGCCGCCACCCAACCGCTTCCAGCAACCGGCACCTCGTTTACCGATTCTCGCAACTTCGCGACCACACAAATCGACGAACGCCTTGACACAACTCGTGTCCCTGTGACCGACGCAACCCAGGTTCGCGCTACCGCCCAGACCTACATTGGGGCCAGCCAACAAATTGCTTTCAACCAACCGCAGCCAACACAAACCTTCGCCGCTCAGCCTGCGATCGCTCAACCACAAGCTGTTTATTCGGCCAATGCACAGGTCGCGTCGACCCAACCCTACTACATCAACAACCCAAACCTTGCTCAACGTCAAGCAATCTACAGCGGTCAAACATTCGTTCAGAATGCCACACCAACAACTTACTCAGCATCAGCCAACAACGACATTGGATGGCGAAATCGTGAAATCGGTTCGCAACGTTAACCCCAACAGGGACTCAATCTCGTGTCGATCAACACCGCGATCCAACGAACTTTCTCACCCTCGCGGCTAAACCACTATTGGCGGTTGGTGCGAAAAGTCGAAGCCTTTGACGATCAACTGCAACAGCTCTCTGACGACGAACTACTCAAACGCAGTTTAGCCCTGCGGTATGAATCGCAAAGCGGCACGCCCGGAGACAAACTATCCGTTGAGGCGTTTGCTTTAGTTCGAGAGTCAGGCCGACGAACGATCGGCATGCAACACTACCCGGTCCAATTGCTGGGCGGTTTTGCCATGTACGACCGTTCCATCGCCGTTATGCAAACCGGCGAAGGCAAAACCCTCACCGCCACCCTGCCCTTGTACCTTGCTGCTCTGTCGGGCAAAGGGGCTCACCTGACAACGGCCAACGATTACCTTGCGGCCCGCGATGCCGATTTGATGCGGCCCGTTTTCGAAGCGCTAGGCATGACCGTTGGAGTGATCGAAGCAAGCACGCCCAAAGCCGATCGGCCACAACAGTATAAAGCGGACGTTACCTATTCGACGGCCAAAGAAATCGGATTCGATTTCTTAAAGGATCGCCTCGCCGACCGACAAGCCCGATTCGAAAACCAAAACCTAATGGAAAACCTCGTCGGTTCGGCTCAGTCGACTCAAACTCGTATCGTGCAGCGCGGTTTAAACTTCATTCTGGTGGATGAAGCAGACAGCGTTTTGATTGACGAAGCTCGCACGCCTTTGATTGTCAGCAGTTTGCCTGACGAGGTCGTGAAAGCCAAAATCGAACTCTATCGTTGGTGCTCGAAAGTGGCCCAACAATTTACGTTGGAACAGCACTTCGACTACGCGGAAAAGTCAAAACTAGTTGAACTAAACGCCGACGGCCGACAACAGGTTCGCACGTTACCCAAACCAGAACTACTCGCGCGAACACCCCTGTTGGACATCTACGAACAGGTCGAACAAGCGATTTTCGTCGACGAAAACTACCTCCTCGGGCGGCAGTATGTGGTCCGTGATGAAGAGATTGTGATCGTGGACGAATTCACCGGGCGTTTGGCTGAAGGCCGGAAATGGCGAGCAGGATTGCATCAAGCCATTGAAGCCAAAGAAGGCCTAGAGGTCAGCGTTGAAACAGGCGAATCGGCACGGATAACGATTCAAGATTTGTTTTTGAAGTACGACCAACTGGCAGGCATGACCGGAACCGCCGCCAATAGCTCCGCCGAACTCAAGACCATTTACAGTACACGAGTCGTCGAAGTACCAACCAATCGACCGCCTAAACGAAAACAATGGCCCGACCAAGTGTATGCGACCGAGCAAGATAAGTGGCAGGCGATCGTCGAAGAAGTCATTCAAGTCCGTGACCAAGGGCGACCGGTTTTGATCGGAACGCGTTCCATCGACAAATCTGAACTGCTGTCCGAGATGCTGCAAGAACGCGGCGTCGAACATGACGTGCTGAACGCGAGGAACCTTGCGCGAGAAGCCGAAATCGTTTCATCAGCCGGGCAACCCGGCCGAGTCGTCGTAGCGACCAATATGGCGGGACGAGGCACGGACATCAAGGTCAGCGAGGAAGCGTTGGAGCGAGGCGGCTTGCACGTGATTTGCACGGAAATCCATGACTCCGCCAGAATCGACCGGCAGTTGATTGGTCGCTGTGGTCGGCAAGGCGACGCGGGATCATACCGACAGTTTTTATCACTGGCCGACGAAATTTTGGAAAACGGCGTCGGTGAAGCTCGCGCCAAAAAAATCAGGCAACAGGCCGCTCAGTCTTCGGCGTCTCCGCGCAGCCTGGCGAGGTACGCCAACCTTTTCCGTACCGCTCAACGAAACGTTGAACGACGCCACTACAAAGGCCGCAAGATGCTTCTGCACCGTGAAAAGCTGCGACACGAGATGCAAATCGAAATGGGTCAAGATCCATATCTCGACACCGCCGGCGCTTGATACGCACCGGGCTACCTCCCGGACGTTTTGCAATTTACCGCCCATCCCGCATCAAACAAGTTCTTAGCGTGAGGTTTGTCCGGCGTTGCCGCCGTCGCCTTCTGCCTCGCTGTTCAAGTATGGAAGACCGGCTAGAGCTGTTTTTTAAGAACACTAATTTTCACTAATTGACACTAATTTAAACGATGCAGTTTCGCGACTATGTGCTGAATTAGTGATGATTAGCGTAGATTAGTGTTCCCTCTTCCGTGTAGTAGGCGCTAGCCTTCTCGCCGTCGCCTTCCTTCTCGCTGTTCAAGTATGGAAGACCGGCTAGAGCTGTTTTTTTAAGAACTAATCGACACTAATTTAAATGGTGCCGTTTC
This sequence comes from uncultured Pirellulaceae bacterium, assembly GCA_964582115.1. Classification (GTDB taxonomy): domain Bacteria; phylum Planctomycetota; class Planctomycetia; order Pirellulales; family Pirellulaceae; genus Mariniblastus. Next base: position 12,403 of record CAZORR010000085.1, read on the forward strand.
GCGACT
>CAZORR010000086.1:0-12305 GCA_964582115.1 uncultured Pirellulaceae bacterium
CGCAAATTGTTTCCCCCTGCCGATACATTTCCCACTGGCGACCGTTCTGGCCATTTAATTTCATATTGGCAGCGGCGACTAGCAACTCTCTAGCCTTATCTTTTTGGTCTGCGTCCAGGTACAACGCCACCAATTTCGCAGTAGCCGAATGCTGAAGCCGATTCATATTATCACGTTCGTCTTTTGCGGCTTTCTCAAGAAGCTTAATCGCAATGTCGCGTGTTTCGGAAAACTTCTCTAACTCTTGGGCAACCAACCTAACTGCATCTCCACGCACTGAACCTAAGACTTTTTCGTTGGAAAAAATCTCCGTTAACGTCTTCTTGGCTTCGTCTTCTTTGTCGTCTCGTACATCAAAGATCGCCATCATGACTTTACCGGCTAACCAATCTGGTTTCTTTTCGATGTTTTTACGAATGGAATCGCGTAAGAGCTTTTCTTCGTCCGTCCCCTCGATGCCTTCGAAGATACTATGGAACATCGATTCGATTTCTCCATCGCGTCCATGGGACGAGATATCATTGAGCCCGTACCAAGGATTAGATTTCACTTGCGAGCTTGCGGGGATAAGTGAGCGTCGAGCTAAACGAAAGAGTCGTTTGTTCTTCCAGACTTCGGAATTATTGAAGTTTTGAATCACGTAGCGACGGTAGTCCGGGTACTCGTCAAAAATCTTTTCCACCAATTTATATGTCGCGGCCTCAGTCTCGTCATGCGTCTTTTTTTCCTCTTCAGACATCACGTCTCGATCTGCTTGCTGGAGTTCTCGCAATAGGTTCGATGCAAAGTCGGCAACGTAGTATGGCTCGCCGATTTCTCGAACACTAACCTCCTGAAAAACCCTTAACAATTCATTCGATTTGCCAGCGGCTTGGAAAAACTGACGAATGCCACTAAAGTCATCGCCCAACATCGACGGATTTGCTCGGATCGCGGTCAAGTACTGCTCACAAGCTTCATCGTTCATCCCTTTAGCCGAATACTGTTTCGCAAGCTGTTCGCGCATGTAAGTCGACTTTGGGCGTAATTTGACCGCAGACTCCAATAACGAAACTAGTTTCTCCTTGTTGTTGGTTTGCATGTGAAACTCAATCAACTTTTCATAAATCACAGGAGAATCTGGCGAACGTTTCAATTGCTCTTCAAGCCGTTCGATCAAAGCGCTCAACTCGCCAGCCTGTTGTAGTGTGCTAATCGCCGCTTGACGATACGAATCGTCGGAGTTGCTGCTACCGTACCGTCGGCTGCGATAAACATTTGCATTTCGGGAAACCGAAGAGCGTGTCCGTTGCAAAATGCGATGTGCAATCTGTGTCGCCAGATTGGTTTTACCTTGCCCCTGATACAATCCCATCAAGCTAACCATCGCGGGAATCTTTTTACCACTGCGGCGTTGGGCTCTTGAAATCACTGCCTCCGCCATTTCGGTCAAGCCAAGCCGCTTCATGTTCGCAACAAGTGAAAGTTGCGTCTGGGCTTTAAGTCGCAAACCAAACAATCGTTCCGCAGCAACGCGAGCCCGATCGAGATCGCCGAGTCGTTCAGACAAACGCAATGCGATCATTTCTTTTTGTTCGACCAGCTTCTGTCCGCGTGGTTCAATCGTTTCAATAATGTTCAAAGCCTCATCGAAGTCACCCAGCTTTTCATAAAGACCAGCAACTTCAAACTGGAAACTCGAATCACCCTTCAGGCCCGCCGCGACGGAGCGGAACATTTCGATCGCCTCCTCTTTTTGATCCTGCCAAAATAGCAACGTTGCTAACATCATTCGTGAGTAGACCAATGTCTCTGGCGCATCAGTTTGAGCGGTCTGGACTCGCTTACGAAGCAACGCCAACAAGTCATCTTCGATTTCGTTTCGTTTCAATACTTCTGAGACCTGAAATAGAAACTGCAACCCTGTCGAGGACAAATAAGCGTTCGAACGGGGGTATTCGACCGTGGCGTAATCTGTTTCTTCGCCGTATTGGTACGACAAACTGCTGTCGTAGTATTGGTTGTTTGACCGCGAGCGAGATCTTTTACGCGACGCTTGCGCTTGCTTTCGTTTCTTATCAAGCTCTTTTATCTCGACGTCTAAGACATCGTTGAGGATTGATAGAACTTTTGCGTTCTCTTCTTCCTTGGCTAGTGGGCCAGTCCATCCCAAGAAAATTCCGGACATCGCACTGGTTTGATTCGCAGAATGTTTATTGGCTGAATTGCCACGACGCGTAACCTTCACTGGGGCAAGTTCAATCTCTTTTATGGCTGCTGTTTTCCATTTCTCAAAGTACGCGTCCACTTGATCCAGCTTTTTCTCAGCCAGCAGCATCTGCATGACTTGCGCTAACTGACTTGGTTTTTCTGCAGCCGCAATCTTTTCCGCTAACATTTTTTCCGCCAGTTCTTCCCTACCGGCCAGTTTAAGTTCATGCATGACCTGAGCCAACGATGCGCGAGCTTGGCCAATCGATTGGTATGAGTTATTGCTAGTTCGCACATATAGCTGGCCACCTGAAAGCAGAACTTTTCCTGACGCCATTGCTGAGCCAATTGCATCGTCTTCCTTTGAAGTCGCCTGATAGCATTTCAACATCAGCTCAATATCGTCGTCCGAAAGCGGATCTGGATCACTCAAGTCCTGCTGTTGACCCTCACTCATGTTTTCGAGATTGATATGCCGTAGCGGCAGTTTTTCCAAAAAGAATTTTTGCTCCGGCTTCCCACCGCTAATCGCAAGCTGCTTAGCAATCTTGTAAGTTTCGGAAAAGTTATCTTTCAAGGTTTCTACATAGAACCGATCGTAGATTTCGTCTTGTGTCGCGTCGTCACGCTTCCCTTTGTCAGCAATCGCATCGGTGAACGAGACTTGTTCCTGCTCCTCTTCTACAACATCATCTAAATCAGGATCCTTCGTTGCACCCGACTTCGCGTCAGATTCAGCCAAGTCGTTTTCCACCTCGGCATCTAACTCGAAACGAATCAACCACGCATAAGCGGCCAATCGTGCGATCCCATAATGACTTGGTGTCCACAGCGGCGGTAGTCGACTGTTGCCGTAGTATGGCTCTTCGGTCAAACCAGCAGCCTGCTTGGTCGCGCTGACATGCCGGTCGACAAGCTGCAATACACTCGGACGCTCTGGAATGCTACTGCGGATGCCTCGATTGTTATTTGATTTGGCCTTCAAACTAGCACGTTTAAATTTCTCTTCCGCAACGACGCCCATTTTGTCATGAGGAAAACTCAACGATAGAATTCTCTCAAATCGAATTTTCGCTTCGTCAACTTTGTCCTGTTTCGCAAAAGCGACGGCTTCACGATAAAGCAACTCCCATTCGTCGCGGGAATTGCTCAACAGCGGTTCCGTAACCTTTACGACGCTTTCATAGTTCTGTCTTTTCAATAAACCATCGATACTCTTGAGCAATCGAACCGGGTTTTCTTCGCGAGCAGTAAGTTTCATAAAAATGTCAGAAGCGGCTTCGCGTTGGCCATTGGTGAATAATAGCTTCGCCAAACGAAACTCGGTTTCATGGCCTGGAGCAATCTTTGCTAACTGAGATTGATATTCAACGGCAGCGGCCAGATCCGAACTGGATTCGCACAATTTGGAAAGCTGCTGTAACAGGTTTGTGTCTTTTGTCTGGTCGGTCAGCAAACTTTCCAGCTCTCGGCGAGCTGTGCCATAATCGCCGGAACTGTGATGAGCTTGCGCGATGCAGATCGTCATCTCGCGGCGCTGCGATTCTTCTCGGCGGTCGCGTTCGAGACGCTCGAGTAGTTTATCGAATTGGTTTTGTTGTTCGTAAAGCGAGGTTAATTTCTGCACCAACGTGGTCTTGTCCTCGATCTCGTCCGACTTCTCAAAGGCGCGCCAATACACTTCGATCGCCTCGTCAGTACGGAGTTCATCCGCCAACGCTCGACCTAGTGCCATCGTCAACGCGGGTTCGGTAGGATTAATCCGAACGGCTTTTCGCAAGGCATCGAGTGCCAACTCTCCTTCGCCCAACTGATAGCAGAGTTGAGCGTAAAACTCGTAATTGTCAGTGTTTCCCGGTGCGGAAACAATCAGTTCCTTGCCAGCAGCGAGTGCCTGTTCACGGTTGCCCAGCTGAGCTTCCAATCGTGCGACATTCATCAAGTGTTCGCTGCGCAAACGGCGATCAATTTCAGCAAGCTTTCGGTTTACTGCGGCTGCGTCCGCAAAACTACCAGACGTTTCGGCGATACGAGCGGAGGTAGTCAGAACCGGAATGGATTTACCATTGATAGCCAGTGCGTTTTCAATTGCTTCACCCGCACCATCCCAGTCGCGATCGGCTTCGAGGTACCGTGCCAACACGTGCCAATCGTCAACCGATTGCTTTTCTTTGTTCTCAACGACCTCACGCAAGCGATCGATTTCTTCGCCAAGCTTTCGGTCGGATTGAAAAATTTCGATGCGGTTTTTCAGCGTCTGATCTGACTCTTCTTCACTAGCGGCCAGTTCGCCTGCGGCCGCATTGAATGCCAACGACTCTTCGAACTTGCCGTGACGCATATGGTATTCGGCCGCCCTTAATTGTAGTGCGAACTCTTTCGGCTTCAGTTTGCACGCTAGCGCAATCTTATCGACGGCTTGCGGTAAATAGCCAAAGCTGTTGTAAACTTCCGCCAACCTTGCGACGTTTTCTGGTGTCTCGCGTTTACCTTCGGCGATTGCTTCCCAAACTTTCAGCGCCTCTGCGGGGCGTTTGAGGATATGAAAGTACTCACCGAGGTACTCACGGTACTGCGCTTCGCCGGGAGCCAGTTCAATCGATTTTTGATATCGCTGGATCGCCTCGCCTTCGAGTCCAGACTGACGATAGAGATCTGCAACCTGTGCGTTCGTGATTGCATCGTTGGGGCGAACATCCACGATACGGCTCCAAATTTTAACCGCTTGCTCACGGCGTTTGGACTTATCGACACGCCGATCCTTCATCACCAACTTGCCCCAGTCACGTAGGAAATCCGGATTTCCGGGAGCCGATTCGACTAGTAAGGCATATTGCTTTGAAGCTTCGGCGTAACGTTGGTCGTTAACGAGTTGGTTAATGAAGCTCTTGCGTAAGTCCGTTCGTTTGGGCGCCATTTTAAGCGCTTTTTCCATCCACTGGCTGGCTTCGGTGACACGCGCCGAAGACGCTAAAAACCGTGCTAAACGCGCAATCGCGCCAATGTCTTCCGGGTTGTTTTTGATCCATTCCTGGTAATAAGTCACCAACCCATCTTGATCGCCACTACGTAAAAAGACGTCTTCAATACGACGACGAACATCGCGAAACAGCCAGCCAGTTGGATTCAAATCGTCGAGCAACGTTTCTAAATCGGCGATACCTTCGTCGCGTTGGTTCAATCGAATTTTAAGCTCCGCAGCTTCCACTTTAAACGTGACTTTGCGATAGTCGTCTTGAACGAGCGTGGTAAGTTTTTCGTAGCGTGGGAGCGCGAGTTTGTATTCGCCTTCCTCAACCATCGTGGTTGCGATTTGTTCTTGAACACGCGCATCATCGGGAAATAGCTTTTCTAGGCGGTCCCAAACCTGCAGCGCCGCTTCCGTCCGCTGAGCTCTTTGGTGCACACGACCGAGTTGTCGAAAGATCTCCAACATGTCGGGGCGACGCGGTTTACGCTCGACCGCTCGTTCAAAGGCTGCAACGGCCTTTTCAGGCTGACCGATCAACAACAAACTTTGGCCCAAATAGTAGCTGGCCAACGCGTCTTCTTTTCGGAACTGTTCGGCCTTTAAAAATGCATCCACCGCATCAGCGTCTTCGCCTCGATGAGCCTCAAACATTCCCAACAACATCCATGCTGTCCCGTCTTCTGGAGTATTATCAGTTCGCTCCCTCAGCCCTTGTAAAAATTCGTCCAACGTTCCGAACTCGACATGGTGCCCGTAAACTCGCTCCAAGGCTGTGCCGCGACGAGGGCTTTTTTCGAGGATCGTAAAAAAACGGTCTGCGATTTTGATACTTTTCGCTTCTTCGGCCGACAGTTCATCTTGCGGCGAGCCGCCCACAATCGGTTGTTGACTACAAATTGCGATACACCGCAATGGCGACAAACAACCAAAAAACACGACAACAACTACGATCGCCACCATCACGGTGGAGCCAGGAATACAACGGGACATTGAATTCATACTTCTCATCCTGTTCCAAAAATTGGAAGAAATTTGGCAATACATCGATTTCGAAAACGAAGCTTAATTGTTTGCAATAAACTAAAAATTTTGTTGCATTTGAATATTGGCTACATGATAATCAAGCTTACTTTGAATAACAGCTAAACAAAAGGCAGCACTTAAGTCCTTACTGTTATGCATTGTTATCAACTGACTTGCAACCATTTTTAACGGAATCTGCATGACGATCACCGATGAATCTAGACAACAACTAGAACAGTTTCGCAATGACTTTTCACTTTTAAAGTCAGAAATCTCAAAAGTCATCGTCGGGCAAAGCCAAATCCTTGACGACACCATCTTAGCCTTGGTAGCAGGCGGGCACGTGTTGCTTCAAGGCGTACCCGGACTCGGAAAAACGCTACTCGTGCGAACGATGGCGGATGCTCTGGAGCTTGATTTTTCTCGAATCCAATTCACACCGGACCTAATGCCTGCGGATTTGATCGGTACCAATATGGTGATCGAATCTGATGAAGGCCAAAAGATTTTCCAGTTTCAAAAAGGACCGTTATTCGCAAATGTGTTGCTGGCAGACGAAATAAACCGCGCGACGCCAAAAACTCAATCCGCTTTGTTGGAAGCGATGCAGGAACATTCCGTTACCGTTGGCGGTACAACTCATATTTTGGACGAGCCATTTTTTGTGCTGGCAACGCAAAACCCGCTGGAAATGGAAGGCACTTATCCACTACCGGAGGCACAACTGGATCGGTTTTTCTGTAAATTACTAGTTGAGTATCCGAGCGCCAAAGAGATCGAAGCAATTCTTGATCGCACGACTGAATCGGGCAGCCAAGCCGCGTCAGCGGTACTCGACGGCGAACGAATTCGAGAAATGTCTCGAATTGCTCGCACGATTCCGATCTCCGATGAAGTGCGACGTTACGGAATCGCGCTCGTGCTGGCAACTCATCCGGATCACGAATTGGTTGCCGAGCCGACCAAGAAGTTTGTCCGTTTCGGTGCCAGCCCGCGCGGCATTCAGGCTTTGATCCTAGGCGCGAAAATCCGCGCGATTCTTGATGGACGATTTCACGTTGCCCGCGAAGATCTAAAATCGATGGCCAAACCGGTGCTTCGGCATCGGTTGATTTTGAACTTTGAAGGACAGGCCGAGGGGATCAGTACTGACGATGTGATTGACCAAATCTTAAAGCATGTCCCCGAAAGAGCACTCGAGGCCGCAGCTGTTTGACATTTGTCAGCATTAAATCATCTTCCCCGACCAAGATCGCCATCGTAGTTCAATGCTGTTTCCCCCTGACTTTCTGACTCGACTCGAATACCTTTCGATCCTTTCGAAACGTGTGTTCCGTGGTCAACTTCTGGCTCAACGGCGAACCGTGCAAATGGGTTCGGGTATCGAGTTTTCCGATCACCGTGAGTACTCGCCGGGCGACGACTTTCGGTATCTTGACTGGAATATTTACGCGCGACATGGTGACTTGCTGTTGAAACGCTTCCAAGAAGAACAAGACTTGCATGTTTACTTGATGCTCGATTGTTCGAAGAGCATGGGGTTTGGAGATCCCGCCAAATTTGATCTGGCTCGACAAGTCGTTGCGGCATTGGCGTATATCGCGTTGGCTGACCTTGATCGCATCAATGTGATCGCGTTCTCCGACACGGTCATTGAAGAGTTTCCGTTGACTCGCGGCAAGGCTCGTATTTTGCCACTGATGAAGTTTCTGGAAAAGCTCAGCCTTACGGGTGAAAGCACCAACCTTTCTCGCGGCGTTCAGGGACTTGTCCATCGTAGCGGACGGTCCGGGATGACAGTGGTCGTGAGCGATCTGTTTGACGAATCTGGATTTCAAACCGGTCTCGACCAACTACGATATCGGCGTTACGACGGACATGTTGTGCAACTTTTCGATCGAAAAGAAATCAATCCGCCGATGCTGGGCGACGTCGAGTTAATTGACGTTGAAACAGAATCCAACCGTAAAGTTACTGTCACCGAAAAAAACATTCGTCAGTACAAAAAGCTGTTCGAAGAACACCAAACTTCGGTTCGAGACTATTGTCGCAACTACGGAATGGGCTGCACACAAACGCCTTCCCATGTTCCGTTCGACGATCTGGTGATGAACATGATGATGCGTGCCGCTGGCCAAGTCTCGGCTTCAAGCGAAGCGGGGGCCTAGTATGTCGTTCGCTGTTCCGTCTGCACTCGCGTTTGCATTGATTGCGTTTCCAATCATTATTTTCTACATTCTGAAGGTGCGTTTACGACAAGTTCCCATTTCAACGAACATGTTTTGGAAACAAATCTTTGACGAAAAGCCACCGCGTTCGCTCTGGCACCGGTTTCGCCACCTGCTGTCATTATTGGCTCAATTATTGTTGATGGGTTTGATGGTGCTGGCGCTGGCCGATCCTAACTTTTCATGGCAAATGCTGAAAGCTCGTCGCGTTGTATTGGTGATTGACAACTCGGCCAGCATGAAAGCCACTGACATTTCACCGACTCGGTTTGACGCCGCGATCGATCGAGCGATCGAATTGGCTGACGGTTTGCGATTCCGCGACCGAATGGCAATCGTGCTCGCTGGTTCCCGACCAGACGTTGTACTTGGAATGAGTGGCCATATTCCGACATTGAAAGAGGCCATCGGTTCAATCAAAGTCACCGACAACCCAACACAATTGGATTCTGCCATTGAACTGGGCAAACAACTCATTGGCGATCAGCCCAACGGGCAGGTAATCGTACTGACCGACGGCTGTGCCGACACTTCGATCCAGCTGGAAGAGTCGGAGGAACCAGGTAATGCCGCAAGTCAATCGCCAGCCGACGATTTGCCCTCGGTCGATGCGCAAAGGTCTGAAGAAGAAAAATCCGACATTCAAATCTCATGGCAAGTTTTCGCAACGCCAGCGGATAACGTTGGCATCACAAAGTTCCAAGTCCGCCGAAGCCTGATCGATATGCTGGGCTATGAAGTGCTGGCTTCCGTCAAAAACGCATCCGAACAACCAATCAATTGTCGTCTCGAAATTTCACTATCCGATTCAATCGTTGATGTCATTCCACTTGAACTTGAACCCGGCGAACTGTGGACACAGTCGATTGAAAAAACGTCTCGCACGGGGGGCATCTTGGCCGCTGCGTTGACCGAGATCGCCGTCGCGAGTCCTGATGAAACGACTGATTTGAACAACGAAACGAAAACGGCTAACAAAGTCTCGACGCTCAACGCTTTGACGGCTGATGACAACGCCTGGGCGATTTTACCAGAACAAAAAGTTCAGCAGGTTTTGATTGTTACCGAAGGAAACCTGTTCCTGCGAAAGGTCTTCGAAGCCAATCCACTGGCCAACGTCACGACCGTCACGGAGATGCCTGAACAATGGCCCAAAGAGACCTTGATCGTTCTACACCGCATGACTCCAAAGGTCCTTCCGGCAGGAGACGTGTTCGTCGTTGATCCGATTGACAACTGCGACCAATGGACGATCGGGAAAACAATCGAAAATCCGATTGTCACCGAGATCGACAGCAAGGCAGATCTAATGACACATGTGCGATTAGATAACGTTGTTCTGCCGGAAGCGCGCAGCATTGAATTCAAAAATGAACCTAAGATTTTTGCCGGTACAATTTCGAAAGAAGCAGTCTATGCTCAAATCCAACGCCCATCGGGCAGGTGTCTGGTACTAAGTGTTGATCTCGACAAGTCGGATCTCGCATTTCGAACCACGTTTCCAATCATGGTTACTAACGCGCTGAACTGGTTCGTCGAATCATCTGGTGGCTTTCGTGAATCGTCCGTAACCGGCGACCTTGTTTCTTGGTCAATGGAAACGGAAAACCTCGCTGGGAAATCGTTGATCCTTCAAGCACCCGACGAATCCGAATCAACGATCGCCACCTTCGCTGCAAACTCATCAGCCGCCAACAGTGACTCATTAACGATCGGTCCATTTGAATCCAGCGGAATATGGGCTTTGGGAAAGCAGGAGCCACCAACAGCGATGAAAGCAAGCGACAAACCGACCATTGAACTGATGACTAACTTCGCCGTCAACGTCGCCAATGAACGCGAAACCGATTTGCGACCGGCTGAAGCAATCCTAGACAAATCAACCAAAACCACCTCACTTGCCGGGTGGTTTGGTAGACCGATTTGGTATTACCTGATTTTGACGGCCGCCTTTTTGTTCGTCGCCGAATGGCTGTTACATCAACGAAGAGTTTTATCCTGACCAACGTGGTATCGGTCGTTTGCTTGTGAACATTGCAGACCGACCGGCATCGTATTCAATCTCCAATACTGAACCTTATGATTCCTTTCGAAATAACTCGACCCTGGGCATTGGCCATCCTTCTGGTTGCGCTACCGCTATTGGTGTTGTTTTTCGTTCGATCGCTAAGTGACTTTCCAAAGTTTCAACGCAAGGCGTCGCTGGTCGTTCGTGGCTTGATTTTAACTTTGCTCACGCTGGCCCTTGCCGGATTTGCTTGGCTGCAGAAGACCGACGAGCCATATTATATTTTCTTGATCGATCAAAGTACCAGTATCAGCGACAACGGCCGGGAGCGACTGGACGAGGTTTTGACTGCGGCAAAGGAATCGGTCGGTCAAAGCAAGGTCGTATATTTACCGTTCGCTTCAACAACAGGTGATATTCAGCAGCAGTTCGGCGAAGAAGAAAAAGAAACCGCGGACCCATCCGTAGCAGACAACACAGCTCAAGCAAAAACCGAAACCGAGGAAGTCACCATCGCTTCGGCCGAAGAACTGGCCGCTAAAAAGGAACTGAATCAATTCCGTGACGGTACCAATATCGCGTCGGCCATTGAAGCGGCCGCTGGCTATCTTCCGCCTGGGTACGTTTCTCGAATTTTTCTGCTGAGCGATGGAAACGAAACGCGCGGCGATGCTTTAGCGGCGGCGTCACAAAGTCGCGTTCCTGTGTCGGTGATCCCACTTCCCACTCGATCCGAACAGGAAGTGCAGCTTTCAGCGGTTAATGTTCCCGCCGAAGTGCGCGAAGGCGAGCCGTTTATGGTTGAAGTTGTCGTGCAGTCCAACCACGAAGACGAAGGACTAATCGAAGTTTACCGCGGCGATCACAAAGTCATTTCCGAAAAGCGTAAACTGAAAGTCGGCGAAAATCGACTGCAGTTCCAGCAATCTATCGTCGGGGAACGGCTCGCCGCCTATACCGTCCGCATTTCCAAACTTGCTGAAGACACGTTATTGGACAACAACATCGAATCGGGGCTCGTTTACGCCGCTGGCAAGCCAAGAGTATTGATTATTGAAAGCGACCCCAGCTTGATTCGCGACCTGGCTTACGCGCTTGAAGAAGAAGGCATCCAGTCGGACCTCCGCCCCCCACAGGGAATGCCCACATCGTTGGCTGATTTGCAAAACTACGAACTGATGATCCTGTCCAACGTTCCCGCAACAAAACTGACTCAGCAGCAGATGGATGTCACTCGTTCTTGGGTTCAAGAACTTGGTGGCGGTTTCATCATGCTCGGCGGCGAACAATCGTTTGGGCTTGGCGGATACTACAAGAGTTCGTTGGAAGAAATCCTGCCCGTGCGCAGTGACTTTGAAAAAGAAAAAGAGAATCCTTCGTTGGGCATGGTGTTGGTCATCGATAAATCGGGGTCGATGAGTGGGGAGCCTATTGAAATGGCCAAGTCGGCTGCCCGTAGCGCGGTTGAACTTCTCGGAAAACGTGACTATGTCGGAGTGATCGCGTTCGATGGCGATTCCTTTGTCATCAGCGAGATGCAGTCGGCAAGAAACAAAGGCAAGATCAGTGACGAGATCGCTCGCATCGACGCCGGAGGTGGAACGACGATGTATCCAGCGATGGACCTTGCCTATGAGATGCTTTCGGCGACGTCGGCCAAACTAAAACACTGCATCATGTTAACCGATGGATACTCGTCGCCGGGAGATTTCGAAGGCCTGGCCCAAACCATGGTGTCGGCCAAGATGACAGTTTCCACTGTAGCCGCAGGTGACAGTGCTGACATCGATCTATTGGAAACAATCGCGAGAGTCGGTAAAGGACGACACTATCACACCACCGATCCCTCGCAGGTGCCGCAGATCTTCGCCAAAGAAACGGTGAC
>CAZORR010000087.1:0-12286 GCA_964582115.1 uncultured Pirellulaceae bacterium
GCACGAATCGTCGATAGGCGTCGATGTCGATTTCGTCAAACGCCTCCAAGTCCACTAGCGTTAGCGCACCGGTGAAGCTGCTGAGCAAATCCGCGATCGGGATTCGCGTGTTGGCTCGCAGTCCGCCTTCGCTGGTTTGCATTTCGACCAGAAAATCCAACGTGGTCGCGACCAGTTCGGGATCTTTCGCTTCATCGATCGCGTCTAAAATTAACAGGCTGCCAACTGCAGCGGCAGTCGGATTCGTTCCCGCTCGTTTGCTGGCTCGGATCTCACGCCAACCGCCGTCTTGTTCTCGTTGCGATTCCAAGAATGAAACAATCCGCTCGGGTTGTGGCACGGGGCGTTCAATCAATTCCAATACCAGCATCACCAAAAACGTGTGGTAAGTACTCCCGGCATGACCTTCCATCGCTTTCGCGTATCCGCCATCGGGTCGTCGCAGAGTCTCTAAAAAATCAGCGACTTGATCCGGCCAGCTTGGATCAGCGTCTGCGAAGATATCATTTCCAGCGGACACCTTCAGTAGGTTGGCGGCGTAGAACAACGAAAAGAAATCGACGATCGTTTGATGCGAGTTCAACATCGGTTTTAGGAAAACTTCGATGCGATCGGCTACATCGCCATAGAGTTCGCCAGAAATCGACAATCCACGCATTGCAAACGTGGTGTAGTACAAATCGCTTTCACCTTCACGCCCGCCGAAGCCTCCATCGGGGCGCTGAGCGGCTAAGAAGTAATCGACGTGCATCTGTCGGACCGAATCGGGGAGTTTCCCAACCCCCTGAGCCAGTCGGATCGTTAAGTTTTGCAGATAAGCAGACAAGCGACTTTATTTAACCTGTTCCAATTCGACCGGTTGTACTTTCCAAATTTCATCCGCGTACTGCTGGATCGTCCGATCGCTCGAGAACCAACTGCTGCTGGCCGTATTGGCAATGCTCATCCGATCCCACCGTTCTTGATCGCGGTAAGCGATCGCAACGGCTTGCTGCGCATCGATATAACTGCGGAGATCGGCAATGGTTAGCCATTGGTCGTCCGGGTTTCGCAAACCAGCGGTCAGCACTTTGAAAATCCCCGGATCATTTTGGCAGAACATCCCTGATTCTAACATCCCCATGACACGTTTGATATCTTCGTCGGCGGCAATGATCGAATTTGGATCGTATGTTTTTTTGGCTTCCTTAACTTCAGCTGCGTTGAGCCCGAACAAAAAGAAATTTTCGGCCCCAGCTTTTTCACGAATTTCAATATTGGCTCCATCCAGCGTTCCGATCGTAATCGCACCATTCATCATGAACTTCATGTTGCCGGTACCAGAAGCCTCTTTACCAGCAGTTGAAATTTGCTCGGACAGCTCGGTTCCCGGACAAATCACTTCCATTGCAGAAACGCAGTAGTTCGGGAAGAACACCAGCTTCAGCCAATCATTTGCCTGTGGGTCGTTGTTAATAACGTCGGAAACATTGTTGATCAGCTTGATGATTTGCTTTGCCAAGTAATATCCCGGCGCCGCTTTACCACCGATCAAAACACAACGCGGCACCATCGATTCGGTTTTGCCTTGCAAGATTTGATCGTACGAGTGGATCACGTGAAGGACATTCAGCAGCTGCCGTTTGTATTCGTGGATTCGTTTGACTTGCACGTCGAACAAAGATTCAGTATTGAAAACAATCCCCGTGTGCTCTTCCACGTACTCGGACAATCGTTGTTTGTTGGCCAGCTTGACGGATCGCCATTGTTTTCGAAAATCAGCGTCATCGGCCAGTGGCTTTAAAAGTTCAATTTTTTCAAGATTGCTCTCCCAGTCCTTGCCGATTGAATCGTCCAGTAACTGACGTAGCCGAGGATTGCAGTGTGACAGCCAACGACGTTGCGTTACTCCGTTGGTTTTATTGTTGAACTTCTCTGGCCACAATTTGTAGAAATCTTCGAACAACCCCGATTTAAGCAGTTCGGTATGCAACTGAGCAACACCGTTGATTGAAAAACTACCAACGATGCTCAAATAAGCCATACGAATGTGTGGATCGTGGCCCTCTTCAATCAACGACACGCGTTTGATCAATTCTTTATCGCCAGGAGCCTTGGCGGCGACTTCGGCTAAGAATCGTTGGTTGATTTCAAAGATGATCTCTAATAGCCGCGGCAACAAATTGCTGAACAAGCTAACCGACCAGCGTTCGAGCGCCTCCGGTAACAAAGTGTGATTCGTGTAGGCCATGCATTGTTGGGTGATCCCCCAAGCGGCGTCCCATTCCAACTGGTGTTCATCCATTAGCAAACGCATTAACTCAGGGACCGCCGTGGCGGGGTGAGTGTCGTTCAGCTGGAAGCAATTTTGGTTTCCAAATTCGGTGAAGTCTTCGCCATTCTTTCGCACCCACTGTTCAAGAACATCTTGCAGGCTGGCGGAAACCAAAAAATACTGTTGTTTCAAACGTAGCTCTTTGCCGTTTTCACTGGCGTCGTTAGGGTACAGCACCATCGAGATTTGCTCGGCCTGCGTTTTGGCCGCGACGGCTTCGGGATAGCTACCTGCATTAAACTCTTCCAAGTTAAACGCATCAGTTGCTTGGGCCTTCCAGAGACGCAGTGTATTGACCGTTTCGTTTTCGTAACCCGGTATCGGCATGTCGAATGGCATTGCGACCAATTCGTTAGCACCCGTCCAACGAATACGCATCACGTCACCGTCCATGTAGCGTTCACTGTGTCCGTACAGGCGAATGATTTTGGCGTCTTCGGGCCGTTCAATCTCCCACAAGTTGCCCTCTCGCAACCAATGATCAGGGGCTTCGACTTGCCGTCCTGCCTCAATTTTTTGGTGGAACATTCCGTACTCGTAGCGAATGCCGTATCCGACAACCGGCAATGCGAGATTCGCACAACTATCCAAGAAACAAGCCGCAAGTCGCCCCAGGCCTCCGTTGCCCAAACCGGCATCATGCTCCTGCGAAACCACTTCTTCCATGTGAAGCCCAAGTTGTTCGATGGCACCTTGGAGCGGTTGTTGCAGCTTAAGATTTTGAACGGCATTGTTTAGCGAACGCCCCAATAAAAACTCGAGCGATAGATAGTGCACCTTGCGCTGGTTCGTTGCTGCAAAGCGTTTCCGAGTTTCCCGCCATGGAGTGCTCAAGCGATCGCGCACTGACGCGACCGTCGCTCGATACAAATAGTTCGCGTCATTTCCTTCGGAAACGTGTCCGTCGTAGCCGAACGTACACAGCAAGTGACGTTTCACTTCGTTGAGCATTTTGTTTGCAGCAGAATTTTGGTCGTTACTGTCTTGGTTTTGCATGGCTAGTTCAGTGACTGTTTCAATCACTTGAAATAAGTTTAAGATCAGTTTCGTGGCCTAAGCTCGCTGCCCATCCTACACAATCTTGGCTATTCCCAAAGACAGGCTTTTGCTTTCGTGCCGCACTAGCGTGTTCACTGCAAAATTTAGTTACATAGATAACGCCTGTAATTACCGTTCTGTGGTGTTCTTTACTGGAAGGTTGGGCGTTTAACAGGGAGTTCCTAAGAAATCGGCGGCACGACATTAAATACTTTTTCTGCAATCGTTTTTCCACCGAGCTCAACCGTCATCCGCCAAGGCCCTAGTTTGTCGGCCAATGGAAGCCAGATGGTATCGCCCAAGTAAAAATTCCAGTCGTTGGTTTTTACATACTCACTGCCGTCAAACGGGTCTCGCCGAACGCCTTGAGCGTCCAAAATGCCCGGGTGATCAATGCAGAAATCGAGCAGTTGGTTTTTGGCGCCCTTGATATTTACAATCAATCCGAATTCGATGTCGACCACGGCTGGCACCTCCAGCGTGAACTCTTTGATCTTGGGCAACGCTTTTTCTTGCGAGTCCCAGCGCTCGTAAATCCCGTAGCTGCGAAGGCGGATTTCTGCTTTTCGTTTAGCCATGAAAGAACAGGAATAAAAATTGACTGACAATGAATCGTGCCGACAGATTCTATTTGGTTCGGCCTTATTAGATTACCAAAACTAACAAGCGTTATTGTAGCAATGCTCGAACAGACAAATCCATTCGACGATCGCGACGTTGGCAACTTCGGCGTCACCGCCCGCTTCGTGTGCACGCTGACAAGCGTCTACGAAACCGTTCGGGTAACTTACTTCACGATCCATCATCGAATCGATCACTTGATGTGATCCCACCTGACGATACCAATACTGACTGTTCCAAAAATCCGCTTCGATACGATGCATGATACCGTGCCAAAAACTGCCCTCGGGAGTTTTAAGTGACTGACTGATCTCATGGGATTCATGGAGGAAGCCGTGCAGCAACCACAAACCCGACAAGCATCCGTCAGCCATCGCGAGGTTGGTAACGGGCGATTCAAATAAGCAACCCGGTGTTAAGTCAGCCAGCTGAGCTTTGATCGCTTTTCCGCTAGGAGAAAACCCATCACCGGTGGCCAGCTTACCATAAGCGTCTAAAGCCGATTCGGTGACTAACCCAGCCACCGACGCTGGTAGTTGGACGCTTATGTTGTGCTGAGGCATGGTAGGGTTACTGGTAAGAAGTTAATCAATCAATTCGGTTTGTATTTTATGCGCGATCAGCTTGGCAATCTCGAGCTTGGCACCTGCAGCGGTTAACACAATTTCACCGGTCGGGTCAAAAACTTCGATACTCGTTTCCACTGAATCGATCGCGGTGACACCGTTAAGCACTACCAGATCGCAGTTTTTACGGTGCAACTTCGTGATCGCGCGAAAGTGAGCATCATCAGTCTCTAAGGCAAAACCAACGGTCCACTGATCGTCTCGTTTTTTTGAACCTAGGAATGCGACGACATCCGGAGTTTCGACCAGTTCGATTTGGATCCGTCCGCCTGATTTTTTTATTTTGCTTTCTGCGACCACGACAGGACGGTAGTCGCAGGGCGCCGCCACACCAACCATGCCTTGGCAATTTGCAAACTCTTCGGCTGCTGCTGCCAACATGTCCTCGGTGGAAACTACCGGCACGACTGTCGCTTGAGGTGGATAGTCGATTGCTACCGGGCCAGAAACGATCACCACTTCATGGCCCAGGTCGATGAAGGCCTCTGCCAAACAACATCCCATCCGGCCGCTAGAGGCATTGCTGATATAGCGAACTGGGTCGATGTATTGGCGAGTCGGACCGGAGGTCAACAAAATTCGCATGTCCGCGCCTTTCAGCTTTTCATTGAAACGGTTGGTGGTAGTCGTTGCCAGCTACTACCACGAACCTTCGAGGGTCCGGTTAGTTTAGTTTTCCGATCGACTTTAAAAAATCAATCGTTTGCTGGGCAAGTTGTTCGACTGGCTGGGAACCATCCAGATGAATCTCTGGATTTTTCGGAGCTTCGTAAGGAGCATCGATGCCGGTAAAGCCCTTGATCTCACCAGCACGAGCTTTTTTGTACAACCCCTTGGGGTCACGCGATTCGCATATTTCAATCGGCGTGTCGACAAACACTTCGACAAAATCTACTGCGTCGCCGGTTGCCGTTACTAATTCACGAACTCGATCACGATCTGCCCGGTAAGGGCTCACGAAAGCCGTGAGCGCGATTGAACCTGCCGAACAAAAAATCTCGGCAACACAACCAATCCGACGAATATTCTCCTCGCGGTCTTGTGGACCGAATCCCAGTCCAAAACGTTTTGCGAACTCTTCACCATGAACAGGTTCAAGAATCTCAAAGCTTGCGTTGAGCCCATGCCGAATGTTGTCGCCATCGAGTACAAAGCTATTTGCTTTGGATTCTTGCAGCAGCGAATCGACGCAATTGGCGACTGTGCTTTTACCACTGCCGCTTAAACCAGTGAACCAAACAACGCAGCCTCGCTGGCGTTCGACAGATTGTTGGTGCCAGGTCACAAGGGTTTTTTCAGTCATCGATCAACTACGCCTATTCTAAATTAAACTAAATCGGGGTTGGCAACCCAAATGATAGTTGAAGCAGCTAGATTTCCGATAGGCATCTATCATAAGGAGTTTTAGCGGGCTCATTTGAAAAAGTAATCCCCAAACGCGTACAGAGCAGTCGTAAATCAAACTCTGGCCTTAAATCCAAGCCCTACCTAACTGCTCAAGACTTTCGGGGCATGGTGATCTTGAGTAAACTGATCGCCAGTGGTGCATGGGATGATTTTATTTTTTGGCGTAGGCTCAGGCCTACCTGAGGGGGCTAGAGTGTTTGATTTGGGCAATTTTTCGTCAGTGGTTTTGGTAAAAACCTTCCGTGTTATTGCTTTGCTTTGTTGCTCATGGCTCATCGCAGCCTCTGCTGTTGCTGATGATGCAGCGGCAGACAAAATCAAAGTCTTGATTGTCGACGGGCAAAACAATCACGGCGATTGGCCAAAAATCACAGCAATGCTCAAGCAGTACCTCGAGACCAGCGGCAAATTCTCAGTCGATCTCCAACGCAGCAAATTCACGTGGCGAGGCGACCAGTGGCTGAAAGATTACGGCTTGAACGATGGCAAAGAATACCAGGCTCTGAAGAAAGCCAAAGCGGATCCTGACTTCAAACCAGATTTTTCAAAATACGATGTCGTGATCAATAACTTCGGCTATGGTGCCGCCGACTGGCCTGCTGAAACACAAGCCGCTTTTACCAAATTCATCAGCGAAGGCGGTGGGATGGTTTCAGTTCACGCAGCAGACAATTGTTTCCCACGTTGGAGAGAATACAACGAAATGATCGGCCTAGGCGGCTGGGGGAAACGAAATGAAAAATCAGGCCCTTATGTTTACTACGACGACGATGGAAAACTAATACGCGATGAATCGCCGGGCAAAGGTGGCAACCACGGGCCTCAGCATGAATTCAAACTGGTTGTTCGTGACAGTGATCATCCGATTACAAAGGGCATTCCAAAATCATTCCTACATACCAAAGACGAACTGTACGAGAAACTGCGTGGCCCGGCGGTTAACATGAACATTTTGGCCACCGCATACGCTTCGCCAAAACAAAAGGGCAGCGGCCGACATGAACCCATTTTGATGGCGATCGATTATCAAGACGGACGAATTTTCCACTCGACTCTCGGCCACGCCGCTTACTCTTGCGAAGGCGTCGGATTCATTACTACTTTCTTGCGAGGCACCGAATGGGCGGCGACGGGAAAAGTAACGATCAAAGTTCCTGACGACTTCCCGACGGCAGACAAATCGACAACCAGGAAGTTTGAATTAGCGACGGCTGCCCAGCAAACTCCTGCCCCATCAGTGGCAGGTGATTCCGAGAAAGGATTCGTTTCGCTTTTCAACGGAAAAACACTCGACGGTTGGGCAGCAGCTCGCTCAACCGGCGACGATAACTGGGGGGCTTTCTCCGTCAATGAAAAAGAAAAAGCGATCCACGTTTACGCCAACCGCGAAGCAGGGTCAGAACAAAAAACAGATTGCCTCGTTAGCGACAAATCGTTTAGTCATTTCATTCTCAAACTAGAATACAAGTGGCTTGAAAGTCGGTTTGCTCCGCGAGTCGATCATGAACGTGACGCTGGGCTTTTGTTTCACGTTCATGGTAATTTGCGGCGAGTTTGGCCATTCTCGTTGGAGATGCAAATCGGTGAATCGCCCGCTGATAAACCTCGTGGTAAAGGCGCGGCGGGGCGATTCCATACCGGCGACCTATTTGTGCTCGGCAGGCACCTCGCCACGGAAACTCCAATGGCAGGCCGGTTCTACTCTAAAGACGGCAAGCGAAAAGGTGGAAGAAATAATGCTCAGGCGAGCAAGGGAGTTGAAAAACCCAAGGGCCAGTGGAACGAAATGGAAATCCACGTCCACGGAAGTGAGAAAGCAACGTTTATGCTCAACGGCGAAGTCGTACTAGAGACATTCAACTTTACTCAGAAAGATGAGGACGGGAAAGCGTCGCCACTAGCCGAAGGCCACATTGGTTTGCAGGCCGAGTGGGCGGAGTTGATGTATCGCAACATCCGCATCAAAGAACTCCCCACTGAATAGGATGCCATGGCGTTTGACGCTAGCGTGCTGGCACGCCCTCAAGCACTAAGAGCTTATCCCACAACCTTTTCGAGCGACGCATTTTTTTACTTTGTCGCGAGGTATTGGGATAAGCACTAAGACGTTATTGGCTTTTGCGCAAGAACGAGATATTGAGCCCCGAGTGGCAATCGATGCACTAATTTCTCTAGCGGTCTCAGCCAGCCCAGTGAACGCGGAAACAAAAACCATGCATCTGTCCTGGCAACTTCAAACCCAGCCGTTGCCAACAGCGACCTAGCTTCAACGGGTGAAATGACGACCGCATCCCGGTCAAATGGAATCTTGCTCATCACGTACCGTGTGCCGGGATTCCAAGGGTTGTTTTCCCAAAACGCAAACCAGCCACCGGGCTTGAGCGCGCGAAATACGGTCGCAAACGCAGCCGAGCGGTCCGCTGGAAGAATGTGATGGAAGACGCCGTTACAATAAGCCAAATCAAACGCGTCGGTGGCGATCTCTTGCGTTGTCGCGGTGAAGCCGACGCCTTCGCCGCCAAAATCGACTTGTGCCCGTTTGATCGCTTCCGTCGACGGATCGAATCCGTAAACCAACTTAGGCTCAAACGCGGTCTGGATTACCGGCGTTGCGATTCCCACGCCGCAGCCAAAATCGAGCACAGCGTCGATCGCGGCTGAGTTTTCTAAAACCTGTGCGGTCCATTCAACTCGCTTGCGCGCAAAATACTCTGGCGCTTCGCCGGAAACGCTCAAACCTTCATTCAGAGCAGCTTCGTATTGACTCGCATACGCATCAAACTCTTTTTCGGCTGCTTGCATCTTTAAAACAGCCGATTCAGTTGAATTATTCGAATCACTTGAAGCCATGAGAACCGGCTGGCTCGGCAAAACGTGAGCATCCGGCGCGTCGACTGAAAAATTGTTACTGGAAGACGTATTGATGTTCACGATCCAAATCCTTGACAGCATTTCGTAAGACACCGGAAGAAACAAACCGCTGTCAATTTTTCACTGAAAAAGACTACCACTAGGGTTAGCGTTGTCAAAGAAAATCCATCAATTGGTAAGTGGTTGGAAGTCCTCGCTGGTGACGTATGCGGAATGGATAGCTACGACGGATTTTAGGTGCCTTGAGTAACCACGATTGATCAGTCGTAGCGCCGGCGGTTTGTTCGTTAAAGTTTACCACGGTGCAATCGGCTTGTAGCAATTAGAACGCCAATAGAAAACGAACTGTTTGATTTCGGACAATCCGTCAATCTTAAATTTTGACTTAGGTTCGGTGGCTAGTAGATTTCTGAATCGAAATCGTACATTGAAATGAGAACCTATGTCTGCTTCATCGACTCCCGGGGCATCTGACGTGCCAACCGTAGTGATACCGCCTGTATCCGTTTCTTCCGCTGAGGTTGACCAAAACATCCGACGAGTAGAAGAGTCACTTAACGCTGTCGATTCATTGGTCAGAACTGGCTTAAATGAGACTGCGATTGAACTTTCAATTGTAATGCCTTGTCTGAATGAAGCAGACACATTGGCCACATGCATTAAAAAGTGCAACAAAATTATTGAAGAGCATGATGTTTCAGCAGAAGTCATCATTGCTGACAATGGAAGCACCGATGGTTCGATTGAAATTGCACAATCACTCGGCGCTCGCGTCGTTCATGTCAAAGAAAAGGGCTATGGCAACGCTCTCAAAGGCGGCATTTCCGCGGCTCGTGGCGAATACGTCATTATGGGTGATGCCGATGACAGTTACAACTTTCTAGAAGTCCCCAAGTTCCTTGAAAAGCTTCGCGACGGCAAAGAACTGGTTCAAGGATGTCGTCTTCCTAGTGGCGGCGGTCAGGTCCTTCCCGGTGCGATGCCATTTTCACATCGGTGGATTGGTAATCCGATGTTCACAGGGATGGTTAAGCGTATGTTCGGCGCCCCGATCAATGATGTCTACTGCGGACTGCGTGGTTTCAGAGCCGACTTGTACGAAAGGCTCGACTTGCGTTGCTGCGGAATGGAATTCGCCACCGAAATGATCATCAAAGCCAGTTTGTTCAAAGCTGACATTGCCGAAGTTCCAATCACGCTTCACCCTGATGGCCGAAAAGCCCACGCACCGCACTTGCGAACGTGTCGCGATGGCTGGCGTACACTCAGGTTCTTTTTGGTTTGCAGCCCAAAGTATCTCTTCCAAACTCCTGGAATTGTCATGCTAATGCTGGGCTTCCTCGCGTACACGCTTGCCATGTCTGGAATCAAAATTTTTGGGGCGAGCCTTGATGCACACACAATGTTGTTTGGTACATTGGCCATTCTGATGGGGTACCAGCTTATTCAGTTCGCAGTCTTCAGCAAGACATTTGCAATTGAGCACGGATTAATGCCCAGCGACAAATCTTTGGTTCGTTTTTCCAAGGTGTTTACCCTTGAACGAAGCCTGATTCTTGGTTCGCTCACGTTTGTTGGTGGTATGGCATTACTAGGTATCGCCGTCAACCAGTGGCGTCTGGCTGGATTTGGCCAACTCGATTATGCCAACACAATGCGGGTTGTCATTCCCGGAATCACGCTTGCTGCGATCGGATTCCAAACCATCACTGCCAGCTTTTTCATGGGAGTTTTAAAACTTGCGCGACGAGGCGAGAACTAAAACTGTTTCGCAACACACTCTACAACGGTCGCTTCTTGACCTCCGCGACCCGTCTCCGATTTGAGGCCCCTCCATGGCACCCGAGAAACACCAGAGTTTACCTGCTTATAAATCTGTAAAACGCTGGTTCAGAAATCCTCGCATCTGCGTTTGGACAACCTTCTTTCTGGGAACCGCAATTGCATTACTGATAACAGCCGTGCAAGGCATTCCCGCCCCCTACGCCACCGACGAATTCGCCTATTTGCTTGGCGCGGACACGTTTCATTCTGGACGAATTACCAATCCGACACACCCAATGTGGCATCATTTTGAAACGTATCACGTCATTCAGCAACCGAGTTACATCTCAAAATACCAACCAGCACAGTCACTCGTCCTTGCTGTCGGTAAGTTGCTTGGCCATCCAATCGTGGGATCCTGCTTGGCAACCGGTTTTTCGATGGCAGCCCTCACTTGGATGCTAACGGGTTGGTTGCCTCGGAAATACAACTGGCTGATTATGTTATTCGTCCTGCTTCACCCAGGTTTTCATTTGGTTTGGGGGCAAGCGTATTGGGGAGGTACGTTAGCAATGGCGGGGGCAGCACTTTTACTAGGAGCTTTTGTTCGATTAAACGAAGCGTTCCAAATAAAGTACGCTTTAATTGCCGCCGCGGGGACGGTTCTGTTAGCCAATTCTCGGCCGTTTGAAGGCGCAGTGTTGACTGCCGTCGTTGGTCTAGGGCTAATTACAAAACTCGTTCAAAATAAAGAGTGGCGATTCCGTCCGTTTTTGATGCGTGCCATTCTGCCAGGCTTTATCGTACTTGGTTTGGGCGCGACGTGGACGATGACTTACAACAACGCCGTGACTGGTAGTCCGTTTGAAATGCCTTACCGAGTTCATGAAGCGCAGTATGGCTGGACACCGTTGTTCCTTTGGCAAACGGCCGGCGAGAAACCCGTGTACCGGCACCCGGTCATGGAAGCTGGTTACGTTGGGGACAAAGAAGCCACTGAAGCTCGTTTTCAATCGCTATCTGACATAGCCAGAATCAAGGGAATCACAACGATTCGTTTTCTGGATTTTTTCTGTGGTGGATCCTTCATTTTAATCTTATTCAGCATGCCTTGGTTGCTGAACAAATCCAAATACAAACTCGCATTCTTACTATCGATCATCGCTTTTGCCGCTGGAATGGCTACGCCTTGGGAGTATGCACATTATTGTGCTCCAGCAGCGCCGCTTGTAATTTTGCTTTTATTGGCAAGCTGGATTGAGTTTTGGAGACGCACTCGAACCATTCCAATGTTGAGAATTGGATTCGCGATTCTCATCATTACCTTTCAGGTCGCTTGGACCTACTCGGTAATCAAACAAAAATCTACACATCCCCAACAAATCTGGGCTAAAAACCGAGCAGCCACTGCGCAGCAATTGCTTGATTTACCTGGCCGGGATCTTGTTATCGTTCGCTATTCTGAAACCCATGTTGCGTCTCGCGAATGGGTTTACAATGAAGCAGACATCGATGGTGCAGAAATCGTATGGGCCAGAGGAATTTCAGAAGAAGCCACAGCTGAACTAATTCAGTACTTTAACGATCGCAAAGTATGGCAGTTAGATGCAGATGCACAACCGCCTGTATTTAAACCATACCCCAA
>CAZORR010000088.1:0-7005 GCA_964582115.1 uncultured Pirellulaceae bacterium
GCCGACACGCTTTCTATTCGCCAGCAAGTCCTACGTCCGAATTGGACCGTCGAACAATGTCAGTTTGAAGGCGACCAAGACGAAACCACCTTTCACATAGGAGGATTCAAGGACGGGGTGTTGGTTGGCATCGCGACGATGATGCGAGATAGCTCTGCCGAGTTAGCGGCCGTCGGCACGAATCAATATCGGCTGCGCGGAATGGCGGTTCTTCCAGAATACCGTGACCAAAGAATTGGATGTTCCATTTTGGATGAGTGCATCCAAGAGGTCCGCCTGCGTGAAGGTAATCTATTTTGGTGCAACGCAAGAATAAAGGCAGCTCGGTTTTATACGGCAGCTGGTTTTTCCAAAGCATCCGAAACCACGTTTGATATCCCTGGTGCCGGACTGCATTTTTTGATGTTCAAACAGCTTTGAGAAGTTCATGCAAGCTCGCGGCGCAAGAACGTGTATTTTTTTAAGTTTGACAGATTCCCTCGCTCGCGCGTTGAGCTTATGTTTTTGTTTCGTTAAAATCAATCTACCGCTCTAAGCAATCGCGATAGAGCTGTTGCCATTTTTGGGTTTGCTGTCGGACATCGAATCGCTTTTGAATTTGCTTGACCGCAGCTGCGCCGAACTTCTTTGCGTCGCCGTTTAAACTGGCTGCGATTTTTTCTGCCAACGCATCTGAATCTGCAACTGGGCAGAGCCAGCCCGTTTTTCCGTCAATTACGTATTCTGGCAGCCCGCAAGCGTCAAAGGCGATCACTGGTGTGCCACAGGCCATCGCTTCAAGTCCGACTTGCGGTTGGTTGTCTTCGATCGAAGGCACCACGACCACGTCCGCTGCCGAGTACGCTTGGCAAAGTCGCTCTGCCGAATCCAGGAATCCCAACGAGTTCAACTTGGGCAACCATTCGGTTTGCTCGATCTCCCCCGAACCAAACACTAAGCATTCACAATCCACACCTGCAGCTTTCACTTTTTTCAATGCCGCCATCAGGTGGGCGAAACCCTTACGAGGGTTGTCAATTTCCATCGCTCCAAAGGCGACCAACCGTTTTTTCGGGTCCAGCTTCAACGCCGCACGCGCTTCGCTTTGGCCAATGGGTTGGAACTTTTCTAGTTGCAGGCCATATTCGATTTTCTTGAAACTCGTCTTTGCTGGCCAGACGGAACTCCTGCGAGCCAAATCGAGCATCCATTTGCAAGGGGCAACAACTTGCAGTTTTTTATAGCGATACGATTTTCGTTTAGCCAATAGCGACGTTAAGGAAACGTCTTGCGGGTTGGGTGAGCGAACTTGCGGGCAGTCACCACAACCGTCAGAAAAACGCATGCAGTTTCCATTGTAATGGCACCCACCTGTAAAGGCGTGCGTGTCGTGCAGCGTCCAAACGATCGGGATGTGTTTGGGAATTGATTTTAAAAATGATGGGAAGTCAGCAAAAAAAGAGAGCCAATGCAAATTCACAATATCTGCATCGATCGAAGTCCAGTCCAGTACGCTGGGGTTAGGCTGCTCGGCCATCGCGTAGGTCTCAAGCATTGGATCACGTTGATCCAAGTGTTCGTCGTACAGTCGATGGATCCGACGACGTCGTCGTTTGGCAAAGAATGAATTAACGGACGCCAATGGGCCTTGGTGTTGAACGGAAATGAATTCGATTTTGGAAAAATCGTCGCTCCGCAGCTGTTCTTTTTCGTCGATAAAGTAATAGAACTGGCTATCGATGCCTGCTTGTCGCAAACCGTTGTGTTGGCGAATGGCAGCTGTTGCCGCACCGCCATGTGGAAAAGTACAAAAGTGAGCGACTTTCATTTTGTCTTTCGCCTAAGCGGCTTTGGGCTGATGCCGAAACACTTCTGGGTGTTGTCGTTCAAAGCGATTTTTTTCTAAGAACATGTTTTCCAAAGTCGCCTGTCTACCGCGACGGACGAACTGTACTTTGACTCGACGGCGAAATTCTTCCCAGCGGTCGAGTGTAGCGTTCCAGTTTGCATGGCTTTTTTCTGATTCGGTTATTGGGCTGAGGCACTGTTGAACGAACAAGTCCTTTTCCTGCATGAATCCGTGCAACAAAACTTTGTTCGGGTCCATCACGTCGCGACGGACTCGTTGGTTGGTTGAAAATGAGATTTGCCGAGTGAAGCGTGCACGGCCGAGTTTTTCAGCAAACTGAAACACAGCCATGTCAAACACGCCTTCACGCGCCGCCGGTGGCATGTGTGATGCAAAGTCCAACGCGTAACAAGCACCGCCGTTGATGTGTGCTTCTAAGATTCGCTTTGGCCGTTTCAAAATTCGATGTTTGTAGACTTCGGGAACGTAGCAGCCCATCATGATTGGTGTTTGGTCGCCCGCGAACCATTCGTCTGACAGGCGATCAATCCAATCCGGTTTCACTGGAGCCATGTCGGATTCCAGCCACAGACTGAATCCACCACTGCCATCGTTGTTGGCCTGTAGAAATTCCATGCAGTCCCAGAACATCGCTCCCGGTCCTTCTGGATATCCAAAGATTTGTGTTGGGCAGGCAAATGCGATTGTTTTGCCAAGTTTTGCGTATGCCGCTACCAGTTCGTCATCGGTTTCGGTCTTTGGGCTAGATGCCAACAAAAACGTGATGTCGCACTTTGGTGTCGGGAACTGCGCAAGCCGTTCAGCGATTTTGAGATAACGATCGACTTCTTCGCGGCAGAAGTACGGCAGGATAATTGTGTGTTGTGGGCGGTCAGACATGCAAAATCCATTTTGCGTGGGTGTTGGTTTACCAGTTGCAAGAGGTTATGTGATTCTTGAATCGTGGGTCAAGGTGAATCGGGGCGATTTAGGTCGGTTGGAGGCGGTTTTTGGGCCGATTTGCTTTGTTCACATCCGCCTTGGGGTGGAAGCTGTATTTCCCTACTATCGCGGCAAACAATTTATTAAATTTGACCGTTCTCGCACGAAAACGCCGTGGCCACTCTCTACATCATCGACCATTCGCTCAAAACATCCGGCGGTCATCACTTGGACTATGCGCAGTGCATTGCTTTGGCTGGGCAGGCACAGGGCTTTCAAACGGCCCTTGGTACTCATCGTTCTTTCGGACCTAAGGTTTGGCAAGATGCAATTGCCAGCACCAAAGCCGATGACTCAACGATCGTTCGATCAGTTTTTCGTGACACCGTTTATCAATCTGACAGCTACCTTGCTGGTCTTCAGAAAACAACTCGTAGTCAATCCGCTAACGTTATTTCTGGTCCGCCTAAGTCGGGTTGGTTCAAGCGGATCAAGAGCAACACCCATGTTGCGTTGCACCAGCGCCGACGCCGCTTGTTTGCTCAGCGGTTCGCAGTAGATTGTGAGAAATTTTTCGCTGGTGTTACTCTTCAGAAGGGCGATCAAGTATTTTTAACGGGTGTTTCGGAGTTGGAACTAAACGGTTTAGCGATCTACCTGAATCGGAATTCGGATACGACGAAAGCGAAATGGCACCTTCAGTTTCACTTCA
The DNA here is from genome assembly GCA_964582115.1 of uncultured Pirellulaceae bacterium. Taxonomy (GTDB): domain Bacteria; phylum Planctomycetota; class Planctomycetia; order Pirellulales; family Pirellulaceae; genus Mariniblastus. The sequence continues at coordinate 3,483 of CAZORR010000088.1, forward strand.
ATTTGTTCGACGGACGGCCAGACGAGTATGCTGCTCAACGCCCAATCGCCAAGGCAATTTCGGCTAGTATGTTGGCGGCATTGAAACAGTTGAGTTTTCATTCGCTCGATTTTTATGCGACCTCTGCCACGCTTGCCAATCAATATAATTCTCTGGGGGTGGCGGAGTTTGTGTCTTTGCCATATCCAATTGCCGCAGAGTTTCGCGAGGGCAATGGTCGGTCGGTTTCTGGTAAATTTATCAATGCGTTCCAGACGCCAACTTCAGCGCGGGTTGCGGTCAAATCAAATTTACGACAAACCAATTCGACTAGCGTGGTTCCTCGAGACATCCTTCCGTTTCCGAGTGACTTGGTAGCTAACCGTTCCCCAAAAACGAACGAGGGTTTTCACGGTGCCAGCGGGGCTCTGAGGATGGTTTGTCCCGGCGGCATTCGGCGTGAAAAAGGTCAGCGAAATTACTTGCAAACGCTAGTCAACGACCTGTGGTCGTCGCACTTTGCCAACGGTAAAGTCAAGTTGGTCTTGCAACGTTCAGATCCGAAATGGCCATCGAAAACTCATAAGGTGGATTTGACAACGCCTGCTAACACCGACGATTCGACCGGTAAGCAAGTTCCGCCAACCGAAGGATTGGGCGAGCCGATCGAGTACGCGCAGCATCCCCTGCCCAGTGATGAATACGCGGAACTGATTCGTTCGACCGACATTGGATTATTATTTTACGACAGTCACACCTATTACAGCCGGCGAGCAGGGATTTTGGGTGAACTATTGGCTTGTGGCAAACCAGTGATCGTTTCAGCAGGAAGCTGGCTTTCGGATCAACTGGAAGAAGCAAATTTTTCATACGCCGACCGTGTTGTAAAAGCACGTGAACGAGGTCGAGTCTTAACGGTCGAACAGTTGGATTGGAATCGCAGCAATCTTCCTCTTGCTGGCGGCGTGGTTTCTTTTGATCAAGGCAAGCATCGTTTTGAGTTCAATGTTTATCCTGATGATCAGGAGTCGGTCGCGGCAATTAGTTTTGCTTGGCATTGGCCTAAATTGCCGGGAATCTATTGCCGAATCGAAGTCGAACAGTTCGCTGAATCTGGTCAAGTATTGGCAACCAATAAACGCGTGGTTGGCGTTCGACAACGCCGCCGAAATGCAAATGTTTTGTTTAATTTGCACCCGCAGGCATCGCGGGTTTGCTTTACGTTGAAGAATGCGTTCGGGAAATCCAACGCTACGATCCACAATTTGACAGTGACAACCTTACTGGCCGCTGATGATGAGAATTCTAATCAGCCAATTCCAATTGGTGTTGTTGGTTTGGCAGCCGCCGATGAGCAGGATTTGGCTAGTTGTGTGTTGGAGTTAGAGTCCAACTATCAACATTATCGTCAGTCGGCGCAAGGCTTTTCCGTCGGTTGGAGTGCTAACCACGATCCAGCGCTGACGATCGAACACTTGATTGATCGCGATCAAAGCTTCCGTCGTGTTGCGTAGAGCTGGTTTTTGGATCGAAATTTGCTAATGGCTATGCTAGACTGATTGGGGTGAGGGAATATTGAATCGCCCTGCCCTTTTGCATACAGCCAAACTCGCATTATGAACGTACTCGTTGTTGGAGGCGCCGGTTACATCGGCTCACACACCGTTCGCCTGCTGAACAAAGTTGGCCACAACGTTATCGTTTTAGACAACCTCTCGACGGGTTTTACGGCAGCGGTACCTGACAACGAGCTAATTGTCGGCGATATGCAAGACCGGACGCTGGTCGAAGCAGCCTTGGCAGATCACAAAATCGACGCGGTAATGCACTTTGCAGCATTAGCACTGGTCGGAGAATCGGTGGCTGAACCGGCCAAGTATTACCAGAACAACGTCACTGCAACCCTCGAACTCTTAGAGGCTATGCGAGCGTGTGATGTGAAACGGTTGGTTTTTTCCAGTACCTGTGCCACCTATGGGGTGCCTGACAAAATCCCAATCACCGAACAAACTCAGCAAGCTCCATGTAATCCGTACGGGTTTACCAAGCTAGTTATCGAGCGGGCATTGGATGACTACGCAGCGGCTTATGGCTTCGGGTTCGCGGCCTTGCGGTATTTCAATGCAGCGGGTGCGTCGCCCGCAGGCGGCATCGGCGAAGACCATGATCCTGAATCGCATTTGGTTCCGATCGTGTTACAAGTCGCTTTAGGGCAGCGGGAGAGCATTTCGATTTATGGCGACGATTGGCCAACGCCCGACGGAAGCTGCGTTCGAGACTACATCCACGTCGATGACCTGGGCGACGCTCACTTGAGGGCTCTTGAGCGATTGGAATTTGGTCGGGGCATCAAAGTGAACTTAGGAACTGGCAACGGTTATAGCGTACGACAAATTATTGACGCGTGTCGTCAAGTTACTGGTCATCCGATTCCAGCGAAGGTTGGACCGCGCCGACCGGGTGATCCGCCAGCGTTAGTGGCCGACGCCAGTCAGGCTCATGTTCAGCTTGGTTGGGAACCAAAATACAAAGACCCTAAAGCGATTATCGAAACTGCTTGGGCGTGGCATCAAGCCAATCCGACCGGCTACCCCAAGTGAATTGCAATGAAGATCAACGTTTGTACTGGGTACCCACTGGATTCCCCTCGTGGTAATACCACCACGGCGTTACGGATCGCTGAGCGACTGCAATTGGCGGGTCATCAGGCAACCGCGATGCACACTGACACGCCACCCACTGCCGATGCGCAGATTTCGTTGCATGCGCTTAAAACCGCCGCCGCTTCGGCGCACTTTGAAAAACAGAAAACGGGTCGTTTGTTTATTCGGTTGACCGGTACCGACATCAACGGTGGTTTTGAGAAAAACCCGGTGCTATCCGAGCAAACGATTGACTTGGCTGAGAAACTCGTGGTGACTCATCCGGCTTGTTTGCCCCAGGTTCCGGCGCGTTGGCAGCAAAAGACGGTCGTGATTTATCCAAGCGTAACGATGCCAGAGTTGAAGCCGATTGAAACACCGACCGCTCCTTTGTTCACTTGTATCGGTCACTTGCGGCCCATCAAATCACCCCACCTGATGCACGCGGCCATTGAGCATATCCCGGATGTAGATTTGCTTGCAGCATCAATTGGCAATGCTTATGACGTTACCGATGGTCAGCAAGCGTTGTTGAATGCTCGACAAGACACACGGTATCGCTGGCAATCCGGTTGCGATCGAAAGACTGCTTTGTCTTGGATGAAAGCTTCGCTGGCAACGATCAATAGCTCGATTTCTGAAGGTGGTGCCAATGCGGTGCTGGAAGCGATTCAATTGCGAGTGCCTGTGTTGGCATCTGACATTCCTGGGAATCGTGGTTTTTTGGGCGACGACTACGAAGGGTACTTTGAAACGGGGCGAGCCGATCAGTTAGCCGATTTGATGCGTCGTTGTTTGGAGGACGCGGATTTTGTTGATCGATTGAAAGATCAGTTAGATCAGCAACGGCCTCTGTTTTCGATTGAGCGAGAATCGGAACTGCTGAGCGACTTGGTTAGCGG
>CAZORR010000088.1:7105-12158 GCA_964582115.1 uncultured Pirellulaceae bacterium
AGGTACTTTTGTCGGACTTCGGGGTGAGCGACGATTTGTTCAGCGGTTCCGCTACATAAAATCCGGCCTTGGCTTACGACGTAGGTCCGGTCGGTGATCTGCAAAATTTCACGGGCAGCATGGTCAGTAATTAATACGGCAATGCCGGCTTCGGAGAGTTCGCGAATGACGACTTGGACGCCTTGAACCGTAACGGGATCGATTCCAGCAAAGGGTTCGTCCAACATGATAATTTTGGGATTGCTGACTAGGCAGCGGGCGATCTCCAAACGGCGCATTTCTCCACCGGATAGTTTGCCGGCTTTTGATTTGCGGATGTGGGTGATCTTGAACTGTTCGAGTAATTCTTCCGTTCGTAACTTTTGTTGTTTACGACTGAATCCGAGCAGTTGCATCATGCCTTTTAAGTTGTCCTGTACCGACAGCTTTGAGAAAACGCTCGACTGTTGCGGCAGGTAAGCCATGCCACCTTCTCGGCTCCTGCGGTGCAGTGGCCATTTGGTGACATCGACTCCTTGTAGAAAAACCGATCCGCGATCGGGGGTGACCAAGCCGCACATCATTTTGAAAGACGTCGATTTGCCAGCACCATTGGGACCCAGTAAGCCGACAATTTCTCCTGCCCGAACCTCCAGTGAAACACCATCGACGACTCGTCGTCGACTATATGTTTTGACCAATTGGTTGGCCGATAAAATTTCCATGACGTGTCCTTCCGTGTTTGTCGATTCCGTAACCGGTCTTTTTGAGTTCTCCATGTCATCCATGACTCGCCGGTGGGGTTTTGACTTGATCGTTCGTTAGCGGATAAATCCCATTTCCCAAAAGTTCGGGCAGTACGGAAAAGGTTGATTAACCATGTGTGGCCAATAAATAAATGTCGCTTGGCCAATCAGCATGTCACGTTGAACGTAGTTTCGACGGAACCAAAAGCGTCCGTCGAGGCTATTCGGGCTGTTGTCGCCCATGGGCAAAAACTGGTCTTGAGCGAGTGTCGCACCTTTTTTTAACTGAAACATTGGCGTCTTGGCGTACTTTTTTGCGCCAAAATAATTCTTCGCATCTGCTTGTGCCCATTTTTCTGGTGAACGCAAAAATGAATAAATTTCTGACTTGTCCTCCCAGCCCGATTCGTTGGTAATCTTGCCTTCGGACACCGCCGATGTGTAGTAGATATCACGGACGACTTTCAAACGCTCGACCGTCAGCGAAGCGCCGCTGCTGGCGATGCCCAGCGGTTCGGCATCGCCTGGGTCGGTTGCTGAAAAGTAAGGTAGCGGAACGTCGTTACGCGTATAGGTCGCCGCATCAAATTCAACCAATGATCCGTTGATCCACAAATGCAATTGGTCGTCGGCGTTGACGAATGTTAATCGATGACTGCCGGGACCAATGCTGGTGGTTGCGGTTGGTTCGGCAACCACGTTCGATTGGGCGTCGACAAACTGGACAATCGATCCGGTTTCCGTTTTGGAGCTGAGCTTTGCAGTGCCGGTTTTTATGTCGATCGTGCAAATTAAATGAACTCCGCCTTCAACGATGTCTAACGAAAACTCACCACTGGCCTGTGCTATTTCTAGGTCGCATTCAAGACCGATGTCGCCAACCCAATGCAAACCCTCATTTCGTGTTTCCGAAATCACACTGCCTCGGTGGTATCTTGATTGCAAATCGTTGTAAGCGTACTGGTCGGATATCAAGACGCCGCTGGGCAACTTGTCTTGCATTCGCTTAGGTAGTTGTTTCGCATCGACGATGGTACCCCACTCACTTTTGTGAGGCTGGAAGTGACGATAGCGGAGCCAGTTGGAGTTTCCGCCGCTCGTTTTATAAATCGGATGCTCGCCAGACTGGGTAACCTCCCAGTCATTGCCATCATCAAATTCTTGCCAGCGCAATGGCCAATTGACGTCTTCGAGGAGCGGGCCGATGTGATGAGTGTCATCAACGATCTGCAAAATATGGCGAAGAACCGATGATGGTTTTCTGGCAATTCGTTTGTCCCAGCTATCGCCATTTTGGTCAAACAGGTAAATGTCGCCGTTTTGGATGGCGAGGTTGTCGCCGGGTAAACCGATCAATCGTTTGATGTAGTTTTGTTTTCCGTTGTGTGGGTTTTTGAAAACGATTACGTCAAATCGTTCCGGTTCAGAAAAGTCGTAAGCGAATTTGTTGACCAAAATCCGATCGCCGCTGTTGGAAGTGAAATCTGGATTTGCCCCGCGGTTGCGTAGCAGTCGAGTTGGGAAACGGCAGATGGGACAGTGTGTGCTGTCATCGACGGTATCGCGGTCAGCATTTGGTAGGGACGTGCCAGTGTGGTATCGCAACTGACAGTTGCCGCATTCAAGGTCGTAGTGCTGACCGTTCAACGATGGAGCCATTGAGCCGGTTGGGATGATAAACGCTTCGCATTCAAACACACGGAACATCAGCGCGAGTAATATCGCAACCAACAGTGACTCGATCGTCTCGCGAACACCGATGTCTCGAAAGAAACCAAACATTCCTGGTGATGGATTGTCGGCGTCGATTTGTTGAGCGTAATCCCATTCGGCAACCGCTTCACGACGATTTGCTTCAGGAAATGAGTTTCTGCGTTTTCTGGGTTTCGGCATCTTGATCGATTTCAGCAACTACGATTCGGACGGGGAGTTTTTCGGCGAGTTTCACGCCCTAGAATTGTACCAGTCGACTCCCTATTGGCCTATGTCAACGACCCCCAGAACGTCTTTGGCCTTAACTTTCGGCTGTAACCACAGGCGACTATCGCGAGAAACGGGTAAATTGTCGCCAACTACAAAGTAGCCGTCCGGCCCCGTGTCTGCTTGTCGCCGTAGTAGCTCGTCACGCGAGACCGGCGAAAAATAGTGGGTGTCACGCCATAAACGCAGCCGTTTTAAGTCATCTGGATTCGATGGCTGGAGTGACAGCAATAGCTCAATCGGCGAGTCGTCGTGCGGCACGGTCAAGTCAAGCAAGTGAGCCTGTTGGTCGCCAACGGTAGCAATGATTTGCTGGTCGATGTTGGAGATTCCACAAATTGGTAGATCGTCGTCGATCTTGCAACGAGTTACTGCGGTCAGTTGATCATCGTGATCGAACAACTGCACATCGACCGAATCAGCATTGAATTCAAATCGAGCGAGATACGTTTGTCTGCCAGCTACGATTGCAATCAGCAATTCCGTTTCGCTGGCTTGGGGGGGGCTTGTTGCCGGGGCAAATTCAAACTCCAGACACACTTCATTGACAAGGTTCAGTTGTCGACTGATGCTTTGGTTGAATCCGTAGGAGTCTTCGATTCGCGGCGACCATGTCTGTGAGGTTGAGTGTTCGTAACACCGTTTAGGTTGATAGCGGATCCAGTGCCGACCGTCAGATAGAAATTGATCCGGTATGACTGCGTTCAAACGATTGGTTGATTCGAGTGGCGACCAGCGAGTGCTGCGATCTTGAAATCGATTGTCGTGAACAAGAACGCGTGTGGCCTGTTGTTGTTTCCAATTTTTTTTGAGTAGAGTTGGGTTGCCATCCTTGGTTTGCACGACAACGTTTCCGTGTTCGAACCAAACGGTTTCTCCGGGTAAACCAATGACTCGTTTGATGGATGCTTGGTCATCGCCTTCACGTTGAAAGCCAATCACCTGCCAACGTTCTGGTGGCTGGCCGATCATTATGCTCACTTGATCGGCGGGCTCAGTGGAGCTTGTTCCATCGACCGTGACATGAGTCCCGCAGTTGGGACAGGTTACGAAGGGTTTCGTTGAACCGGCGACTTCGGAAATGATTTTGAATCGGCAATTGGGGCAAATTGTTGCTTGGTGTTTGCCGAGCAAGCTGGGTGCCATCGAGTTGCCAACGATCACGGCCTGCGAGACGTTTTTGTTTGTTGGATGGGGGGGGCATCCAGTGACTTGGGTTAGCAAGGCAAGTGCAACCAGCCAATAGGCCCAAGACGGCATTTTTATTGTTATTGCAAGTCGCGGGTTCAAACGAGTGAGGATAGGTTTTATGATTGGGTTGTTCAGAAAACTACTCTTGGCTAAATCCGAATTTTCAAATGAGCAATATCCATACTCTAAACCATCCACTGGTTGACTGCCATTTAAGTACTCTGCGGTGTCGCGAAACAAGTTCAGCGGGTTTTCGGCAATCGGTCGCACAATTGTCTCAGCTTCTTGCGTTGCATGCGACCCAAAATTTGGAGACCGAAGAATTCTCGATTGAAACACCAATTCAGCCAACGACAGGTAAGCGGTTGAGTCAGTCGGTTGGTTTGATTCCGATTTTACGAGCCGGGATATCGATGGTTGATCCGGTATTGAATTTAATCCCCAGCAGTGAAGTTTGGCATCTCGGGTTTTACCGAGACGAAGAAACCGCACAGCCGGTCCACTATTATAGCAAGCTTCCTGAAAAGCCGGTCGATATTGCGATGATCTTGGATCCGATGTTGGCTACTGGCGGTTCTGCTGTGATGGCGATGGAAGAAGTAAAAGCTTGGGGCGCGAAAAAGATCATGATGCTGTCAATTATTGCCGCCCCGGAAGGGATTGATCATGTGCAATCGAAATTTCCGGAGTCGGAAATTTTCACCTGTGTAATCGATCAACAGTTAAACGAAAACAAATTCATCGTGCCAGGGCTGGGTGATGCTGGCGACAGGATTTTCAACACACAGCGCTAATGGATACATGAAACTAAAAAAATCTCGCTTTCGTTAACCCAAGGTCATCCGTCACCTGAATTCATGAGGCGTCGTCTGGTATAATCAGAATGGCTTTTACGTCTTATCGCAACAGCTCCGGTCTTAGGTGCCAATGTCTGCTTCGAAATCGAAAATCAAATCTGCAACCTGCACGAAGTGTAAACAAGGTTTCAAATTCAAGCGGGTGCCAAAAATGACATCCGTTGTTTGTCCGCATTGCAATGCTACGATTCGAGTTAAACGATCCAAAAGCCAATCTGTATCCGCTGATGCCGATCAACAAGATGACCAACCACTTACACAGGATCCGGCGCAGGTTAAGCCGGCAAGGCTGCCAGTGCC
>CAZORR010000089.1:0-12005 GCA_964582115.1 uncultured Pirellulaceae bacterium
ACTCACAAGGAAAAGAACACGATCGCTTAATTCTATTGGTCAGACTGATTACCTCGTACTTCGCCAAAGAGAGTATTTAACCATTGTTGGTCAGCCGGCGATATTTCTGATTTGCTTGTAAGTTTGTCGAAACAACAATCGCAAGTATTAAAAAAACTATCTTCGGGGATCTGGGCAGCATGCCGATCCGTAACAGAAAACTCGGCTGAGCACCTGATGCACTTACGTGAAATAACTTTGGGTCCGTTGTCGCATTCGAAAACCTCCCTTTTCATCCCCTCAAGCTCAGTCCTATAGACCGTAGCCATCAGTTTAGGATCGTCAGTCCGTGCCCCAAAAGACAATGCTTCGCGTAGCTTATTCAGGTCTACCATGTTCAACTCCTGTTTGATAGAAGCTCAGGATCGTCGAGCAAAGAAAAAAAATTGACAATTAATTGTTTGCAGCTGATCAGCGAAAGTAAACCTTTCAATTATTGAAGACCTAGAAAAGGAACGAACACTTGCTCGCAGCAAATCAGATCCGTTGGTTTCGTGGATTACCTCTCCGATCGCTTGTTCTCAATACAATCAGTTATTTTATGTCGCATTCAATTGCCGGACCCCCTCGTTTACGTATTCGGATCGTCAAATCAACTGGAAATTCAAATGAGTGCCAATTTCTAGCAGGCGGCTTTGGGGAGGGCCTTACGGAGCATCGAATTGATTGCGCCGTGGATTAGCAAGATGGATGATCCGATCAACGCAATGAAGCCGTAGATCGGTAAGAAAGAGGAAGCGAGGCTGATTAAGCCGATCAATAAAACGCAAAGAACGGCAGCGCGGCGGAGAGCGGTTTTTTGGGAAATCCAGCTGAATATCCAGCAAGCTACCACTGCGCCGAAGCATACACCAATCGAAATCAAGACCGACAACCATCGCGAAAACGAACGCGACTCAAGCGGCCGAGCGATGACGGTCGCTTTACCTCGTGGTGATTTGAAGTAGAAGTCTAACCCTCGCGCTGGCAGTTCAATGTCCAAACTCGACAGTGACGATCCCAGTCCGCTTTCTTTTTCTACTTCAGAAGCCAGCTGTCCGTTCTGGCCTTTTCGGTCACGTTGGGCAACACCGTCTTTCCCGAAAGGATCGTCGTTGCCACCAAAATCATTGCGATCTCCTTCTGGTTTCGCCTCACGGACTTGGTATCGTTGAACAATTTCTCCATTGTTTTCACCAGGCTTGCGAGCCTGGTCGTTAGGGTTAAGGAAACCGATCGAATCGTTAAGCTGGACAGTGCCCGGCGCCGCATTGGGGACTGCTCTGGGTTGAGGAACCAGCACTTCATAAGCTTGCTGGGCGTCATCTAACTGCACTCCACCAAGTTGATTTCGGCTCAACCATTGTCCGTCAAATTCTCGGTTGCCGTTCATCGAGCCTGTAATTGCAGATTGCTGGCTCTTAAGATCCTTCAACGCACTATTTAGTTTTGAAACATCGTCGTTAAAGTTCTGACCGGCTTTGTTAATCGAATTACGGGAAATCTTGGCTTGTTGCTGTTCAACGAGTGTGTTGAATCTTGCTCGATTGTCGAACTGAACATCACCTAATTCAGCATTTCGATTTCGATACGATTCACCCGCTTTTTCAATCGCATCATTGTTCGCAGATAGTATTTTCAAAACTTCATTTCCATCGCGATCAAAATCATTATTTTGCATTTCGAACTCTTGCATGTCCTGTTCAAGTTTTTTCAGATTGCCGTACGCTCGTTTCTGAGAATAGGAACTAAGGCTTGATGATGGAAACTGAATCTGTTCAGTAAGTTGTTGTATCTGACGTCGCTTATAACTGAGATAGCTTTCTTGCAATTTCCCTTGGTCATCCACTTTGGTCATCGTGCCACCAAAGTTCATCCAGCGATGCGAACTCGGTAGCCGCAGATGAAGCTGGCTCAGCTGTACGTTAATGTTCAGTGTTTCGATGACCGGGAATTCAATTTCTTTGAAATTAGCAAGCGCACCCAGTTGACCTGCGTATTTCAATTGAACGGGATAGTCCAAGTCGCCTAACTGTGTCTTGACCAACGGGATTCTCAGCCGCCGTTGGTTTGCAGCAGCAGGCCAAGCAACGGGTTTGACCGGTTCGCCCTCGACAAGCACGGTCAACAATTGGGCTCCCTCGGGTAGTTCGATTTCGAGATACTGTTCGGACCGATTGTTCACTTGGAAATTCTGAAGTGCTCGATACGCGCCGCTGGAATCGACCACCATCGTGGTTTTAGAAAACTCAATGCTCGCAGCGACGGTATCAAACACATCACGTTGTTTGGTCTCGTATTGCAGGACAGGTGTTTTCGATTCGTCAGCTGCAACGTAGGCCATTGTCACTTCGCCGCCGCTAAGCTTTTGTTTAAGCTGTGCAAACTGTTTTAGTTGCCGATTTAGCGATTGAAATCCTTTGCCCGGCAGCACGTTAATTTCATCTCGCCCCGCGTTTTGCAGCGTCGCAAATCGATCTTGAGTATCGCCGGTCAACACACGCGGAACAGGGACATTCTGGCGATCGCTGCTCAACTCGCGATCGTTTTCAACTACCACTCGGAATGAATCAATGACTTCGTCCTGAAGATTTAAAGTCACTCGAACAATGTCTGGGTTGTCCGCTACGCGATCGATGATCGTTTCGCTGACGAGTTTTGCATTGATGCGAGCTTTTTGCATTGAAATGGGAAGTTCAAATTGAACTTGGCGAATCCCGGCTTGCTGAATATCAAAATCCAACAAAATCGTCTCTTCGATTGCAAACAAGGTCGTTCGGACATTGGTAACTGTTTGGACAGTGACACGAGGAGCGATTTTTGCAAACCGAAGTTTGGCATCGTAGTCCGCTCCTTTGGTTCGCAGCACAACCCGCGTTGACGATCGCTGGGACCGGTTCAGCCAGCCTTCGACTTGTTGCATCAATACGGATTCGCAATTCCGTAGACCGTTAGCCGAAATTGACAACGCGGGATCTACTTGAACCGCAATGAAACCGTTCTGTCGTTCCACGTCGTTTATCTTGATCTTGGGCACTTCCCATTCGGGTTGGCCTGAGTACGCGGTCAGTCCGGCGTCCAAGATAATGGAGAAATCGTCGGCGACGCCCGATGGGAAAAAGAACTGTATCCGCTGAATGTCGTCAATCGTTTCCGATGTCCATGTTTCATTTAGGCCAGCGGTAAGGCTTCGGATTTCAGCTTCTTTGGGCAAGTCAAAGCTGAGTTTGTAAATCGGACGGGCACCCACGACGATGTTGATTTTGGTTTCTAAATCCGCCTCGCTTTGTCCGATTCGTAGAATGGCCTGCGTATCGGCTTTGATGGTGCGCGGGACCAAATTTGCTTGCAGGCCAATTTGAAACGGAGTGGTGACGAACTGGAGACACTGGAACGGCTTAATGCCCAAGGGGCTTGATTTCGAATCGATCGCTGAAACGTCAATTTTGCATTTGCCGTGGTGTTCGTCGATCCGGCTGGCCGCTCTTTGTTGATTGGTTTTGAGTTCGATAATTGGACTGCGGCGGATGGTATAGACGCCTTTGTGTAGCGCAGCCCCTTCCACGGTCAAATAAGGAGCATCGAACTGGTTGGCTGTCTGCCCGACAGCGAAGTCACGCTGGCTGAGTTCAATCGTAAACGTTTCTTTGTCTTTCGCGGCACTCAACGTAGAAACGTTCAAGCGATTTGACTGGCCGACCTTTTTTACATCCCACGATCGAATGTTTTCACCGCTGACTTGTTCGACAAGGAAACCGTCGGGCAAATTAAACGTGAACACGTCTCTTTCGGAGCCACGAAAATCCAGGTCTGTTCGCCACGTCAATCGTAATCCGTCTTCACGAACGTCAAAGATCGCTTCAGATTTCGCGGTTAACGTTTGATCGACGGTTTGGGTTGCTGTGGAAGGTTTCCACTGAAGTCGTAGCGAGCCGTCAGCGTCAAGTACCGTTGCGATTGCCTGGTTGGCCTTCGCTTCGATCGAACGTCGATCGGAACTGGAGTTCAATCGAACTTCAGTGAGTTCCGGCAGGGATTTGATGTTTAGGCTACGTGTCATACCAACAGGTAATTTCGCATTTGTTATGCGCCAACCGCCTTGTCTGTCGGGTTTGATTTGGACAGTGAACTTCAGTGTTTTCGTGCCTCGGCCTTCGAGGTGCAATAATACCGTGTTTGGGTTGGAGGCGAGTTGTTTGCGAGTTTGTTGCCTGTTTTCAATCGTTTTGAATTGCAGCTTTGCTGGTTCATCGTCCACCGTCGCGTTAGCCAAGGCACCGCCCATCAGTGGTAATGCAATTGACAGGGGATCATCGGTTAGCACGTCGATTACTAGTTCCCCTTTGATTGAAACGTCAGCGTCAAGTGTCAATTGAAGGTCATACTGAGCGGATGAAAGAATGTAATTGGCGGGTGAACCGTCGGTCTTTGGCTGGCCATCGGCATCCGCTTTGTTCATCAACTTCAGATAATGCTCGTACGGCAGCAAAAGGCGATCAGCCTTTTGGCGCCCCCGAGGGTCTTTGGCGTCAAAGGGGATAATGATGGCATCACTCGGCAGTTTTACATTCGGTTCCGCTTGAAGTTCAGCAATCAACCGTTTGAGTTCGGCGGCGTCATTGACGACGTTTTGAGCGTTCGCCTGACCGGCGATTCCGATTGAAAAGACGATCAGTAGCAGAAGTAACTGGATTTGCTTTGCTACTTGAGTGAAGGATCGCCCCACCAATTTTATTAAGCCAGCGACGACAAAGTAGATCGCCACGAACACCGCCGCCAAAATTGCGAGATCGATGATGGTGCGAAATGCATCAAAGAACGTTCCGATAAGCGGCAAAAGACTAGCGAGTAACAGGATCGCTACGACAAAAATCACTTTCGACTTGAATTTGCCATTGGTTAGCCAAACACCCATCGCGGCGATTAAGAACGCCAAAGCGATCGCGACCCAGTTCATCCGAGATTGATGAACCAGGGTCGCTGTTAGCACTGGCTGTTCGCCGAGGTTGTAGAACTCAACCGCATTGCCAGTGTCGGTCAGTTGGATGTCGAGGCTTCTCAGGCCGCTTAATGCCCATAAGCTAAATTTTTTCCGTTTGAGTGATTTCTTGCTTTCCCTTAGGGGACGGTTTTCTGTGATAAAACCTGACTCGTTTTGGATGTCGTTATTTTTTAAGGCGTCTTCTTCGATGTTTTCCGTTAGTGAATTTGAGTCGTCAAGTAACAACGATGGTGACTCATCAGACATTCCCGACAAAGCTGGACCGCGTAAGATTTCAAAGAGTTCACGTTCAACCAATGGCTCTGAGCAATAGACTACACCGGCATTTTTGCCGGTCACGCCGTGCCAGCCAATCCCGCCACCCAAGCGGTAGATCCAATTGCCTAGCTGCTGTATTGGGGTGGGCTGTGCGACGAGTTGGTCTGATTGAAATTTGCCGTCGTTGTGCGAAACGCTAAACCCGTCTGGCATGATTAAACGCCAATGCATATCGACCAAGGGAACTGGAATGCCTTGTGCGGTTCCTGTTTCATTCAGCCACAACGACGGAGGGTGTGCCTGGATTTTGCCGACGAAATTGAACGACCGAGCAGGAGACTCGAACACCAATTGTAAATCACGAAGCTTGCCGGTTTCGTTTCCGATCAAGCTGATTAGTAATGCTCCGTCTTGGAGTTGTGGTTTGGCGGGTTGTCCGTCTAACTGAACCGACCATAGTGTGGCATCGGCGGGCAGTTCGACTCGTAAAAACGGTTGTTGCTTGGTGACCAGTTTGAATCTCGCGGCTGTTTGAGACTTGCCGTTGTTGGAAATCGAGGTCACCATTTCGGCTCGTTGAACAATCGCACTTGGCAATTGGTAAACTGGCCGGCGAGTACTTTTTACAGTGATCGCCAATTTCTCATTGGGCCATGAGAAGGCTCCTAGTAGGTATCGTCCGGGCTGATAAACGGCTTCCGAAAATTCTCCCACGTCGACCGAGCGTCCTTTGGTTTCGATTTCTATGTCCAGCTCGCTGCAGCCTTCGATGGCAAACATCGACGACTGAAAATCAACTCCTGTGACCGATACGGGTGCCAGCTTGATTTCCGCTAATTCTGATTCTTTAAGCGGCATTTGATAGTCGACCAGCAAGTGTACCTTGCCTTTTACGGGCTTGGACAGCTGAACCGTCCATTGTCGACCTGTTTTGGTTTCTTGGCTGTGGTAATCCTTCAGTGAACCCTTGGCTGATTTAATCGAAATCGATTTGGGGGATTCGAGCGGCAACTCAAACTTGAATTCGCTCGCCCTAGCCTGTTTAATGTCGTAGACCAATTCAGCATGCATCAGCATTTGAGTCGGCTTGATTCGGGCATAATTATATGTCCGCGCTGTAACTGAAGGCTTAAGACGATCCAACTTAAGGCTTAACTGATAATCCGATCGCTCGAACCGATACGCTAGTGGAGCATTGTTGCCGTTCAGCTCAAACTTTGGTTTGTCAGTATCATCAAGCAATTCGAGTTTTTCAATTTTGCCGGGCTTAATGGTTAAGTCTTCATCGGTAGAAATCGCAATAGCGCCTGTGTGCTTCGATTCACCTTCAATCTCGACCGTAGGAAACTCAACCTGATTGGATTCCCATTTTTCCAGCCAACCTTCGGGGGTTTTAGTGGCACGAAAAAATACTTTTGTCGCAGTCGTAGATGAAATTCTTGTTGGTAAGTGAACCAAAAATTCGGAGTCCCCTTCCCCGCTGATCCGGTCAAATCGAATCGGATTTCCATCGGCCCCGGTCAGTTCGTTTAGCCGCCATGACTTCGGCAGTATTATTTTGAAGTCAAAACGAGAGTCGTGCAAACTGACCATCGAAATCCCGCCTTGTAGCTCAAGCATTTGGTCATCAATCACCAATCGAGCATTGGACTTCACAATCAGTTCTGGGTCCGGCGATGAAAAGCTGGACGCGATTGAATAGTCTTTTTGCGGTGCGTAAAACGCGGCAACCACGGCTGCCGGATTTGCGCGGCTGATCGTTTTGACGGACTCGGGAATCGCTGCCAGTAGAAATTCATGGTCGATTGGGATAACGCCTTCAGAAACGAGCTTTGCGGACTTAAGCGCCGTGTCGGCTAAAACTCCCACTACCGAAACATGGCCCGCCACGTCGACGGGGCGAATGTCATCGGCTTTCCACTGCCCGATCGCGCCCGTGTTTCGAACGGCTGTGATGTTAAGGACGAAGTCCTCACGAGTGGGTTGTCGTAGTTTTACAAGCAACCGTTTGCCAGATTCGTTAGCATCTTGAGGCGCGTCTGTCATTTCCCACTGGCTAAGCAGTTCCGTAAAAACGTGGCTGACCTGAAATCCATCAGGGACCGAAAATTCGACTTGCTCTAGCACACCATGGATCACGTCCATGGAGCAAGTCACATGCATTTCTTGCGAATGCGGCATAAGTTTGTGGATCAACACGCTCCGTGAAACCGTGACTTGTTCGTCTTTTAGTAGCCGGTTATTAAGCGACATCACGATACTCATCGGTTCTCGGCTTGGCAGCAGGTCAAACTGAGTTGTATTGTTTGCTTGGTCGTAAGTTCGCTCGACGACCGGCACGCCGCTTTTGACTTCGACATTTCCGGGGACATTCAGTTGGAAGCTTGTCGCGGACGGAGCCGGCAACTGCAAGGACATGCTTTGCCTGGCAGCGGACGTTTGTAGCGGAACGGTCATTTCAATCTTTAGAGTTTGCCGTGATTGGCTGTCAGTCACCAAGACGATCTGCCTGTTTTTATTTCGCCACAATTTGGCGGGTTGTCCGTCAATGGCTGCGCTGCGAATCGCAACTCCGGTCAGCGGCAACGGAATTTGGACGAGCCCTTCGTTGAGTGCTTCAACTACAAGTTCGCCTTTGATCAGCGCCACGCCTTCAGAAATTTCGCCAGTGTAGTTTGCTGACAGAATTGCGCTGTCCATCGGCGCACGTTTGATTTCACGCGTTTTGGCTGACTTCAGAAGTGCATCGTATTCGTCTCGAGACAATAGAACCCGGTTTGAGTTTCCGTCCAGTAATACGTCAAGGTTTTCCAAAGGAACAAAAATCTGTCGGTGGAAATCCTGGGGCGATTTGTTGTTCGGTTTTTCTTGCGAATGCAATGTTTCGCCAGCCGATGTCAAACAGGCTATCGTGGCGGCTATGGTCAAGATTAATCGGTTCATTTCGATTCTCCTGTTCCAGCGTCATCTGAATCGGGCTGACCACCTTCGGCGTTACTGGGCGGGGAGTCGGTTAAAACAACCGCGTTGTCAATCTCAGGATCGTCGGTTTTCGCTGAATTGTTTTCGTCAGGCGCTGACGTTGACTTCTTTGACAGCACCCCCCGGACGCCATTGGCCCAACGTGTAAAACCCGATGCCAACCATGCCAACCCCACGACGCCTATGGTTAGCAACAGCGCCTCACTAAATAGGTGCTCGGCAACCAAAGGAAAGAAAACACAGACAACCATAAACGCTGCCATCGCGAAAAAAGCGGCTGCTAGTTGGGTTGTTAAACGAGCGCGAAGTAGAAATAGCCCTAGTAGCCCGATGACTCCAAACACGAGAAAGTTTAGCAGCGTCATGTTTATGGTTCGCAGGTGTAATGAACCGTCTGGCGCTGGTTGGGGGCGTAGAGCAGAAAATACATACGGTCGTCCGTCGACTTCGAACCGTTGATTTGCTGAAGACTCTATCGGCACGCCGTCTTGCACCCAACTTAGATACTGATCGACATTTTCACTGCGGCGACGAAATATTTTCGACAACATTGAATTCGGATTGTTTGAACTTAACAGACTAGCGATTGAATTCGTGTGTTCGTCGACGGCTTCATCGGTCCAAGCACCGGATTTTTGCAACAAGGCGCGTTCGAATGGCAGGTAGACGCAAAGATAAACTTTTTGGACCGCTGGTTCGTCGATGAACAACGGCAAATCGATTTGGTGCGGATCGCCGGGTACGGTGTATCGAATTTCCAATAAAAACGACTCGTCGGAATTCAATCCAGTTAGCGGTACGTAAATCAGATTCTGTCCGCCGCGTTCGGGCGTGACTCT
This sequence comes from uncultured Pirellulaceae bacterium, assembly GCA_964582115.1. Classification (GTDB taxonomy): domain Bacteria; phylum Planctomycetota; class Planctomycetia; order Pirellulales; family Pirellulaceae; genus Mariniblastus. Next base: position 9,100 of record CAZORR010000089.1, read on the forward strand.
TCTGCCGTTGATTGAAATCGGCTGATCGTCGAATGAAGTCGCCGCATCGAAACCAGCAGGCATTTGAATGGAGACTCGTTGACCCACGCTTCGCATCTGGTACAGGCATTGGACTGACAATTCGTTTTGCCGCAAAGCGACTGCTCTGACGAGGGCGCGTGAAATGCTAGTTCGTTTCAATTCTTGCAGCTCAAACCGAGTCGCCGTTAGCTTCAGCGCCCAGTCGTCCACAAATTCAAACGCCATCGCAGCGTTACCTACGGTGACACCTTGGGCCAAGTCGGTTTGAGGATCGATCGGTCGCAAGCCACTGGTGTCCGATTGTGGCCGGACATCGATTGTTTCGGACTTTGTTAGAACGATTTGCCCATTGCCGCGATCCACATTAGCCGGAATCAGGCGGTCCACGTCGATGTCGATGCTGTTGCCCAGCGGTAGGTCGGCAATTTTTTCTTCCCACGTAAACCGGATCTGTTGTTTGCCAAAAAACTCATTGTCGCCGGTCAGTTTCCACGCAGTGTATCCTGCGGGAACGTTTTCGGGTTGCGGCTGGATGGTTTGCTTGAGAATGTTGGTCGAGCGATTTCGCAATTGATCGACCAATGAAGTCGGCACGTCAAGCCGAAACGATTTAACGCCGCTGTAGAGCACTTCGTAGAACAGTTTGGCATCATATTGAACGACTCCGGATTGCACCGAAACCACCACAACTTGTTCAACCGCTACCTGAGGTCGACGGCGTCGGGCTTCGAGTTCAATCGAAGCATCGGTATGTGAAAAACTAAAAGCTTGAATCGGCCGCGTACCAGATAGGTTCATTATCGAGTTATGTTGTTTCCTTACGTTTTTGAAGCTGTCATTCCGTAAGCCCTTCGTGTCAGCCGCATTCACTTGGAGGCTTTCGGGCGAATAGACAATTACATTCCCTTTAGAAAACTCGACACCGTCGATGGCGGATTTAGGTAGGTTGAAATTTATTTTTGAGGCGACACCGGTCGGGCTGAGCAGGTTTGAGTCGTCGAGGGTTTGTTCCAGTAAGACATGCAAACCAAATTTACCGATCGCCTTTTTTCCCAGAGTCACGAGGACTTGATTTTCGTTTTTTGAATCGCGATAGAACGTGTCGATCGGCACGTTGGTTAGTCCTGAACGGGTCAAGGGTCGGATTTCACGGATTTCGAATTCTTTCGGGATGTCTAGGTTTACTTGGAAAACTCCAGCCATCTGAACGTCATAAACGACTGACAATTCAATGTTTAGTTTTTCGGGGCGGACGGCCACTTCAACCAGTTGATCGACATTGATCTGCGGTTGAATCTTTTTTACGTTCAGTGCTAAGGCAATTGGCAGTGAAGCGTATCGGTAAGCGTATTCCCATTTTTGGTTTCTCAAATTGGCGGGAAGCTCCGTCGCGTCCATTTGCAACAATCCCGATTTCTTATCGGGTTCGGCTCTTAGTCCAGACGATAGATTGACTAGGACAATTCCGCTGTTGCGAGAAACATCCTTAGCTTTAATTTGCGGAACCGTGATGCTGGTGTCGTCGGCTTGTTCGATGAACTTTTCAAGCTCGATCGCTAGCAATTGTTGCCCTAGCGTCGGTTCAAACAAGTCAACTTTGATGGTCTGAAAGTCATCTCCTTTGTCGACTTCCCATTTTTTAACGTTTCGATCAAAGACGCTAACGACTTTTTGATCTAGCGGTACGTCGAGTGAAACCGAGTTGATTTCAGATCGCGAAATATCCAAAGTAACGGTGGCGCTGGTGCGGGCGACGCCTGAATCAATGCGAAATTGGGTTTGCGTGTCGGCAGAGATAAGTGCGGCTAACCCAGATGCCCCTTCTGCCTTCGGGGTCCATGCAATTTTGACTTCTGGAGCGGCACCAACGAACGCTAAAATCTCGTCGCCGTCAGCATTATCATCTTCTTCGTTGGTTCTTTTTGACGACGCGATCATCGGGTCGATTTTGACATCGATATCTTTTTGTCCGGTTCGGATGGTCCAACGATTGACTGGGGCTTGAGGCGATTTAAACGCCACAGCACTCTGGCCGCCGGTTTTGGTCAGCGCTTTTGCGTAAGAGAGTTCGAGTTCGATCGTTTTGGGTTTGTCGCTGTCGTGGGCGACCAGCAATTCGTACTGTCCGTTTTTGGTTGACACGATTCGAGCTTCATTGCCATCGATGGTTGCCGTTCGGATGGCAGCTTGAGCCAGCCGGATGGGCACCCGGTGCCAACCTTCTCGCAACAATTGAATTTTGATCGTCGCGTCGACATTGACGATCTCTTTGCCTAACGTTGCAGTGCTCTCAATGTCGGTAATCAATGCGCCGAGTGGGGCGGTTAGGTCCGCTTTTTTCGGTTGATTTTGGCGAGCTTGACTCCAGAGTTTCTGGAATTTGTCGTAAGGCAGAAAGACCCCGCGGCCATCGCGTTCAAATACCTCACGAAGTTTTTCGTAAGGTACGTAAATCGTTTGTTCGTTGATCGAATCAGGCTGACCGTCGCCGTCTATTGGTTCTTGAGCAATCCCCACCACGGAGATTGCCGAGACAATAAGAAATAGCAATAGTTTGATTAAATGCGGTTTCACGCACGACAAATTGACGGAGAAAAGCTGCGGCGCTCTCATGTTTCAACTCGATTCGGTCTAAGCCAAGTTTTTTGTGTCGGACAATTCGGTTTGCTGTCGTTTTAGACCCATTTGCTTGAAAAAAAGTAAATGGTTTCTATCGCGATGCTATTGTAATGACTTTTAAGCACGCGCGTTTTGGTTGTTACACTTTAGTTACGAAGCCAATGTTGATCAATTTTCTTGAAGCTTCGTTGATGGGATTAATACGATGCAGAAGCAAAACTATTAGCAGTGGTTTTGCGATAATCGCATTTTTTAAAAGAATAAAG
>CAZORR010000090.1:0-11787 GCA_964582115.1 uncultured Pirellulaceae bacterium
TGTTCTCACAAAAAAAAGAAGCCGCGACAACAACTAAGCGATATTGCTCGGTTAACTGCGGCATGAAAGCGCCATTTCATGTATACAAATGGACACTATTATTTAAGACGTCGGGGACTCCCGATGGTGCTCAACGTTCGAGACCAGTGAGGCATTATAAAGCGGCCGCATGAATGAACAACATGCTGCGCAGATTTTCTCGAGAATATTTCTTTGAAAAACAACGAGATTTCCGGTTAACAAGAGAGTGTTACTTACGGCGGGCGTGGCACTTAATTGGCCAAGGAGGCGCTGCGTTAACTGAACTCTGAACTGTTTCTAGTATTGGCTCTACAAGGGGTTAGTGATTTCACTTCGGTGCGATAAGCCTAAAGGCTTTACTACGAGCACGCCACGTAAAAACGCCAGGACCCGAGCGTTCTCCAATAATCCGGTCAAATCACCAGACCGCTCCTGTTTGCCAAGTCAGGATGTCACTGCATGAAGTTGGTACGAATTGATACGATCGGTTGTGGTGCACAACCGATATTCGCAAAGAAGCATTTGCAGCGTTAGGAAGGCAGAGCCAATCGAGCCTGCTGAACGAACTTTTGCACTCGTTCTGGGCACTTAATGCCTTTGGTTGATTCAACCCCACTAGCAACGTCAACCATTTTGACTTGAGCGATTTTGATCGCTCGCCCGACATTGCTTGGGGTGAGCCCGCCGGCAAGCACTAACGGTTGACTTGAAGATGCCTGGAATTGGGGAAGCAGCGTCCAATCGATCGATTTGCCAGTCCCGCCGAATTCACCTGTCGCCGCCGCATCAATTAAAATCGTGTCGACTCCAGACGCGGACCAGGATTGGATTTGTTCGATGACGCGATTGGTTTCAGTTGCTAGATCGTTATTGAGCTGATCGTTTTTGGGCTGGGTACGCAGCGCGCGGACAAAAAATGGCTGGCCGTTCGGATCAAAACACTCGGCAGCAGCTTTCTGAAGCTCAGCAAAAAACTCCACGGTTTCGTTCCCGTGCAGCTGAATCCCGTCTAGCTTCACACTGGATGCTAATTGCAGAATGTGGTCAATCGAATGGTTTACAAAAACCCCTACGATTTGAGGGATGGCTTGGGTTGGTGTCGCCGGCTTGCTGCGAGCGGATGCGGCAATCAACAAGGCTTGTTCTTCGGTGGTGTAGCGAATACTGGATTCGAAAAAGTTTAAACCGATCGCGTCCGCGCCAGCATCTCTCGCATCAATCGCATGTTGCGGCTGAGTCAGTCCGCAGATTTTTATTTGAAATGGAAGCGTTGACGAATTGAACAACAGTAAACTCCATAATTGAGCTGGAGGGCAGGGCGACACGGGTTGATGCAGACTACTGAAGGCGTAAAGTTTAAGTTAACTTCCGTTGATGCTAAATGCCTCTTGGGGCATCTTGGTTGCTTGATGTTTTGGTAAACATTTCAATACTTCTGCTGTGCACCGCTGCTTCTGCTGCATTTTACGTAACTAGATATCAATATGCTTCCTAAGTTCGCCCCTGATCAGTTTCCATTGTTAGTCACCGGAGTGGCTGGTGTGGCCGGGTACAATGCTTTCCAGCATTTCCGTCGTTTGTACGGCAAACAGGTGCTGGGGGTTCGACCAGTTAACAATTGGCCGCTGTCAGGTGATGGCATCATTGGGTGTGACGTAGAAAATCGCGACGACTTTCTTCGGCTGATTGAAGATAACCAGGTGCGATCAATCTTGAATTGCGGTGGAAGCTGCCGGCTGAAGGCTTGTGAATTTGACCCCAAGATGGCAGAACGGGTCAATGTGAAGGGAGTTGAGAGTTTGCTGGCCGCGATTGAGGGAACCGATATTCATTTGGTTCACTTGTCGATCGACTTAGTTTTCTCGGGCGTAGGACATGGTGGGTATTTGGAAACGGACCCGGTAGATCCCGTGACCGTGTACGGAAAAACCATGGTTCGAGCGGAGCAGTTGGTTCGCAGCCAGCGTCCGAGCAGCTGCATCTTGCGGATTTCGTTGCCGATGGGCGTGAGCTTCAATGGGCACGCTGGAGCGATTGACTGGATCCAAGCTAGGTTTGCCGCGCAGAAGCCAGCTACGCTTTACTTTGATGAAGTTCGTACGCCTACTTATGTAGAGTGTTTAAACGAAGTGATCGAAGAGGTTTTTGCTCGGCGAATCGGAGGTCTTTTCCATGCTGGCGGCAACACCAAGTGGTCGTTGTTTCAGATCGCGCAGATTGTCAATCGAGTTGGTGGCTACGATCCGAACCTACTGCAAGGCTGCCCCCGTATTGAAGCGGGCCCGATGCCTCCACGCGCCGGAAACGTTACGATGGATTCGACAAAGCTTAGCAAAGTGTTGGGACGACAGGATCCATTTGTTCAGTGGCCAACAAACACGGAATTTTGGCCGGATTCCGATCAATGGCATTTTGAAACCACAGGAGCTTGGAAAGGCAATCCCAAGTTGTTGCAGCAGCAACTTTATTTTCGGGACCACCCGTAAAATAGATGTGCAGGATTTGCAACGCATAAGAGTTGGTTAGTCTGGAAATATCTAAATAATGATAGATTCTCCCCCCTCTCTGGCCGGCGAATGTGACTTGTTTACACTTGACGCCGCAATATACCAAAAACGAAGTTGAACAAAAAAGTGATTTTGGATAAACTGGCGAAAGGATAGACGGCCCGTGACCAACTGAAGAATGATCTAGGAGCAAGTAATGGTAGAAAACCAAAGCTGGAGTTTTAGCATCGGACGTTGGGAAAATACGTCGCTAAGAGTTCACATGCTGGTTTTGCTGACTGTGATCGTGATTTTTGGGGCAGAGTGGAACAACGGCGCAACAAATCAAAATTTCTTTTCCGGTACCGCTGCGGTGACCGCGATGGCGTTGCTGGTGGCGGTTGTGATTCAGCAGGTCGCAAAAGCATTCGGCGTGATCTGCATGGGCGCTGAAGTTCATGAGATCGAATTTACTCCGTGGGGTGGCAACTGTATTTCCGATTTAGAAGACTCAAGTTTGCTGTCGGTATTAGTACGGTCGGCTGGCCTTTTCGCAAACGGCATGCTGTTCTTGATGGGATTTGTCTTACTGTACCAAGCAGATCAGTTTACGGCCATTAATCCGTTTCGTCCGCAACGTTTTGACATTAATAGTCCCCTGGTTACAGTGCTACAAATTTTCAGCTGGGTTAATTTCCAGCTTTTCCTGATTAACTTAATCACCTGTTACCCGTTTGATGGCGCTCGAATTGTACGGTCGGCAATTCTCTCTTTTCAATTGCCATTGTCGAAATATCGTACCGAGAACGCGATCATGCTGATTGGGCACGCGTTTGCCATTGGGCTGATCGGCACCGGTGTCATTTTGATGCTGCGAAACTATGAGCCTGGTATTCAAGTCGCCGGGCCTTCATGGATGGTGTTGATGTTTGCGGGGGTTACGTTGTTTTTCGCTGCACGCTATTCAATGGCAGCTGAAACATCAGTCATAGATGATTCCTGGGGAGAACTGGAAGAAGAAGAGTTCGGTTTGATGTTCAGCATGCTAGAAGCAAGTGAAAGAAAAGAGCAAGACGAACATGAGAGTTTCGCGTACTCTCAGTGGCTCAGCGAAAAACATGAGGCTCGTCGTAGGTACGAAATTGAATGTGAAATCGAAGAAGATGGTTGGGCTGACCGCGTTCTGGAAAAGCTTCACTCTCACGGTGGCGACCTGAACTGCCTGACAGGCCCCGAGCGAGATGTGTTGGATCGCTTTAGTGAGCGAGTTCGTCGTCGTCGTCAACAAGGTGTTACTGGACGCTCTTAGTTTTTACGGCAAGAATTGCTGCCGATGGCCACTGTTCGTGATGGCATTGATGAGCATTCGCTGACTGCGCCGTGATTGAAATAAATCTATTGGCTGATACACGGCTCTCGCGTAAGTGCATCGTCACTTGCACAGAGACGTCGGTACGCTCAGCATTTGCCGAACAGCCCGAAATTTCAGTCGTTTGACCAAACCACTCGCTGAGTTTGGTGCCTGTTTCCAACGGACGTTTAAATACGATCTGACATCAGCCTGCTAGCATGGAATATTCCGAATAATCGTTACAGGCTACCTAAAGACAGGCGGTTGTTAAGTCGAGATATAGAGTGAGCGTACTAGAACTTATATGTACCGACATTGGTGTTATGCCTCCCCTAAATGAATCACTACCTACTTCATCACTGGTCAAGGTTATGAAGAAAGCACTTCCGTTTGTCGCGGTTTTTATTGCGACATTTCTGTTCGTTGGCATGCAATGGCCTGCATCATCGCCTGGAGTGCGCGCTACAGTAGCAGTGGATTTTTGCCTTCCTACTGACATCACAGCGCTTTCCGAAAGCGAAACTGAAAACTTTAAAACCCTGCTGAATAACGAAATTTCAACCCATTTAACGGGCCAGGATTTTGAAACTCTGATAAAGCAAACGAAGCGATCAGGTCGGGTTTTTTCGAGCGCAATCGAATACTCAGATCAAGAAACCATTAGTGGCAACATTGCTCTTGGATTCGACTTTCAACACGAGCGTGGGCAACTGAAAATTGAATATATATGTGAAGGCCAGCCTGATCAGTTGAGATTTTTACAACTAGTCGCTCACCAAGCAGCGAAATCAATTGATCGTTTATTACTGACCACTGCTGGAGAGATCGTTGTTTCCGAAAACCTCGATATCGAAAAGTTTGATATTGCCATGAGTATGGCAAATCAAATTCAGGCAAATCTTAGTCAAATACGAGACACAGGCATCTCGAACCATCGTCGTGGTATGGGTGCTTCTAGGAATCCATATTCTTTGACGTCAGCAAGGACAAATTCGTCTAATCATTTTCGATCCCAAGCCGCACGCAACTCTGAAGGCGATATCAATTCGATCGATTCCAACGCGTTGGTTGATGTGCTCAACGAAATCAAAACGCAGGCGACCACTCGCGATACAAGCGACGCGAATTTCAGTGTGCTGAAAGTTGATTCGGTACAGTCACGAGCCATTAATGCAACCCCAGACCGCTGGGCGATGACAGGGTTACTTTCATTGGCTTTGGTAGTTACAGGCTTGGTAGCCATGTTTCATGCATTTCCAAATCGCAGTGCCAACGTTGACACCTTATCTCAATCGTTAGGGATTCCAGTCGTTGCTGTTCTTCCAACGAAGCTAAACGCAAACCAAATTGGCAACAGTGAAGTTCTTTTGTCCACCGCTGCAAAAGCACTAATAATTGTTTCAAAGGTCTTTTTAATCACCACAGCGATTGTTGTCATTGGATTTGTCACGCTTGACAGTTCAATTCGAGAATCATTTTTTCACAATCCGTTCGACGGCATGGCAAAAATTTTCGGAATATATTTTGGCAGCGTCTAGACAAACTTGAGTTCACTCAGACTTTGGACCTAATAACCCACCCGATTTAGTTCAGGACCTAGCGATGTACGAACAAGTGTTCAACTTCAACGCACGACCTTTTAACAGCACGCCATACGTAAAGCACTACTTCCCTGCGACGGCGATGGCACAGGCCGTCGGCCAAGCAACAATATGTATTCAGCGCGGCGCGGGGCCCGTTGTCGCCATCGGTGACATCGGGACAGGTAAATCATTGTTGCTCGCAAAGCTGGCTACTGAATGCCAGTCTGAATTCCAAGTAGTGAACATTGATTGCTCACAAATCCAAAATGGCAAAGAGCTCCTGCAAAACATTCTGTTTCAGCTTGGTAAGCCCGTCAATTTGGATAGCGAAACAGAACTCCGCTTTGCCGTAATTGAATCAGCGAATCCAACCGAAGAATCGCCAGAAGGCATCCTTTTATTGGCCGATGACGCCGAGACACTGACTGTCGATGTTTTGGAAGCAATGCGAACGCTAACTAACATCGTCGTGGAGGGGTCTCCACGAGTCCGATTGGTACTAGCAGGGCGACAACCGCTCGAAGAGCAATTGGCTGATCCATCACTGGCATCTTTTAGCCAGCGAATCGCCTCTCGAGTTTTCCTGAGTAACCTTAGTCGTGACGATACATCCGCATATGTCGTCGAGCACATCAATCGAGTCGGCGGCGATGGCCAGGCAATGTTCCCCAACGAAACGATTGTCAAACTTCACGACCTCACCGACGGTTGTCCTCGTCTGATCAATCAAGTCTGTGATTTTGTTTTAATTTTGGCCGCGACGCGCGGTGAAACAAACGTGTCGGCAAGCCTGATTGAGGAAGCATGGAACGATGTGCAATCGCTACCGATGGCAAGCGGAAGAGCGTCCACTGGACTTGCTTCTTCAGTAGCCCAAACAAATGAAAACAGTGACTGGACGGTGATCGAATTTGGCCAACTCGACGACGATTCACCTCAGCCGTCAAATTCAACCATTTACGATTTTGAAAATCCAACTGCAACACCAGAAACCACTTCAAACGACTTGCTTGCAGGTACTGAACCTCTTGACGACGAAGCTACCCACGAAAAAGCCCTTCCCGAAGAACCAAAGCAATCAACAGCGTCCGAAGTCGACTCGGACCTCGGAGTCGATTTTGCCGCGTTACAAACAATGCAAAATGAAGCTGTTACGAATGACGCTGCCGTTGTAACTAACGTTGCCGAAGAACCAGCAACCGAGTCGACTGAAGCAACAGTTCAGACATCCATGGAACAGGAACTAAGTGCAGTTTTCGGAACACCTGTTCAATCATCGGGTACTGTTGAAGCTACGTCCGACACAGCCAATGAGCCGTCAGAATCGAATCCGCCACTGGATGACCGATCCGTTAAAATTGATTTAGCAAACGATGCTAGTTCGATTGTTGGCATGGCAGGCATCGCGACAACTGGCATTGGTTCCTTTACAGAATTGGCGAGCCTAACCCAACAAAACTCTTCCGTCGATGATGATTCCCAGCCAACAACAACCGAACTGAACGACATCGACAATGGTGTCGAAGATCATAAGCAGGAAGGATCAGCTGCGGACGCGTTGATGCCCGAACCACAATCTAACCAAGTCGTTCAAGAAACGGAAACGTCAGATCTTGATTCGTCTCCTACGTCTCCAATCGTAGATTCAAACAGCTTTACGCCTGCCACCCAACCACTCCAAGCGTCTGTGGAATCGTTTTCGGATGTCCCAGGAAAACCAACCACGTTTGATGAAACGTCTGAACAGATCACTACGTCGCTCACGAACGAGTCGTTAAATCAAAACGGCGAGGGGGCAACGATTGAATTCAGTATGGATGCCCCAAGTGATGAAGTTAAAACGCCGGTCGAAGATCCGTTTGATGAATCGTTTCAGGCTGAAGAAGTAATATCAGATCAAATCATTAAAAACAGCGGCCTTCACAATCGAAACGCACTAAAACTATCTTCGGCCGATCTTTCACAGTTAACGCCGCTGCATAATCCAACCGCCGATCAGCCGCCACAAGTAGTTCAGGAATCCTCAAGTGATCCTGCAAATGTCGATACCGACACGCTAGAGACCGAGACGCCACATGACGTCAATGATTCCTTGGTAAGCGATTCCGTCAACGACCAGTTTACGGCTGAAACAGATCTTAGCTTGGATTCAGACGCAGCGTCAATTGTTGGTTCGGCTAGCGATCAGCCTCTAGAAGACGGTGCCGACAAAGGCTTGTCAATCGTGTCGGAAGATAGCGTTTTCGGTGCGGACTCGACACCGGATCAATCGTCTGACCTGCATGCTGAACCGACCGACTCAGCCTCACCGGTTGCGTCTGAGGAACCAATTGCTACAGTCACGTCATCGGATACTAGTCGGTCGTCTGAATCGGTCCAGTCGCGCGACAGCGTTGGGATATCCGACGAAATTTCTCGTCAAGCCGATGAAATCTTGGCACGCCTTCAAGCCACTTCGTCTGAATTAAAGCAAGAGCAGCAGATTCTGTCAGACATCCGTGAGCAGCAGCAAATTGTCAATGAAACTCAGTTATCGGAAGAACAATCACCACCATCCGTGCCAACGCCCGACGAACCGAAAGTGCGAGATGATTCGGAGATGTTGATTGTCCCACCGAGCACACCGCCGGTCGACACCACTAAAGAACCAGAGGTGTTTCCTATGACAGATTCTCCAATTTCTTCCGGGCGAGCTGCTCGAATGGATTACGAGAAATTGTTTGATCGGTTGAGAAATCAACCAGATGAAAACAAGGAATAAACACCAACTACCACCTTCAGGTTTTAACACCATGAACAATTCCCCAGCTCCATCTGGTCAACGATTCATTTCAAAGAATTCAAACATTGTAAAGGTTCAGATTCCTGACGTTGAATTAGCAAATTCACGTAGGCAGACGAATTTAGCGGCGACGATGTCACGCACCTTTAGCAATCGTATTGATACGTTGCGACCAGTATCTGTTGGCGCCACATGCACCGATGAATCTTCGCCCGATTGTTGTGGCGTGACATCGACTGCTGAACCAAGCTCGGTTTTAAATCATAATAACATTGCGCAAAAATCGCATGACTTCGGCACGAAAAGTGTTGATCGTGTGATCGAGTCAATTCTAAAAACATTTCCACTGGACCGGCCAGCCACCATTGTTTTTGTTGCATGCAAGAATAGCATTGAAACAGATAACGTCACGTTAGATGTCGCTCAACGGCTTACCGAACGCAGCGTGGGAAAGGTTTTGTTAGTTGATTCGAACTCAATGACCCAAGGTCTTTCTAGCGAACTCGGGCTTGGAGAATCTGAAGGAATCGGCAATGTTGTCTGTGATCGAGAACCATGGACAAGTTTGTTGCAGGCTGGCCCGACTGAAGGACTCGATTTTCTTCCGTACGGAACCGTAAATACAACAAAAATGGTCCGCAGTCGAGCGGCTGACTTTTTAGAACACGCAAGAGAAGATTATCAATTCATCTGTGTATCCGTTGGACTTAATGAAGGCACGATTTCCAAATCCTTTTGTAGTGCAGCCGACGGGATCTATCTAGTACTTGACTTGAATCAAGTAAACCACGCCGAAGCCAAAGCTGCAGCTGATAAGTTGCAGGCCAAAAAACAACCACTTATCGGGTGCATCGCTCTCGATGCTGAACAGGAATCTAAATGAACGTGCTCGTTACGGGCGGCGCCGGATACATCGGAAGCCATACATGCCTTGAACTTCTAAACGCCGGACACACAGTTACGGTGTTCGACAATCTTAGCAATAGCTCTGAGGAATCTTTACGACGAGTCGCAGATCTAACTCAGAAGGAAATCATTTTTGTTAAAGGTGACGTGCTTGATATTGACGCGTTAACACGACTGTTCTCTCAAGCCAATTTTGAATCGGTAATTCACTTTGCCGCATTAAAAGCGGTTGGCGAAAGTGTGGCGCAACCGCTCAATTACTACCACAACAACATCACGGGAACGGTTAACCTTTGCCATGCAATGCAAACTGCGGGCGTTAAGAATTTAGTCTTCAGTTCCAGTGCCACTGTTTATGGTCTGCCTAAATCATTACCGCTGACCGAAGAGTCGCCGACACTTGTTCACGAAGTTACTAACCCATATGGTCGCACCAAATTGATGCTGGAGTTTGTGCTTCAAGATTGGCAAGCGGCTAATCCTGAATGCAATGTTGCATTGCTGCGATACTTTAATCCCGTCGGCGCGCATGAATCGGGTCAGATCGGTGAAGACCCGAATGGAATTCCAAACAACTTGTTGCCTTACGTCTCACAAGTCGCAGTTGGAAAGCTCGATCAATTGGGCGTTTTTGGCGGCGACTATGAAACACCCGACGGCACGGGCGTACGTGACTACATTCATGTTGTCGATTTGGCTATCGGACACGTACTAGCGCTCGATAAACTCGCCACAGACTGCGGCATCGTGACCTACAATTTAGGGACTGGAAACGGATATAGTGTTCTGGAGATCGTCAAAGCTTTCGGCGAGGCATCCGGCAAACCGATTCCCTACCAAATCGTTGATCGGCGGCCTGGAGACATCGCTGCCTGTTACGCAGACCCAGCCCTGGCCAAAGCAGAACTTGGCTGGGAAGCCAAACGCGGGCTCAAAGAAATGTGTGTCGATGGATGGCGTTGGCAAAGTCAAAACCCGAATGGATTCCCTGCTTAACCCCAAAGTATTAAGTCAGCGCTGCCAGCCTTTTTATTCCCCACACCTTTTATCAACTTCGTATCAGATGGTATGAAGTGATCGCAAGGTGATCAAAGGTTTCCAGCCGGTCACAGACTACTCCTTGGGCCAACCCTCCAGTTCCATCTTCTTAACAACATTGCCAGTGTGTTGTTTGTAATGCCGCTCCATCTGAGCAAGCAAACTTTTTGGCGTCCAAAATCGACTGCCCTTGGCTCGTTTGTTGAGACTCATCCCATCAAGCATGTAGGCGAAACGACGAGTGAAATCTTCGACTCGTTTCGTTTGTCGAGCTTCCTCTTCCCCCGTCCAATCCTCATGTGCAAATTTATATTTGTTAGGCATCTGAGCTGGGTTAAGATTCATGACGGGAATCGCTGGGTCCACCGCGTGGTAGATCTGCGAAAAGAATTGCAACTCTCGGCCCATCATGTGCTCGGTGTTCCAGCGTGGTGTATGAGTTCCATTGGCGGGCTTGAAGTTCATCTGAGCGACTGAAAGCTTGGCAAACACTTCTCGCGATTTTTTACAAGCAGCTTCTTTCTTTTTAAACAAAGTCGTTAACGCTTCTGACAGTTGATACGTTTCAGTACCAAGCGAAACGATACGTGGTGTCGCTTTGTCTTTGGCCTTGGCTTGCTTGCCACTGGAAACCGCAACCGTGTTATGTGAAACGGTTTCGACTGCTTGATCTCCGACTTTTTCCATACCTGCTCTAACCACCATCAACTTAGGTTTAAGCGAGTCAAACATCGCTGCGTACATTTCTGGCGTTAGCCCAGAACCTGTCGCAATCACCACAACCTGCTTGCCTTCCAACTGTTTCGCAAACTCAGCTTCAACAGCTGCGTTCAGATAAACAATCGCTACTCCGTCAACCGTGACCATCGCTGGAGCATTTCCTTGTCCACGTTCAACGACAACCGCATTGTCATCTTTACTCTTGGCAGCTTCTTTCGAAATCGATGATTTAGCTTGATTGGGCAGTCGCTGCAACGTTACGATTTCACCGACACCGACGTCGGCTAAAAGCAAATCTGGTTTCCCGGCTAACTTGTTAGTGTTCGCATCCTTCAAGCCCATGCCAATTTGAAACCCCCACATCGTTTCAATCGTAAACCCTTGGTCGCCCCAGTGACGGATGGCGATTGGATCTCCGTCGTCGGCCACGGCGAAGCCGGCGGCGAATGTCAGCGAAATCAATCCGACCAAACCGAGTGTTGTGAACTTTGTTTTTGTTGACAGAAGCATGCGAGATAACCACTTAAGGGATTTTTATTGCTGTTAGATCTCTTTGATTCTATCCGAACCTTCGGTCGGGCATCAATTACCAATTGTTGGCGATTTTCTTATCAGCAATGATTTGCAACCCCATTCGAATCCAACAAGCAATTCTGCCCGACAAAGCACTCAATGATTACCTAACCGGAATATTCGTATTTCTTTAGCATTGGCAACGGTCATGTTCTGGGATTGCCGATCGGTAGATTGGGACCGTTTTGCGCAAGGAGACTTATCGCAGACGCCCAATTGAAGGAGCATTTTTTGGCAAGGATCGCCAACCATCGCAAGCGTTTTACGCTGCCGCTAGGGTTAGGCTATGTCCGAAGATCGAAAAATCAGAAACGATATCGTAGCAAT
>CAZORR010000091.1:0-1970 GCA_964582115.1 uncultured Pirellulaceae bacterium
CGGAAGGCCAAGTTGAAGTTGGCTTGGGTTGGTTACCGTTTCGTCCGGGTCTGTTTCTATTTTCGCGGTGCCCGTGACACCACAGGTCAAACTGAAGACAAATACGTGAACATCTCCGATTTTGATCGGAAAAATCTTGTATTTACCTGTTTGACACGTTCTAGACGCAAGAAACTGAATTTACATACGCTAGCACCACTGGGAAAGTTTGTGGATTTTGCGGATTGGGTTTCAGCACACAATTGGTTTGAGCAGCAAACTGATCATTTAGTGCGTTGGCTATGTTCAGGTCTTACCGATTAGTTCACTTGTAACGGCGTTCGCTCGTAACGGCACTCGCTAGGCAATCGTGAACAAATATCAAATGAAGCCAATGAATAATTCAATTTCAAAACTATTTCTGGTAGTCGGTTTGTTATCTCTACTACCAATCGAAACCGTTAATGCGCAGTTTCAGATGACGAGGCTGCCGAAGCGGATTGAAGAGGTATTAGAAAATCCCAATCTAGTGGAAGTTTTGCGAAGTAAAACACAGACGGATTCTGTTGCACCGAGAGTTGCAGCGATCCCAGCCGATTTGGCACCTACCCCCCCAAGCCCCATTTACTCAAATGTGCCTTCTCGGTTTTCGGCGTCCTCTCCGTCAGCTAATACGTCCCAAACTAGATTGGCTAAATTGCCATCAGTCGCTGATCTGGAAACAGAAACACCCCCGCCGATCATTCGGAAGCCTGCCAGTATTCCTGTGGATGACGTAGTGCCCCAAACGCCGACACCAGTTATTCGCAGTGAATTGACTCGGCCAGAAAAAGCCACTGAGACACCAGACTTAAGTGTGAACTCTGAATTGCAAAAGCCGCTGGTCCCAGTCAAAGGTCAGTTACGATTCCGTGTAACAGGCGTGTCTACCTTGGTCGAAAGTCAGCCCGCGGATTTATTGATTGAAGTATTGAATCCAACTGGCCATCCAATTGGTCCGGTAGCCGTAAACATCAAAGTGCCAGAAGAGATAACAATCACACGCTTTGATCATGACGCATGGTTGGACGCTGAACGAAGAATCATTGCGTTTCAATTGGACCGCGTTGAACCGGGGGCGATTGAAAAGATTGGCATGCAAGGTATTTCACACTCAATTGGCAAAACAAGTGTAGAGGTTGCGTTGCTTTCAGGCGAAACCATGCTCGCTCACCGTGACATTGCCACCCAAATTTTGCCTCAGCAAATTGCTCGACAGCAGAGCTTTGGCAGCAATGACGCTTCTGATTCAGACACGATCAGGAAGTAAGTACTCAACAAAACGTTTTCTCCGTTCCTCGTTATTTTTGCCCAACGACTAACTCTGAGAGTTACTATGAAACGCAATTCAATACTCCCGTTCAAACAACTTTCGTTATTGCTCGTTGGTGCCGGAATCGGTGTGCTTTCGATAAACGCATCAACATGTGCCCAAACGTTACTAGCACCGTTGGCAGGGGATCAGCAGGTCCAAAATATCAGCACTGACCAGCAAATCGAAAAATCGTCAGGATCGAACGCTTTAGGTAGTACTCTACCTCCAATCGTTTCCGTAGCCCGGTCGCCAATGGCTTTGATGAAAGAAACGAACTGGATTCCGACTCCTGACACGCACCAATCGGTTGATCAAAATTCTTCAAGACACGTCTTGCCGCCAATCGTTTCTGTGGCCCGGTCGCCAATGGCCTTGACGAAAGAAACGAACTGGATTCCGGCTCCTGACACGCACCAATCGGTTGATCAAGATTCTTCAATACGTGCCTTGCCACCAATCGTTTCCGTAGCCCGCAAACCAATGGAATTGATGGCCGAAACAAATTGGCTGCCGACTCGTAAAGTGGCCGCTCAAACCAATACTGCTGCCGTAAAGGAACAACAACTCAACACAAATACATTCGTTGAGCAGTTGATTAAAAAGTCATTCAGCGCCGAAATGATTGCCGCGTCGGAAA
>CAZORR010000091.1:2070-3244 GCA_964582115.1 uncultured Pirellulaceae bacterium
GAAATGATTGCCGCGTCGGAAAACGTTCCCGTTACAACCACCGAGCAAGTCTCGTCCCTCTTAGAGGTAGCTAAACCGAACCTAGATCTGATCTCGATCGATCCAAAAGTTGCGGAGCCACCAGCCTTTGATTTAGAAACGCTTCGCCCTGCCGCACCAGTAGCAGTATTTATTGATGGCCCTGATACATTACGAGTTGGTCACGTTGGCGACTACGAAATCGCAATTGCCAATAGTTCTTCCCGAACGACTTCGGTTTCTAGCATTCGTTTGCAAATCCCAGCTTCAGCGGAAATTCTTGTGGTTGATCGAGAGGCCAAGATTAATGACCTTGATCGATCACTGACTTGGAGCGCCTCTGAACTAGATTCTGGAAAACAAGAACGAATTCGCTTTCGCTTAAAATTCGTTCGCGCATCTGAGGAGGATTTTTTGATCACGGTTGGCCAGCATGGCCTTGAACCACAAACGATTTCACACGAAACGATCGTCAAATAGCGACCTAGCCAGAAGAACTGTTCTGGCTGTGAGAGATTCACGAGACGCTGCTCCAAGGCGAGGATCGCAACAGCTGCAAATTTAGTCGGTTACTTCCCGCCTTTAACAACGTCGGTAAGATCGACTTTCTTTGCGTCCGCGTACAACGACTCAAGGCTGTAGAACTTTCGCGTATCTTCATCAAACAAGTGGATCACAACCGTGCCATAGTCAAGCACGATCCATTTGCTGTCATCGTAACCATCGATGTTCATTCGTTTGTCGTTCAGTTCATCTTCAAGCACGCGGTCCACGTCTTCACTGATTGCGTGAAGCTGTCGCCGACTGGTACCGGTAGCGATTACGAAGTAATCAAAGATCGCGGTATGATCGGACATGTCCAAAACCAAAATGTCGCTACCGCCATTTTCGTCGGCCGTTCGCGCAGCCGCCAAAGCTAGTTTAAGGCTGAGTTCTGGGTTTTCTCGCGTTGGCGCTGGGCCTGAAGCGGAGTGCTCGATTGACTCATTTGCGTCGGTATCTTCGGTCACCCGGAAATCCTGTGATCTGGAACTTGGTTTTGTGGCTGGCTTGTCGGTTGAGCAAGCAAGATTGGAATTCATGGCGGTTTGCCTTTGAGTGGACGCGTATTCTACTTCTTGAGGACAACAAAAACTAGCACCGGGTTCGGGCATTT
>CAZORR010000091.1:3344-11668 GCA_964582115.1 uncultured Pirellulaceae bacterium
GACGCGTATTCTACTTCTTGAGGACAACAAAAACTAGCACCGGGTTCGGGCATTTCCTATCGTCGTTAGACAACGTCACAAAGTCGCTAGAACAGCCTATTTTTACGCTCACAACCAGCCTATGCATAGTTGTTAGTTGTAGTCAATTTCAGCTCCGCATGAATCGCACTTAAGCCCGCTACGAAGAATGGCATTGCAATCGCTACACTTAAATTCAGACCTAAGCGGCCCCGAAGCGATCGTGCCGCTATACGGGATGCCCGCAGTTTCTTTAAGCAAGCGAATAATATCAGCAAGTGCCCGGAATGAATAAAAAGCGATCACCGTCATAAAAAAGATAATACTTGCGGGGATCCAGCCACCGAACTGAGACAAAGCAACAAGTGTCACCGTCAACACTAATCCTAGGAAAAGGACATTGATCGCCGCACCGTCCAGCATCGCCTCAGAACCACCAGAGCCGCGTACTCGGGTTTCAATTTTCTTAGCCATGCTACTCCCCAACTCATGCAAAATGAATTACCAGCATCATTCTGTTCAAAAAATCTCGCTCGCCAAACTTATCGGATTACTTCAGGCAATCTGGCTTCAATGCATCTTCCATATTGTCGTAGCAATCAAGCTTCGTGAATCGGACGATCGAACCGGGAAGCCCGACAGCAGAGAAACCTGGATGACCGCTCGCGGGGAACGGGCCGCCGTGGTTCATCGCAGGAGATACCGCAACGCCAGTCGGCATTTTATTCTGAATGATTCGGCCAACTCGACGGCGTAACCGCGAAACCAGCTCTTGAGCCGCTGGATCGCTGGCAGGACCGTAAATGCTGCCGGTCAAACTGCCTTCGATGTTTTCGGCGATTTCATAAAACTGATCTAAGTCTTTGGCCATCACGCCCAAACTAAGCGGCCCGAACCCTTCGGTTTGCAATGCTTCCGCATTTGCCAAAAATTGATCTCCTGTGATCTTGAACAAGGTATTCTGAAACCGAATACCCGCTTCGTCGCTGGGCTTACCACCGGCCAACAGTTCGGCGCCTTTTTCTTGTAGCAAAGCAGCCGTCGAACTCAACCCATTCAGTACGGCATCGGAGAACAAAACACCCGGTTCTTGTTGTTCAAATTTCTCTTTCACACCATCGATGACCTGTTGGCCTTGCTGGTCGTCAATCAAAACAAACAAATTTGGACACGTGCAGAACTGTCCCGCTGCCAACAAGCAGCTCCCGGACAATTCGGCGACCACTTCTTCAGTCGGTCGTTGCTCAAACAAGCTTGGCAAAAAGAAAACTGGATTGACACTGGACATCTCCAAATAGATTGGCTTGCCACATTCGTCGGCGGCTTCCTTTAGTTTAACCCCGGCGTTTCGACTGCCCGTGAAACCAATCGCAGCGATACCGTCGGACTTGACCATCCGCATGCCGTCTTCGGGCGACATGTGATACAGCATTTGCACGGTTGCCAGCGGCAGGCCTGCGGCTTCCAACGCGGCCAGAGCTTGCTGAGCCATTAACTTGGTCGTAAGCGGATGAGACGGATGCGCTTTGGCGATGACAGGATTCCCCGCAGCGATGGCTGCCGCAAAATCACCGCCGGCGATTGCATTAAACGCCAATGGAAAATTATTGGGACCAATCACAAACACAGGCCCAATCGGCCCGCGGCAACTCGCCAGATTAATCTCCGCATCAACAATCGGATTTCGCCAAACCTGACTTTCGGCTGCGTCGGCGGCCAAACGCAACTGCCGGGTCGCCCGAGGCATTTCGACTTTTTGCAGACGAGTCGGCATTGGCAAGCCAGATTCATTTTCGGCAGCGGCACAAATCGCTTCAGAGTTCGCGTCCAAGTTGTCGGCGTAGGTCCGTAAGAACAATGCGATCTGATCCGGACTGGCAGTTTCTAATGTTGGTACAATTTTGACAGCCGCTTCGATGGCCGCAGCGCAGTCGTCCCAATTACTGATCGGAAATTCGCCTTCGATCGTTTGACCATTACGCGGATCAACCGCGGTAATCGAACTGGTTGAGTTTGCTGGTCGCCACTGTCCACCTACCAAGATATCGTTCATCAACTGTTCCTCTATATAAATATTTTTCTGAGCGACGATAGAACTTAACCACCGTTGCTCGGTTCATTGTTTTAAAAAAGTTGTTTATCATTTCAGTCGCAAATTTTACCGCACAACCACTGCCAGTCGCACTCGCCTTCCACCGAACTCAAAATCTTGCCGGAGAAAATGCCTGCGCGTCGATATGTGTCGGATGCTTTGTAACCATCTCGGCAATCAACCGTCCGGTCGCTGGAGCCATGCTCACACCCAACATGCTGTGCCCGGTCGCCACGAATCCATTTTCAATCCCGGGAGCCTGGCCGATTACGGGCAACGTGTCATAAGTCATTGGGCGGTATCCGTGCCAGCGTTCTTGCTCAGTGTCGTTTAGCCGGAAGTTGAAATACGGCTTCACTGAATCCTTTAGCTGTTGGATTCGATATTCCGGAATCGTCTTGTCGAATCCAACAAACTCCATCATGGAACCGATTCGAAATCCGTTCGCAAACGGTGAGATGCCTATTTTTTTTTTCCGGAAACAACATCGGTAACGTCGGGGAAACATCGGGTTTCTCAAGTGTCACCGAATAGCCTTTGCCTGGTTGAATCGGCAACTTAAAACCAAGCACTCGGCCAAATTGCTCCGACCAAGCTCCGACTGCGAACACAAAAACATCCGCGTTTTGCTGTCCTTGCGAAGTATTCAGGTACTTAACCTTGCCGCTGGCGTCTCGCACGATGTTTTGCAAGTCGCAGTTCTCTAGAAAACGCACACCTTCGCTTTCTAATTTTGATCGCCAACTTTGATTCAGTAGATCTGGCCGCAAGGATGCATCATGTTCGTGTAAAAATCCGCCGGCCAAATCCGACCGCAGTGTCGTGTCCAACCCAGGAAGCTCATTGGCGGCGATTCGTTTTGCACCACATTGGTATTCGGACTGAACCCAATCGTTCTCCCGAGCGAATGCGTCGAGGGCATTTTGGTTTTGAAACACATGCAGTAACCCACTCTCACGCCATTCACAGTCGATCTGCTGGTCGGCGATCAAGTTTTTGTATTCGACAAGCGACGCATCCAAAATCGCCTTCAAGTGATGCCCGGCCGCTAACGCAACTCGTTCGCGGCAACGCTTGGCAAACTGCAACATCCAGCTCACGTAGTTTGGCGACAAACTAAATTTGACTTTAAAGGGCGACCTTGGTTTTAACAGCGATTTCAAAGCCATCGGGATCGCGCTGGGCACGGTTAGCGGCAGTATGTGACTAGGACAAACGTAACCGCAGTTTGCGTGCGAACAAGCACCGCCGATTGAAGCGCGATCCATTACGGTGACTTGATAACCGGCGCGAGTCAAGTAGTGCGCACATGCAATGCCGATCACTCCACCACCCACGACGTGAGCGGTAGGGTTAACTGAGGCTTGGCTTGGGGTCATACTTGCTGGCCCCATTTGATTTCGTTACCAAGACGATATGGATCCTCTGGGTTTTGAATCAAGTTGGCCTCTGAACAAACGAAAGCTCGACCGGTGATGGTGGGGATAACTGGATTACTGATCAAACCGCTGTCGGTCGACGATTCACCAACCTGATAGGTTGCAGAAAACTGACCGCCGGTCAAACTGGTTTGACGCCACTCTTGTCCCGCGCTAAGCTGATCGCGAGATGCCAAGCATGCCAATAGCGCACTACTCCCAGTGCCGCAGGGCGAACGGTCGAATTGACCGCCGGGGCAAACTACAAAATTATTTGAGTGACTGGTGGAATAGTCGGGTGTGAAGAACTGAATATGATCGATCCGAGTTGGGTCGACGCCGTCGAACTCCATTTTGACCAAACATGCTCGGATGTTCGTAGCCAGCGAAAGTAGTTGATCTCCATTTGCCAACGATAGTTCGACAGGCGACTTAACATTGAAGAACCAGTTACCACCGTAAGCAATATCGCCGATAAGTTCGCCGTGACCAGCCACTTCGACTGCTACATCAGCGTGCAGTAGGTAACTGCCGACGTTCGTGACCGAGACTTCGTTGGGAGTCAGTAAATCGACATCGATGATTCCCGCCGGCGTCTGAAACTTGCTCTTACCTAAATCCAACCGTTTTAAATGAGCCAACGTAGCGGCGACGCCGATCGTTCCATGGCCACACATCTCCAAGTAGCCATGATTATTAAAGAACAAGATTCCGGCGGCGCATTCGTCGGAGTCCGATTCGCACAGCAGCGCCCCAACCATCGCCTCGTACCCTCTTGGTTCCAAAATGACGGTACGACGAAAGTCGTCGTGGTTGGCTCGAAATTCTTCCCAACGCTCGGCAAAAGTCGATCCCTTGAGCTGCGGTCCACCAGCGATCACAACACGAGTTGGCTCGCCTTCGGTATGTGAATCTACAACGCGGATCATAGCGGGCTTTGATAATGACAAGTGGTACGGGGCCAGATACTAATAGGTTATGAAACGGCGATAGACGTCGTCAAGGAGCTTATCGTCGACATAGCCGTCTAAGCGGATAAGTAACCAGAAAGCAGCCGACTAGCGCACAGTTTGAGCCCAAGTAATTTGGCAGTTGTGGCTGATGTTATCAGCCTCCCGACCTAGCCGTAACAACGCACTAGTTAGTTTGTCCGGCTTCGATTCGCAAACGTGCTTCATCAGCCCAAGGTCCATTGGGGGTGAGCTCCAAAAAACGAGCCCAATGCTGCCAAGCTTTTCGGTCGCTACCAATTTCATCCAGCAGTCTAGCCAGGTGAAAATGAACGTCAGGGTAGTCCGGATGATGCTCCAGCGCCCCTTCGAACGTCGCCAACGCCAAATCCGCTTGTCCCAGTTCGACCAGCACACAACCCAAGTTCGCTCGGGCTTCTACAAACGCTTCGTCGAACTCCACCGCCATCGAATAACGTTCTCTCGCTGCTGCCAAATCGTTGACTTGATACAAAAGCTCAGCCATCCGAAAACTCACATCAGCCGAAGGGCCTTGTGCCAGCGACAAGCTTCGGTAAACGTCGATTGCACTTTGGAATTCGCCGTCGTCTTCTAATTCAATCGCGAGTTGCAGAAAATCGGATTTACTTCGAAGCCCCGAACCCAACGAAAAATCACCGGCTGTTTCCGCCACACGATGATTCGCTGTTTGGTCGCCGCTTGCAGCACCGGCATCAGCAAACGAAATAGTAGCCGGTGGCCCATCGTTGATCGTGTTTTCCGGTTCAATCGCATTGTCAAAATCCAGTCGCTTCTGTCCGCTTGGTTCGACCAGCCCTTCGCCTTGTCGCAATAAGACTTTGCGACCTTCAACGATGATCGACAGCTGCGATAAAGGTCGTTGCAAATCTGGATACAACTCAGCCAGACGCGAAAGTTGCTTTTCGATTTGAGCTGAGTTAACTCCAGCAGCAATCAAAGCGGCGATGCGACGAGCGGATGCGATTTCTTCAAAGTCAAAATACGGCAGCTTTTTGACCTGACGAGTTGGAGTGATCAGTCCGCGGCGGTGCCAACGTCGAATCGTCGTCATTGGTACTTGCAACAGTTCGGCTAACATCGCTGGGGTGTATAGTTTGCCGACATCAGATTCCGGTTCGACGACTCCGGTGATTTGCCAAAACTGAGTTTCGCTAATCACGGTGATCTTTTGTTCGGCCACAGCCTGTACGATCGCTTCGTCCAGCAAATGCTCCGGGTCGGCACTGGGAAATACATCCGCTCCAACCACGATCAAATCAACGGAAGAGTCGATCGGGTCCACCATCGTGCCTTGCAGACGCCTGACGACCGAACGAGCTTCCTTGCGATTGACGCCGCCAAGTTTGCCGACGAACGCCACGCGGCGACCTGCAATGGAGTCGGCGATGATTGGTTGTGGCGTGTCGGTTGTAGTTTGATTCAAAAGATGTCGCAGGTTGTAAGGGCTGGCGATCGTCGGTCACAACCATCCCCGTATGTAATGTTTGACACTTGCCCAGTTTGGCACTTGCAGTAAATGCCCGGCAGCGGTGTTCAAGCCGATTAATTTTCAATTTCTTCACCGCAATGTCAACGATCGATTTCGCCTCATTACCGATGAAAACAAAATTCAGTAGATGACATCGCCAATTCCACCGTCAAACTCGCCGCCAAACCCTTTACCAAAACGAGTTGCTAACCTAATTTGAACGGCATGGCACCAGCACAAACACTCCCAAAACAACTCGACGTCATCGCCGTCGGGGCTCATCCAGACGATTGCGAAATCGGCTGCGGCGGGACCTTGGCCGTCTTGGCTCAGCAAGGCCTATCGGTCGGGATCATTGACCTGACCGACGGCGAACCCACCCCCGGTTGCGACGACCCAAGCATACGGCTGGCCGAAGCTCAGCAAGCCGCAGCTACTTTGGGGATACACCGAATCGTTTTGGACCTGCCGAACAGGCGGTTGTTCGATAGCTTTGAAGCGCGGGTTGCGCTTGCTAAGCAGTTTCGGATTTTTCAACCCAAATTGGTCCTGAGCCTAAACTGCAAAACACCGATGGCTTCGCCCGATCACTGGCAAGCGGCTCAGATTACCGACGGCGCTGTTTTTTATAGTCGGCTGAGCAAATGGGATCAGCACTTTGACGGTCTGCCCGTTCACGTAATTTCACGGCAGTTGTATTACCATTTGTTTTTTGAGGATGAATGGTCGGGGGTGGGAGCGAAACAGTTTGTCCACGACATTTCGGCGACGATCGAATTGAAGCTAGATTCGGTTCGCTGCTACGCGACGCAGTTCCCGAAAGAAAAAGAATACATTTATCATCGCGTGCGATCGGTTGCCGGTGCGGTGGGAGCGACGGCAGGGTTTGATTATGGAGAGGTTCTGACTTCGACACGAGCGATTGGGTCGCAGGATTTGATGACAACATTACAGCTGAGTTGATCGCGAGAAAATAAATATGTCGTGGGGTAAAGTCATTGGTCATGAATCGGCTCGTGAACGCTTTCAAAAAAGCGTGACACGGAATCGTTTGGCCAGCACTTATTTGTTTGTGGGTGATGACGGCATCGGTAAGCGCACTTTTGCGTTGAAGCTGGCACAAGCGATTTTGTGCGACCGCAACCCGATCGAATCATTGACTGCTTGCGAAGCGTGTCCAGCGTGCGTGCAAGTTGAAAAGCAGACTCACCCCGATTTGTTGATGGTTCGCAAACCTGAAGGAAAGTCGATTTTGCCGGTCGATTTATTTATCGGCAAAGGCGATAAGCGACGGCGAGAAGGCCTAGTTTATGACATCGGCTTGAAACCTTTTTGCGGTGGATACCGGATCGCGATTATCGATGACGCAGATTACTTTAACACCGAAAGCGCAAACTGCTTGCTGAAAACGCTGGAAGAACCGCCACCGAACTCGCTGTTGATTTTGCTTGGCACAAGTCAACAGCGACAGTTACAAACGATCGTTTCGCGCAGCCAGGTCGTCAGGTTCGATCCGTTAACCGATCAGCAAGTGGTCGAAGTGTTGAACCGCGTAGGCTCATCCAGCGACGGAGATTCCGACGAACCGGCGGTGCCGATTGATGTTCTCGCTGCGGCCGCGGGTGGTTCGGTTGGCCGAGCGTTGCAGTTGGCGGACCCTGAGGTACTGGAGTTTCGACAAACGTTACTTCAACGACTCGCGTCGGGCGATCCTCATGCGAACGATTTCTCCAAACAGTTGATCGCGTTCGCTGAATCTGCGGGCAAAGAGAACTACTTGAAGCGAAGAAGAATTTCGTTGGTTGCTGATTTCGCGATCGAGTATTATCGGCACTGCACGCTGGCGATGACAACCGCTCAAACAGCAGCCGATCAGGCATTGTCTAGTAGCGTGGCGACTTACGCCGAACGGCACCGTAATAACTCGGCCGCCGGTGCTGAATTCGCTTGCGAGAGCATCGACCGTACTAGCCAGTTTCGACAACACGTGGCTGCTAATGCGGGTTTGCCAAACGCGGTTGATTCGTGGTTAATTGATTTGGGGCGGATCGGGCGCGGTGAGTTGGTAACAACGGGCGATTCGTTACGCGGCGTGATTTAAGATCTGGGCTACGAATTACCCTCGCGGAGATGCTTCACTTCTAAGGTAGCCTTAGCCATCAGACTTCGAGGTGTGATTACCCAAGGCCTGAACTCTGGCAAGCCCAGCTACACTACGGCTGCTTTTTGCCGCGAGGAATGCGACTGCCTTTTCGTTTTCCTTTGCCGCGCCGTCCTTTGCTACGAGACTTACCCGCTTTGTCCACTTCGTCCAGCGGTTCGCCAATGTGGCTTTC
>CAZORR010000092.1:0-11432 GCA_964582115.1 uncultured Pirellulaceae bacterium
CCATGCCTACCCGAACTCCCAAACTCGCCCTGATCGTAGCCGCCAGTGAAAACAATGTGATCGGCGTCAACGACGACCTACCGTGGCGACTATCGGCGGATCTTAAGCGATTCAAGGCGCTGACCATGGGCCACGCGATCGTGATGGGGCGAAAAACATTCGACTCGATTGGTCGTTTGCTACCCGGTCGCCAAACCGTGATCATCACTCGTAATCCAGATTTCAAATTCGCAGGCGCCGTCGTTGTACATTCGATCGAAGAAGCACTGACCGCTTGCGACGATCAAGAAATCGCCTTCCTTACCGGCGGTGCAGAAATCTATCGACTGGGCATGCCGTTGGTAAACGAGATTTATCTCACTCGAGTCCACACGGAAATCGAAGGCGATACTTTTTTACCGGAGGTCGCCTGGGACCAATTCGAACTCGTCAGCACTGAATCCTTCCAAGCCGACGAGAAAAACGAATTCGATTTCTCTTTGTCGCACTACCGAAAACGAACCGACTAAAAAAATTGGGCTCTTGGCATTTTATTCTGATGACACGACATGACTGATTCAGCTGAACCCATCGCCCCGTTGAAAATTCTCTTTCAAGACGAAAGCCTGGTAGCCATTCATAAGCCTGCCGGTCACATCGTCCATCCGGCTGAGCGGCCTCAAGCGGGGGATCTGGTCACCATGAAAATCCTTCGCGACCAAATCGGCGTTCGGGTCTACAACATTCACCGGATCGATCGGCCGACTGCAGGAGTGTTGCTCTTTGGCATCGATCGCGAAGTCTCCAAGTCGCTGCACCAGAACCTTGCCGACGGCGGGATGGAAAAAGTCTACTGGGCGGTCGTAGAAGGCAAACCCGAGCTACCGGCGTGGACCTGCACGGCCTCAATTCAAAAGGACACAGACGCACCAAACCGCGAAGCACACACCGACTTCGAAGTCTTAATGACGGTTCAGCATCGATCAGGAAAAACAATCTCTTTGATCAAAGCCGTGCCGCACACAGGAAGATTCCATCAAATCCGCAGGCACCTGTTGGACGCAAAGCACCCTATCATCGGAGACTACCGTTACGCAGGCATCGCCGCATCAGACGCCAACGGAAAGTTGCTCGGCACCGGCACTCGAATGCTACTGCTGGCAAAGTCACTTACCTTCGAACACCCCAAAACGGGAGCAACCATCCATGCTGAAACCAACGACCCGTTGATCGATCAGCTCTTCGGCTTATCCGCACAAAAATCACTGCCAAAATTGCCGTCGGCCTAAATGGTGGACCAATCAAAATCAATCATCGCAGTCGCTTCGTCTGCACTGACTGCTGGTGAATAGAGGAACCCCTGGAAAAACTCACAGTGCAAATCTCGCAAGAAATCTGCTTGCGTTTTGGTTTCAACTCCTTCAGCAATCACTTGGAGCCCGAGATTACGTGCGAGCCCAACGATGGAGCGAATGATCGCTTGGTGTTTAACCGAATCAGCTAGATCGGTAACGAAAGAGCGATCGATTTTTAAAACATTAAGCGGCATTTGGTGTAGGTAGGCCAGCGAAGAATATCCCGTTCCGAAATCATCGATCCCCGTCGTCACGCCCATGCTCTGAAGCGTACACAGCAGTTCAATCATTTCCTCGGGCTTTTGCATCAACAAGCTTTCTGTTACTTCCAGCTTAAGCTGACTGGGAAGAATCCCAGATACTTCCAAGGCTTGTTCAACGTTTTCCAAAAACCCCGTGCCATTGAGTTGGCGTATGGAGACGTTGACACTGACAACCATCTGGCGATCGGTGGTTTGGTTCCATTTGGCAACTTGCAAGCACGCTTTCTCCAGCACCCATTTGCCGATCTCAACGATCATACCGTTGGCTTCTGCGATTGGAATGAACTCCGCTGGCGAGATTCTTCCATGAACGGGGTGGTCCCACCGAAGTAAAGCTTCGTAGCCAGCGGTCGTCATGGCAGCCGTATCGATGAGAGGTTGAAAATTCAACGACAATTCATCTCGTCGAATGGCATTCTTTAGTTGGCCACCGATTTCAAGCCGATTGGTCGACTCTTGCTGCATCCGTTCCTCGAACGCGCAAATTCCATTTTCAGAATACTGTTTCGCATAATACATCGCTGTATCAGCCTGACGAATAACACAGTCAACGGATTGATTTTTTCGCGACACAACAGCAACACCGACGCTGATTCGCCCAAGTATCTCGCGAGACGAAACGGTAAATGGAGCTTTGATTTTCTGTTGAATGCGTTCGGCGACAACCATCGCTTCATTGATCGAGCTGACACCTTCCAGCAGAATCCCAAATTCGTCTCCGCCTAGGCGAGCCAAGACGGCTCCATCGTGCCGTAACGCAGAACTAAGTCGCTCTGAAATTTGTATTAGATATTCATCACCAACGTCGTGGCCAAGCGAATCGTTGACAAGTTTAAATTCATTGACGTCAATATACAAAATACCAAAGGTTCGCGAACGATTTTGTCGGTACTGATTAAAGCACCTGACCGCGCGATCGTGAAACAGTGTTCGATTAGGCAGGCCAGTCAGCGCGTCGGCCACCTTTCCTTCTGTGATATCCGTCAGTGAGCCAGCGATTCGAGTCGTAATGTTTTTATCGTCACGAACTGCGAGCCCTCGACAAAGCATCCACCTAAATCCGCCCGATCCATCCGGCATCCGAAGTTCAGATTCAAAGTGTGATGTTTCTCCGCAAAGATGAGCTTCTAAATCAGCCCGAACCCGCTCACGGTCTTCATCAAACACCAGTTCCAACCAAGAACTGCCCTCGGCTACCCAGTTGGGATCATCCACACCAACCATCGCTAGCCAGCGCGGCGAAAGGTAAACTTCACCCGTTTCCAAATTCCAGTCCCAGATTCCATCTCGCGTTCCATGTGAAGCAAGCGCGTATCGCTGTTCGCTTTCTCGCAGCGCATGCTGGGCTTGCTTCAATTTGATCTGCGCTTGAATTCTGGCAAGCATTCCCGCTGGTTGAATCGGTTTGCTAATGTAGTCATTGGCACCAGACTCGAAGCACTCGGCTACCTGGCTCTCTTCCGCACTGGAAGTCATCATGATCACGGGTAACTCAGCACTGTCATAGACTTGCCGCATCATCCGCAGCGCAACAAAACCGTTCATAACTGGCATTGAAATGTCCATCAACACCAAGTCCGGTTTTTCGTTTAGCACCATTTTCATGGCTTGATGCCCGTTTTCAGCCAACAACACTTTGTAGTTACTAGCTTCCAATTGATGCGACACAATTTTACGAGTCACCAGCTCGTCATCGACAATCAACAGCGTAGCTGAGTGCTTGACCGACGACGACTGACCGGTCCTGCTTGCTTGGCCGGCTAGTTGTCGATTCGATTTTACCGACGCACAAAAGAGAGGTGACTCATTTCTTGCACCAACGGGAAAACCAGGCTGAGTTTGATCTACATTCATTGATTTCTCTCAGTGGCTGGCTCACGTTGCTGGAGCAATTTTTCTATTTCGCAAATAGTGGCTGCGATTCTTTCCTCCAATTCAACCAGTGTGCCAGGGATTAGATCTGCTTGATTTTGATTGGCGTACTGTTCAAGACAGCTTGCGGATTCTCGGACGGCCAGTAACGAGGCATCTCCGGCTGCTCCTTTAAGTTTGTGCGCCACCAACCCGATACTCGGCAAATCTTGGCTGTCGATTGCTCGTCGAATTTCAATCAGTCGGTCTGGCATTGTGTTATGCATGATCGAAAGGACTTGGCGCTGAATTTCTTGATTTCCAATGCACCGAGAATCAAGTGACGGGAGATCAAGATACGTCAACTCTAGATCACCAACTGGCAAATCACTGCCGATTGCTGGCTTGCTGTCTATTGCCGACTGGCCTGAATGGTTTTCGTTGGCTTCGATTGGCAAGCTACGGTTAATAGCCTTTGCCTGCGAATCAAGCGAACTGACTAAGGTTTCGTTCTTTTTTGGATTCGATGCTGATGGTGCTTGGCCAGCTGACTGCTGACGCGAAATTGCCCCTTGAGATTGAGGTGTTCGTGATCGTTGCCGATCGATGGCCCCCTGCAATTTAGACTCGCCAAGATATTTCAAGGCTATTTCTTTTAGCCGCTGGAGTGTGATCGGCTTGGTAAGGTAATCGTTCATCCCAGCATCAATACAATCTTGTTTATAACCTGCGATTGCATTGGCAGTCAGAGCGACAATGACAATTGGTTCAACTGCTTGCCCGGCAGCCTGCTGTTCTTGCTCCCAAGCACGAATGGCTTTACTGGCCGCCAAACCGTCCATGATCGGCATGTGGCCGTCCATGAGTACCAATTTGTATTCGGCTTGTTGCACTCGCATCAAAGCATCTTTACCATTGGCAGCCACATCAGTCGAATAACCGAGGCTGTCAAGCATTTGCTGGACAACGATTTGGTTAACAAAATTGTCTTCTGCAATCAGCACGTCAGCTTTGAGTGGCCGACCAACTGTTTCGCTACGTTGATTATCGTTAGGTTGATTGTCTGACGCGTTAACGAACGTTTCGCTTGGCTTTGGCTGACCACTACGAACTGGTTCACTCGCAGCAATCGTCTCGTCTACTGTTCTTGTTGCTGGGTCAGCCAAGACAGGCTGGTTCGTCTTCGAGGCAGCAATCGTTGAATCGACGGAATCTAAGATAGCGTCACGACTAATTCGTTTTTTATAAAGCACCGACACGATCGAATCAAACAATCGACTTTGCCGCGCTGGCTTGGTCATTGCCACTTCGATTTTAGCTTCCGCCAGTTCATCTTTGGTCATCAAGTCATGATTGCTTGAGAGCATGATGATCGGCACTTGATGCAGTGCAGGGTGATTCTTAATTTCGATCGCTACGTCTTTTCCGTTCTTGACCGGCATACAAAAATCAAGAATCACTAAGTCGTAGGGACGACCTAACCGCTGAGCGGCTAGCATTTTCTGCACCACCGATGTTGACTGTCGACAAACACCGGCACTCATTCCCCAACCAGCCAATTGCTGTTCCAAAATTTCGCAGTTGGTCACGTTATCATCAACAATCAAAACGTGACACTTGGAAAGCCCTTCCAGAACGGCAGCATTTTGATGTTGCGACTCAACAGCTTCGGCGGCAACGGGAATTGCAAGTTCAAACCAGAAGTTAGATCCTTGGCCAACCTCACTATCCACTTTGAGCGTTCCGCCCATCAGTTGGACCAACTGACTGACGATTGTTAACCCCAATCCGGTGCCGCCATACTTTCTGGTTGTAGAAACATCTGCCTGAACAAACGATTCGAAAAGAGTGGCACATGCCTCTTCTGGAATTCCAATGCCCGTATCTTGCACGCTGAAGTGAATCACACTTCCTCGACGCATTACGTTCAGATTGATCTCGCCCGCTTCCGTGAATTTGATGGCATTACCCATCAAATTAGTAATCGATTGACGAATTCGCTCAGGATCGCCAATGACCATGTATGGCAAGTTTTGATCCAGTCTGCAATTTATTTCCAATCCCTTTGAGTGAGCTTGAATTGCAAATTGCTCGGCAGTCGACTCCAACAGTTCGCGAAGGTCGAAATCAACTTCTTCCAGTTCCAGTTTTCCAGCTTCGATTTTTGAAAAATCAAGAATGTCGTTGATCAGCGACAGCAACGTGTCAGCACTCGACCGTGCGACGTGCACAAAGTTCTCTTCCTTGCCGCCGATGTCACTCGTTCCCAACAAGTCCAGCATACCGATCACGCCGTTTAGTGGCGTTCGGATTTCATGGCTCATGTTCGCTAAAAACTCACCTTTAGCCTTACTTTTGGCTTCCGCGATTTGAACTTCGGCCAACATCGCTCGATTACGTTCGGTCACGTCGTGGACGGTACCCAGCCAAGAAATCAAACGTCCCTGGGCGTCTCGAATTGGGACTACACTTTCAAGTAGCCATCGATTTTCACCATTGTCAACGACAAACTCCGTTTCCAAATCCTTGATGTCTTCGCCACGTTTAAACCGCGTTGTGAAATGCTCCGTAATTTCAGCGTTACCATTATGCCAAGGAATGATGAAATTTTCTTGATTGTCAATTAGACTCGACGCCGAAGAGTACCCAAAGATATTTAGCAAGGTTGGGTTGGCTGACAAGAACCTTCCGTCATGGTCCAACTGATAGATTCCGACTCCAACATGCTTCATGACTGACTGCAAACGCAGCTTTTCATCATTCAACGTATGATTTGTTGCTCGATGACCTTCAACTTCTTCATGAACTTTTGCGATCACTCGGTTGTACTCAGAAGCGATTTGGCCAACTTCCGTATCGGTATCAATCTCAAGTTGCTGAGAGTAGTCCGCATGAAATCGGTGACCATGCATGGCGCCCAATAAATCAGTAACTTCGTTGGTCGCCCCATGTTCGACAACATTCAAGCCTTGTTTTTCTTCTCCAGCACGAACACGCAAACGCGTAAACATGCCCATCGCTCTTAAGGCAGCATAGATCGTAATGAAACTGAATCCCGCAGCAACGGCAGCGCCGATTGCCTGAGTTGATAACTGGGCAAGTCTGCTCTCACAAGCAAGCATGTCGGTCGGTGCGAAAATGGCAAAGACAACCGTACCCCAGATTCCAGCGGCACCATGAACGCCTATCGCACCAACCGCATCGTCAATGTTACGATTTTTGAGTACTTCCACCGTATAAAGTGCAATGATGGACCCTACCACGCCAGCAATCAACGACGCCCAAGGTGAGATCACATGGCAGGCGCCGGTAATAGCAACCAAGCCAGCTAAAGTTCCAGTGATCAGATCAACAACATCCGTTTTTCCGGTCTGAATCAATGACCAGCAGGCGGCTGCCAGTAGCCCGGCAACCGCACCAAGGTTTGTGTTAAGCAAGACGTGGGCGACGTTTTGATCAGCGTTCAAGCCAGAGCCACCATTGAAACCCCACCAACCAAACCAAAGCAGAAAGCAACCCATGATTGCAATGGTTAAGCTGTGACCGCCAGTTAGCTTTCCTTTGTTGTAATTTCGTCTTGGACCGATAGCAATCACTGCCGCAAGCGCTGCAAAACCACCCGTGATGTGAACGACGGTTGCTCCAGCCCAATCGACAAATCCCCAACCAGCCAGCCAACCACTTGCGGTATTTTCCAACGCACCGCCCCAACACCAATGTCCAATCAAAGGATAAGTAACGGCACTAAGCACTGCTACAATTAGTAGATAAGCCGAAAGCTTGGATCGTTCCGCAATGGCTCCACTAACAATCGTGGCTGCAGTGCCACAAAACACCATCTGGTATAAGAAAAAAGCGCCCAGATCATTGCTGCTAGTAAAGTCTACGATCGAACCAAACCAACCACCGTGGCTATCGCCGAACATCAATGAAAAGCCAAAAATGGCAAAGGCCAACATGGAAATAGCGAAGTCCAGCAAGTTTTTAACCGCTACATTGATACTGTTTTTCGAGCGAACGAGGCCAGTTTCGAGCATGCAAAATCCAGCCTGCATTAGAAATACGAGCGCTGCGCAGATCAAAACAAATCCGGTGTCCATGTTTTCGGGAGCGGTGGGGAGCATAATAAATAACTGAAGAACGGATTTGGGGTAATGGTTGTTTAGATTAAACATTGCCTAGCAATAGTGTTTTTTCGCAACAATGTTGACAAAATGAAACATCCCCCACTTTGCGCAGACGGATCACCCGTAAAATTCATACAAGTCACAGGTAATCATCACGGACAACCTCATCCTTAAGTTGGAAAGGTCACGCCTGGACGGCATCAAATGACTGGCCAGAAACACCATCGCCATCTACAAACGGGCGAAAAAACGGCCACAATGGCGACGTCTGACCGAAGCAAGAGATAGACATTGCTTCCTAGGCAATGGAGCGCCGGTTTTAGCCAAAAATGTTCTCAGAATGGCCTGCAAGCAATCTACCGATACGACGAATCATTCTCGTCGAGATTGACGAAGTATCCGTTCGGCTTAGTTGCGAATACCGATCAGCACAGGATCGTGATCGGAACTGCGAAACGGATCGGCTCGGTACAGTTGCCTAGGATTGTATTCCAGATTGTAGTCCATCGAGCGTGGTTCATCCGCATTGATGTGCCACGTTGCAATCCCGGTTACATCGGCGGCTAACGAATCCGTCGCAATCGCATGATCGAGACTGCCGCTTTGACCTCGATAAACATACGAGTAATGGTCGTTAGTTTTTGTCGTTTGGTGGGGCGGTTGAAACTGTTCATGCAGGTCTACTAATCCGTTGGCTCGCATCGCATCAATCGGGTCTTCTTGCTCATAAGCGTTCAGGTCTCCAATCACCAACGCTCGGGCATTTGGAACGTCGCGTTCTAAATGGTCGATGTAATTGCACACCGCCAACGATTGAGCGCGCCGAACTGCATTGAAGGCACCTTGACCGTCACCTTTATTTTTGTTGGCTTTGTTGGCGCCACTTGCCCCGCCCTTTGATTTGAAGTGATTGACGATCACCGTAAATGGCTTACCGCCACGCTTCGATTTAAAATCCTGTACGACCGGTGTTCGGGCTTTAAGAAACGCATCATCGATAATCATCGACACACCACCGATTGGTTGGACACGATCGGAACGGTAGATAATGCCAACACGAATGGCATCTTGACCGCCCGGAGCGTTGCGGAATCCGTCCGGAAGACCACAGCCGACGAATACTTTTTTACCGAGCCTATTATTGAGCGCCGCAACCAAGCGAGCTTCAGCTTCTAAATTATTCTCGATCTCCATCAGCCCGACGACATCAGACTGCAACGAGATGATCGCCGAAACTAATTTTGCTTCTTGCCTATCGAGCTCTGCTTTGGAGTCAGCCCCACGGGCTTGATTGCGTCCGTTGTCAATGGTTGTGAAATAGTTCAACACATTGAAACTGGATACGGTAACATCGGCGTCACCTACATCCGGTCGCTCAGGGCGTTTCGCAGGCGTCCAGCGAAGTGGTTGGTCAGGCACCAACAACAACGCCGAACCCGCTTTAACCAGTTTTCCCGAAACTCCATTGATCGTGGATCCGATGCGAACCGATGGCAGGGTCTTGCCGAGTTCAGGAAATAGAATCGGCGGAAAGATGTTTTGTTGGGCTGAACCGTCGTCAATAATGATCGTTGCTTTGTTGTTGAATTTTTGAGCCTTGGTCACATTCGCTACGTTGCTGCCACCTTCGAACGATGTTCCGGCTGGATCGTCATCGTTCGGATCGACTTTGCTGGTCGGAACAAGCAAGCGAGACCGAGCGACTTTGACTTGGCCGCGGCGAGCCAAATCGTAGGTATCTACAATTACCAAGTCGCCGGTGATGGTTACGTTTTTTCCCACGAGAGAAGACCAAGCGACGGCACCAAGTTCACCGCTGATGACTTCAGGCTTAGGTTTGGAATTCGAGCTGACTTTAATCGCTGGTAAAGCAGTTTGAATGGGAGTGTTTACCGCGGAATCGCCATCACCATCAATGACTGCATGGCACATTGGGATGCCTATCAGCGAGAATGCGGCCAATGCAAAACACATAGCGAAAATTGTACTGATGTCTATATTGGGTTTCATCGTTGGGTGGTTCCCAGCTTCGGCTAAATCGGCTGTGATGCAATACTCACATCATAAAGGAACCTCACACCGCCTGCCAGAATCAATCCAACCAATTTGTGCGCTCAACGATGGCATTTTCATAACTCAACTCGCATGACAGCGAAATCTAAAACGGGTGGCCACTAAAACCAGTTGCAGGAAAGCTATCAGGCGATACCATTCAACAGGGCTGACAGACGAGGCTTAAAAAACAATTCGAATTCAAACGTGGACTTGAGCTTTGATGAAATTACTTGACGATAATATGAATCAATGCAATTCCCAAGCCAACCAGCGGTCGTCTTCATGGATGGCGACTGTTTCGCGCAGCGCTGCAATGGCTGTGGTTTGCTTGGCACTGGCGGCAGATCCATTGCTTGCTCAAAGCCGGCAAACGCCACCACGACCCAACATCGTTTTGATCATGGCGGACGATCTTGGCTGGAAAGACCTGCACTGCTACGGCAACGAAAAGTTGGACACCCCCAATCTCGACCGCCTTGCTCAACAAGGCCGATTGTTTACGGATGCCTATTCAGCGGCGGCGGTTTGCACGCCGACTCGGGCTGCGTTGATGACCGGCGAGGCACCTGCACGACTTCAGATCACCAATCATGCTGGTGGCCATCCAGCAGGGTTTCAATTACCTGGCACCGATTTAGCAACTCCACCTTGGACACGTCACCTGCCATTGGAACGGATAACGCTCGCCGAGCAACTCAAATCTGCCGGTTACGCGACTGGCTTTTTTGGCAAGTGGCACTTGTCACACCAACCAAAACCGAAAAAAGGCGAACCCGCACCAACGCCTACCGAACCCGAACTGAGGGCCGAGCATCAAGGGTTTGACATCAACGTGGGTGGCTGTCGTTTTGGGGGACCGCCCAGCTATTTTGGCCCCTATAAGATTCCTAATCTTAAAGCCAAGGAAGATGGTGAATACCTGCCGTATCGTTTGGCGGACGAGTGCATTGATTTTATCGATACGAATCAGGAACGTCCTTTTTTTCTGTGCTGGTGGAACTACTCGGTGCACTACCCTTTTCAAGCACCAGAAGAGCTGATTGCAAAGTATGAAAAACGAAAAGGGCCTGGCGTTGAGAATCCAACTTACGCGGCGATGATTGAAGGCATGGACACTTCAATCGGTAAACTGATGGAGGCATTGGACGAAAAAAACTTGAACGAAAACACGCTGGTGATTTTCACCTCCGACAACGGTCCATTCGATGCGAACGTGAAACCTCTACGAGCCGAAAAAGGTTATTTGTACGAGGGTGGAATACGGGTGCCAATGATCGTTCGCTGGCCCAAGAAAGTCACGCCCAATAGCAAAACCGCTGCCCCGGTGGTCACAATGGATATCCATGCGACAATTCTAGATGCGGCCGGTCTGTCAAACGATCCATCGAACACGCCCGACGGTGTGTCATTACAGCCTATGCTTTGTGATCAAGACGACAGCCCCAATGCAACTGAAAAATTAAAACAACGATCTATCTACTTTCACTATCCGAACTACGCGTTTCACAAAGAAAATCGTTTGGCCAGTGCCATTCGTTGTGGCTCATTCAAGCTGATCAAATTCTACGATGACGACTCCGTTGAATTGTATGACCTGTCAAAAGACATCAGCGAATCTAAAAACCTAGCCACCGAGATGCCAGAAAAAACCAAAGCGATGCGAAGCGAACTTGAGCAGTGGTTGCAAGACGTTGGCGCGAGCATTCCAGAACGAGTTACGAGTCCCTAGGTCGACGTTCGCTCGCGGAAATACCATCCTGGCAGTACCAGCAAAAACACGTAGAGTGCTACCGCAACGTAGC
>CAZORR010000093.1:0-3831 GCA_964582115.1 uncultured Pirellulaceae bacterium
ACCTACGCGGAACAAACCGAAACTAAGCACCATCCGGGATCAAATCGACCATTCGCCCTGGTGACCCCATCGCGTTGTAGCCGCCGTCGACGTGCAACACTTCGCCAGTAATGCCGTTGGACATATCCGACAACAAAAACGCTCCGGTGCGTCCAACTTCTTCATGGGTGATGTTCCGAGCCAGCGGTGAAACGTGCTCGTACATTTTCAACATCCCATGTGCTCCGACAGCCTGGCTGGCGAGCGTCTTCAACGGTCCGGCGCTGAGTGCATTTACGCGTACGCCCGACGGACCAAGTTCATAAGCCAAGTACCGAGTTGCGGTCTCCAGAGCCGACTTGCAGATACCCATCATGTTGTAGCCGGCTACAATCTTTTCGCCGCCAAAGTAAGTCATGCAAGCGATGGATGCATTGTCCGATAGAATCGGTTGAACGGCTTTGGTCACGGCGATCAAACTGTAACAACTGATTTCCATCGCCATCTTGAAACCTTCGCGGCTACAGTCAAGCGTATCGTTCAAATCAGCGCGGTCAGCGTAAGCGATCGAATGTAAAACAAAATCCAGCGTACCGAATTCGGCCTTGGCTTTGGCAACCACGCTAGCAATCTGATCGTCGTTGCAGACATCTAACGGCTCTAGAAAAGCTGGCTTGGCGCCGGTTTTGGATTTTTCAAAGCACTTCTCAACCCGCATTCGATTCTTTTTTCTGGCATCGTCTTCACGATCGGGCAAGTGAGTAAAACCACACGTTCCTCCCTCTGCCATAACCGTTTCTGCAATCGCCCATGCGATCGAACGATCATTTGCCACACCCAAAATCAAACCTTTTTTGCCCTCGAATAAACCCATGAAAGGATATCCTTATTGAATTGAATTGCTTTAACGGCGATCATTGTGACGACCGAATCGCATTCTGACAATTCTTACTGTGCAAATTATGCCCTCAAACGACCATTCCAATCGAGTTAGCTCAGCCTCCGCCGGGTCAAAATTACTGGCCCAATTGGTCGAACGCTCGCTGGAGATCCAGCTAGAAACTGAATTCTTGACGACCGCACTGGAGCTCCTGTGCAGCTCCGTCGGGGGCACTGGTGCCACGCTGGTCCAAGGAACCAAAGGCCAGTGGCGGCTACTGGCTCATTGGGGGGCCGGCGATGGCCTGCCAGAAGAACTGCTCGCCGAGACCCTCGACTCCGCTCAATGTAGTGCCGCCGACGGCTGGACCGGCACTCCGCTGCTGACCGGTAACCAACAAGACGCTTTTTGGAGCAGCCAGCTAATCGCCGCCAACACGGATGGTGTGCCACTGGAAACCTTCGACGCCTGCGCGGCCGCCGTCGGCCTGGCTTATCAAGTTTTCAGAAACCGCCACCAATACCAAAACCGCGCCACGCGCTTCGAAGCGATGCTGGACATGACCGTCCAATGGAACCAATCACGACAAACCGATGATCTACTAGAACAAATCGCCGAAACTTCCACTCGACTTTTAGGTGCCGAACGAGCCACAATCTTTCTACCGGACGGCTCTGGTGATCAACTGGTCGGCAAACCCGCGACTGGAGTCGATGGCGGCCAAATTCAAATCCCAAAAAACGCCGGTGTCGTTGGTCAGGTTTTTAACTCCGGCCAACCCGCTCGTGTCGACGATGACGTTCAATCCGAACAACAGCAAATCAATCGTAGCGTCGACGAAGAACTAGGCTTCAAAACTCGGAACCTACTGTGCGTTCCAATGGTCAATCGCGAAGGCAAAACGATCGGCGCCTTCGAACTGATCAATCGGCTTGAAGGCAACTTCACGCAGTCCGACGAAACGGCGTTGCTGGAGCTGGCCAGCCACGCGGCAGTGTCAATCGACAACACCCTGCATGTTGAACATCTGACTTCCTCGCGCCAAGCCGTAGCTGCCGAAGCTGCCGGTCAAGTCGAAATGATCGGGCAATGCGAGGCGATCGAGGACTTGAAAAAAACAATCGCTCGTGTTGCGGGAACTGAACTGGTGGTTTTGATCACTGGTGAAAACGGTACCGGTAAAGAAGTCGTTGCGCAAATGATTCATTACCTGAGCGACCGACGCGACGAAGTGATGGTGGCGGTCAACTGCGCCGCGATTTCCCAAACGTTACTTGAAAGCGAACTCTTTGGCCACGAAAAAGGCGCCTTCACCGACGCCCATCAAGCCCACGAAGGGAAGTTTGAATTCGCCAGCGACGGCACGTTATTCTTGGACGAAATTGGCGACATGAGCCTTGATGGACAATCGAAGTTACTCCGAGTACTGGAAGAAAAAAAGGTTGTCCGAGTTGGCGGCTCCAAACCCATCCCGACCAACGCGAGAGTCGTGGCGGCCACCAATCAGAATTTAGCCGCACTGATCAGCGAGAAAAAATTCCGCCAGGATTTGTACTTCCGCTTGAACGTTGTTGAAGTCAAACTACCAGCGTTGCGAGACCGCGGAGAAGACGTGATCTTGTTAGCTGAACACTTCTTGAATCAATTCTGCGCTAAGGCTCGTCGCAAAATGCCGGAGCTTACCGCATCGGCCAAAAAGCTGTTGTTACGTCACGCTTGGCCGGGCAATATCCGCGAACTCCGCAACATGATGGAACGATTGGCGTACTTGACCGAAGGCACCAAGATCGACGCAGCCGACCTCGCGTTCGTCAGTTCGCCGGCATCCGAAGACTCAGCAATCCCACTCGACTTACCACTGACCGACGCAACGAAAGCTTTTCAAATCGACTACATCCAGCGACACATCAAACGGTCTGGGGGCAATATGTCTGACGCCGCCGAACGCATGGGTTTGCATCGCTCAAATCTTTACCGAAAAATGAAACAGCTCGGCATGAGCGACGGTGACGAGGACTAGGAAGCCAATTTAGTTTAGCGTTTGACCAAACCGGCCATAAACTCTTTCAAAACGCTGGACGTCACTGACAATTGATGGGCACCGGGAACCACCATGTGCGGAGACGCAGACAGTGGCTCAGACAAAAAGTTGGCAGGCACTGGCGAAACATTCAATTCATGTTCACGAGCTAACCGCAGAACTCTCGGCAGGTGCCAAGCGGACGAAATTAACGCCACTCGCCCAGGATCATCTCCAGCTTCAATTTTTTGGCTGACCCACATTTTCAGATTTGTCAGTTCTTCAAACGTATTGTCTCCGGGGAGCGCGATCAAATCATCGGTAGGAACACCTAATCCCTGCAGTATCTCGAACGCGGTATCTGCGGGGCCCTTCAAAACATCATCAAATGCATGGGTGCCAGAGCAAATAATTTTTTTGATTTTTCCTGCGAAGTACATTCGACTGGTCACCACCAAACGATCTCCGTTAGATGAGACCTGGCTCTGACCATTGGGCCCCGAAGTAGTACCCCCACCTAACAATAAGCCATATTGATATTCGTAGTCTTCATAGGGATTCATGTGATAGTAACGTGATTCCAATGAACTGGCTAACGAATTGCTGACAAATTGATTTCCCGCTACGGTAATGATCAACCAACACGCAAAACACGCCCCTGCCAAAATAAATCGTCGGTGCAACCAACCAAAATAAACCATCAGCAATAAACTGAGCCAGACAATTCCCACCGGCTGCAACAATGCGGTTGCTGTCTTTTCAGCCATCGCTTGGCCGTATACCATCGCGCCAACTCCGATGCCAACGGCTACAATCAAGCCGAACAAGAACACCCGTTGCACATACCAAGACGTGGGTGGCGGATCGGATTCGTCCCAGCGATAGCTTTCGAACTCGGAGGCTTCACTTCGGTTCCAAAAAAACAATGTGCTTCCCTTATTCAATAATCACT
>CAZORR010000093.1:3931-11417 GCA_964582115.1 uncultured Pirellulaceae bacterium
CTGTCTTGCACGCCAACGACTTAGCTTACCCTTCATCTTCTTAGCTTAAATTACCAAAAATGAGTTCTGTTTTCACCCGACGAAATTTATCATTTCCATACTTTCGTCTTTTTGTTGTCTTTGTTTGTATTTGCATGGACCTAACTGTCCAGCAAAAATCAGCAACCGCCCAAGGAAATAACAAGAAACCGGCAACGATCGATTGGCGAATAAAACGACAAGGGCTCGAATTTCAATTTGGCGAGGACTTGGTAAAGATTACCGATTGGTGCAACAAAAACGGCTTGTCGCAACAAGTGCCCATCACCCACCGCTTAAAACACAATCGCGATCTTAACCGACAATACCTGTATCTGCCGCTCGTCGAATCAATGCCTGACCCCGAACAGCAAACGGGCGAGCTGAAAATTTGGCGCGAAAAAGTCAATGCCGCTCAAACTGCTCACGCTCAGCGCATCTTTGAACTCGCCGAAGAAGCCCTCCAACAAGACGCCATCGCAGTAGCCTATCAACTGCTGTACGAAGTCATTCATCATGACCGCGACCACGCTGAAGGTCGCCGAATACTCGGACACAAAAGCATCGACGCTAGTTGGCACGTAGCGTCCAAGTCATTTCGATTTCGGCCTGCCACAAAGAACCACAAGTTTTTGCCGCTTGCCAAAGGACAGTACAACTTAGCCGAAACCGCTCACTTCAAAATTCAATCGACCGCCAGTAGAAAACGGACGCAAAAACTGGCAACCGAGCTTGAGCTTTGGCATACCGTGTGGCGACAAGTTTTCTTTGATTACTGGGGTAGTAAAACGTCGCTTGCCGCTAGTTTCACAAGCAAAAAAACGATGCGTATCCCCGGGCGAAAATTCGATGTCGTTTTCTTTCAAAACCAGCAAGAATATGCGTCAAAGCTACAACAATGGGTACCCGGCGTCGGAGTTTCTTCAGGCTATTACAGCCACAAACAAAGAACATCCTTCTTCTATGACGGCGACGCCACAACGCAACAAACTTGGCGCCACGAATTAACCCATCAACTGTTTCGCGAATCCAAAGGCCGCTGCCCCGACAACGTATTCGAAAAGAATCACGTTTGGTTAGACGAAGGCGTCGCGACGTATGCGGAATCCATGGTCGAATTAGAAAACTACGTCACACTCGGCGGCTTCGATGCTCCACGCACCCAACACGCTCGCCTACAAGCGCTACTAGGAAACGCATCTTTGTCTGTGGAACAACTGAATGCGATGAGCCAAGACGCATGGCAGGCGCGGAGTGACCCTCAACTGTACGCTCAATCCGCTGCAGTCGTGGACACGTTGATGAACGAAAGCCATGGTAAGTTCCAAGCCGATTTTATCTCTTTGCTAAAAACGATCTATCACGGCCCCGCCAAACCAAATTCCTTTTTCCGGAAAATGAAACTTGAATTTGACCAAGTCGATAAACTGTTTTTGAATTTTCTAAAAATCGACGCCAACATGGTCTCGAAATACTTGGCCAAACCTGAAACTCACACATTCCTAAGTTTAACCGGCGCTCAGTTGACCAATAACGATTACCAGACACTTGGCAAATGCGTTAACCTTCAAACGCTGGACCTAAGCGGTCAAACTCTGACAGACGAAGACCTACGACCATTGTCGAATTGCCCTGCACTGCATCAATTAATCTTGACCAGTTGCCAATTCGAACCAAACGCTTTACTTGAACTTGGCAAGCTACCTGGCATCACCAAAATCGATCTATCGCATAGCCAGATCGGTTCAACTCAAGCCAGCGAAATCAACCAACTTAAACAACTCAAGCCGGGATTGTCTATCGTTCAATAGTGTTGGCCAATACCAAATCAACCGTCCAGCAACCCGTCGATCGAATCCGCATCCAAATCAAATTTCTTGATCGGTTGATCCAACTCGTTCTCGACAACGGACGAGTCGTGCTGACCATCATCGCCCTCGTCGGAAGGCTGGACGTAAATTCGATTCTCTTTTACAGCGACAACTTTTACTCGGTCACCCGTTTCGACCGCAAACCCATCACTAACAGCATCGTACTTTTGATCCTCGATCACCACTTGCCCGCTGGGCAACATCTTTGACTTGGCGACGCCCACCTTACCTACCAGATCGCTACGGTCGTAGTATCTACCTTGGGGAAGCACG
This sequence comes from uncultured Pirellulaceae bacterium, assembly GCA_964582115.1. GTDB lineage: Bacteria > Planctomycetota > Planctomycetia > Pirellulales > Pirellulaceae > Mariniblastus. Next base: position 6,094 of record CAZORR010000093.1, read on the forward strand.
TCCTTTAAAGTGGCATCGTCCGGCAAAAGCCGCCTTCCGATCGGTGTATGAGGCCAGATATTAATCATCGCGAAAAACATGGCTGGCACCACCAGCAAAGCGACCACCAAAAACAACATACCCGACAACGAATCCGTCATGAACGCCACGACCACTGAGGCGATGATCAAGCATGCCGCCAACAACCCCAACACACCAGCAGAAGGCACAAACAACTCGAGTGCCATGATGCACAATCCAACGATCAACAGAATCAATGCCGTGTAAAACATAGACCGTTAACTTTCTTTTACTTGAACGACAATACGATTGGCAACTGCTTCGACCACTTCGACCGCGGTTGCCTTATCGACCATCAAGCCCGTACTGATCACGTCATAAACCGAACCGTCAATCCTTGCTTTACCCGAAGGGTTTAAACGCGTGATGGTGGTTCCTTCTTTGCCTAGCAAATACCCCCAATCGGCGGTTGCTTCTGGATCGCCTTCATTCAATCCCGTGTCTTGTCGCTCGTTGGTATCCAACACAAATTGGCTAAAAAACGGCGACTTTTCAATCGCTGCTTGCAAAAAGAACACCGCTCCGACCACGCCTAAGCCAGCGCCGGCAACTGGCATCAACGAATACGGCACCTGTGCCCAATCCTTGCCGGTCATCGGCACCACAAAATCTTGTCCGGCCAATACGATCGAAGCGGCCACTAACAAAATCCCACCAATTCCAAAGATACCAAACCCTGGGACCACAAAAATCTCGACGATGATAAAGCCCAAGCCAACGACAAACATCAAAATCTCAAAAACTTCGGTCTCACCGCCAAACCAATGACTCCAAAAATACAACACCACACACAGCGTGCCTAAAAACCCAGGCACACCCAACCCGGGCGCGGACACTTCATTGCTAATGAACATAAATGCTCCCATCAACAAGAACATGCCGATAACGGGATCGCGAAAAAAATTGGCGATCTGATCAATCCAACGCTCTGCGGACGACAGCTCGATTCGTTTTGGTGAATCGCTCAATTGGTAAAACGCTTGCAACTGGCCCAGGTCTTCAGCGATGTACCGAGTCAATCCGAATCGCTCAGCCGCTTTGCTATTCAACCCGCTTGATACGACCAACACTTCCCCCGGCTGCCAACGATTCAAATCGTCGCCTAACTCGGCTACTTCGTCGTTGGTCATCAAACGGACTTGCCCTGAAGCCTCGGTGTCTTTGTACTGAGTCACAACCAGTCCGGGGTCGAGCATCGCCATCATGATCGACCAATCTTTTTCGGCCAACGTTGCCAATTGTTTAACCGACGGACGAAGTTGATCCAATTCGCTTTTTTCCAAGCCGTTGGTGTCGCTGTCAAAACCACCTAACGTCGCATTAGGCGACATAATCAAATGATCACAAGCCAACGCAATGATCCCAACTGCTCCTAACGCTTTGCCGCGGACAAAAGCCACCGTTTGGATATCGTCCTTTCGAAGTTCCGCTAGTTGCTGTGCGATCGCCAAACACCCGGTTGGATTGCCAACACTCTCATCGATCGTGACGACAACCATATTGACATCATTGCTATGACTACGATTGAGCGAACGAATGAACCAGCGTTCAGCTTTCTCGTCAACCGAATAAGGCAACTGCAATTCAATCGCGTTCCAACTTCGGCTCGCAGACAATCGGTACTTGAGTGCGCCCTGCTCCAGTCGCAATGCTCGTTCCAAATCCTTTTTGGTCTTGGGCACCAAATTGATCAAACCAAAAACTTTCAAATCTTCAGCCGACACCACCGCTGGCTGGCCAATATTCGCAATGACTTTTGTATCGTCCAATAGTTGTTTCGCTTCAATGGCCTTGAGTTCCGCCATCCCAACGTACTCAACGGTCTTATCCTTTTTTTCCACCCGCGCCAGTCCCAACGACGAATCCAGCATGCTCGCGACCATCGGCTCTGGCAAACGCCTTCGTTGACCGGGCAACGTTCGATAAATCGTCGACAACAATTCGTCAATCTCCGGTTCATCAATGCCTGCATCACCGATCGAAGTGTTAGGAGCAAGTGCCAACTGGTTCGTAGCCAAAGCAACCAACACTGCATGACCGGACAAGACCGTACCGTTTTCATCCAGTGCAGCATTAATGGCCTGACTAGCTGGGACGTATGCGATGGTTTGGATCGAATTAAAACGCCGCCCCATCAGTGTCCGGGCCAATGACTGACAAGCCTCGCGGTCACTGCCGCGGCCTGTTTTTCCAACTCGCGTATCAAACTCCAAAACCACAATCGCACGTTGGTCGGGACGAACTGCTAGCGGGGCCGTTTTTACGACTGCTTCCAACGATGCGCGGACTTCGTCTTTGACTCGATCATCGATTGGCAGTCGAACTTTAATTAAGTGGCCCGAGCGAAGTTGGTCATCGTCGTTCGTTGCTGCTTGGCCGATTGGCATTGTGACAGCCCGCGCTGGTGCCATGGCGACCGATACCACATCACTTGACGAAGCCACTACGACCGACAGCCAGCCCAAAACAATCGACACCCCGACAGCCAAGGTAGTCGGCGACGTAGGACAAGTTCTTAGCACACTTGGTATCATCTGGGGGCCATATAAGATGTATCAAACCAAACGAGTTCCGATCCATATCGGCCGATTAATTGGTCGATGTTATTTTAACGCAACGAGCGAGATCGAGGAGACCCCGACTGGCCACTTCTTGTTCTACTACCCACCCCCCAATCTTGCAGGACTTATCCTTGGGCTGGACGGCCTAACCACGACTGGTCTCTTTTGCTTAGGTGGATTTTCGTATTTCTTTCGCTTCGAGACCAATCCTTCGACCAACAAATCCAACGGTTGACTGGCCACCGCCGGTTGAATTTCTTCTTGCTTGCCAACCGCTGCATTGGTCATCGCGATGGCTTCCAGTTGGACCGGCCCCCGTCCAACCAACGTCGCATCAAATTCGAACGTTACGTTGCGACCAGACTTTTGCGCAATCGTGCGGCCATTGTGAACCAACACGATCGCATCACCGACATTGGCAGTCGCCTTCAATTTAATCACGTCAGTAGAAAGAAACCGGCTAGAATCGGCAGTCAGTTTCACTTGCTGTTCCGAGTTATTAACTTGCAATGGAATCACCACCCCCGCCGAACTCTCCACTAAGTTGTCGGCAATGGCGACGATCCGAAACTCGTGATGCCCATCGGCCATGTTCGTTGTATCAATTTTCATTTCTTTCGAATTTCTTTGGACGTGAACCAACCGACCATCGATATACAACTGATAACCGACGATTCGTACCGTCGTGACGTCAGGTGTCGGAACAATCTTAATGATTCCGGAGACCTTTTGATTCAGCGAAACCCCTGTCACACCAAACTCAGGCACCCTACCAAACGGGCGGCACAGCGCGTCGCCAACAATCAGCAACTGCGACGGACCAGCGACTGACTGGTAAAACGCCTCAGCTAATGTACAGCCACGTACGTAGTGCACGTGAATCATTGGGTGGGGAAACTTGGCTTGTAAAGCATAAGGTTCCGTAACAGTGCCTGAACCACCAGCAGCACCGTTTGCTAGAAATTCTGTCAGCTTTGTTTGCGGCTGAAGGGGGATGCGACCACCGTAGCTCGTCAAATTGTCACCGATCGCTCCTGGAACAAACCGACTGCCAGATTTTTTCCAATTGAAACCAGGTGTTCCAATCGTCGCCCCTAAAACTCGCGGCTTGTTTTGTGGCAACCTACCACTGATCACCTCTGCCCCGTAACCCATTTTTTTAAGTCGAGAAATCGCGAAATCAAAATTTGGCTTTCGAGTCCGTGTGCGAACGTCTTCGGTAGTTGTAAAGTAAAACGAACCGGTCGGATTAGTCCCATCTGCTCGAGTTGTCCGTGCCAGTTGATCGAGCGCCTCTTCTTCGGTATTGCCGTAGTTCCGCGTTACTGCCAAAACCGTCGATAAGAAAAAACGATTGCCTTGGCCCTTGAAGTGATTCGGCATGCCATTGGGTCCGTATTGATAGCGATTCCTAAACCCCAACGTTGGCGCAAACTCAAACGGCTCGTCTGGCATGGTTTTCAATACACCCGTAAACAGCGGATCGGATTGAATGCTGGCTAACAACGGATCGTTGGCGGTGTATTGACGATACTGCCAACCCGTTCGGATGGCTTTGCCAAGCCAATTGGTAGCCTTGCGTTTGTTTCCGATCTGGGCGTAACACTGCACCAACCGATAGGCCACCGCCACTTGCCGAGGATTGACCTTTGCCAAGGCCAGCAACTTTTGTTCCGCTTCTGAATACAATGCTTTGTCATCGCCTTTCAACGCGACGACCGCTTCTTCGTAGACGTCTTGTAGCCTCCCTGAAAATGGGCCAGCCAAAAGCAATGACGCCGGTCGACGATAATATGAGTTGGAATCTAAACCTAAATAACCCGGTTGATCCGCCAGCACAGCTGCCGCATAGTAGGTCAAAGAATTAATCGACGCGGTCGGCAAAAACAATTTTCGATTGAACCCAACTCCCTTCGCCTCCACAGCATCAGACAACTTTTTAACGTGTTCGGGTATCTGAACGGCGGTTGGAAAATCCGACGAATAAATAACGTAATCAATGTGCGACGCAATCTTTCGCTCAGAAAGAGCCGATAGAACGGGCTTGAGAATTAGTTCTTTGAACTTGTCCAGCGATATCGTTTCTTCGCTTGGAATTCCATTCAAGTAAATGACATTCAACGACGGAATTCGCCTCATCGCGATATAGTGATTGGCAATCATTTTCGACGATGCCGAATCAGCATTAACAACCAACACCGCAGTCTCTGGCCCGCCAGCAACCGCGTCCGAAACACAGATACACGACAAACACAAAACTAGCGCCAACCAAAATATATCACTAAATCGCTTCATGTTTCGTTTCCTGACCTGCTTTGCCAACGATGCCCGATATCTTAACCGTTTAAGACTCTCAGGCGAAGCGAGCGATACAGAAAATGCCGTGTCTAGGACAACCAACTCAACTGGGGAATCCTCACCAGTCTATCAAAAAGGTTCTTCTGAACTCTTGACGGCCCCCGCTCAACAACGAGTCGATGCTTCGTCTGCTTAACGATTCCCGGCAGGTATCGACGACTAGCGTTAGACAAGAGACAACAATCGCCTTTCGAATCGCCTGGTCAACGGTCAAATACGTCACAATTGCGGCTAAGTCAGCGCTACTGAGCTACCAACTAAACGGTTGAATATCCAACCCCAAAAAAAGGGTCCATCTGGGTTTGTTGTGGGTCTCGCAAGATTTCCAAGTGTTTTATTAGTTGA
>CAZORR010000094.1:0-11358 GCA_964582115.1 uncultured Pirellulaceae bacterium
CTGACTCAGTTAGAGCCTGAACCGATTGATTCATATTGTCTCCGATGGTGGGGATTTTATTTGGGTGTTGGAATTATGAGCTGGAGCAGAGAAGCAAACTGATAGCACGTGTTATTTTCCTGCTATCAATCGCTTTCGAAAACTCCTAGATTTACGAGTATAACCCAACACCTATCGCAGTAAACCTCGTATTAATGGGGTTTTCGGTCCTTGCGCCGCAAGCTTTTCCTGAATTACCCCAAGCGACTCTAGTTACTACCTAAACGCCTTCCGACTTTTGTTAAACCGCATATTTTTTGTGCGATTTGGGTGACTCTCCAATCAGATTTAGCCAAGGATGGTCGGCTCGCGGTATCCGCGCGCGGCAACACGAAAGTTCAATCATTCGGTACGCAACTAACAGAACCGTTTCGCCTCTACCTGACGGTCTTTCCTGCTTTCGGAAGTTCGCGCTGAGTGTTGTGCGGTTGGTTGGAGTCGGGGTCTTTGCCTATCCCCAAATCTTCAGTCGGTCAATTCAAAACTGGCCGGTTGGCTCGCTGGGGTTTTGGCCAAGGTTTTTCGAGCGTTGTGGTGATTACGATCGTAATAAGATCACTTGTTGTTCTTCGATGGAAAAACGGACCGGGCCAGGCACGTTGAGTGTCAGTGAATGTGTTTGTTTGTTGGTTATCGCTTCGGTCAGCCGTTGCCACCACTGCGCGGACATTGACTGCAGCGGCCATTGATTGTTGGACCAAATTTTCAACAGCAGTTTTTGAAGCAATACATCGGGTTGATCGATCAATTGGCGACGGTCGAGCCGCACTTCGATGTCGGTTTGTTTGAGGATGGCAGTAAGTAGAGGTTCGACGGATGAGTCAATAAAAGCTTCGGTCTGCTGGGCATGCTGGCTGAGTCTCGAAACCGCTGCAGTGACATCGCCGAATCGCTGCTCCAAAGATGGCAGGATTTCGTTCCGAAGAAAGTTTCGTGTGAATGAACTTTCTGCGTTGGTTGGGTCGGTGCGGAAGTCTTGACCGATCGACCGTAAGTAATCTTTGAGTTCGTGCGAGCGAATTGCCAGCAGTGGTCGAACGATTGTCAGTGCCTCGTTGACGACTCGCCGTTTGGGGATGCCTTGCAAGCCAGCGATGCCAGTGCCACGGAAGATACGAAACAGTACCGTTTCAATTTGGTCGTCCAAATGGTGTCCGGTAACAAGGTAGCGGCATCCTTGTTGGGCGGCCATTTTGACGAGTAGATCGTATCTTGCGTTTCGCAGTGATTCTTCGCTGTGGCCGACGAGGTTTGTTGTTGTTTTCGAAGTTGGCGATGCTGTTCCGTGAGGGATGGTTGGCTGTGGTTGGATTGATTCCAAACAGAATTCTAGTTGGTGCTGTTGTGCCAATTCTTTGACGAATTCGGCATCGGCGTCAGATTGTTCGGCGCGCGTGGCGTGGTTGATGTGAACCACGATTAAGTTTGATTTGGTTTGGGGAGTGGCACTAGAAACCATCAGACGTAGTAATGCGACGCTGTCGGGGCCGCCCGAGACAGCAATCAGTGTGCGAAAGCCATGCCATTGGATCGCTGGGAACGTTTGTTCGAAAACGTCACCTAATTTGTTCGACACGGGACCACTTTCGAAAAAAATGGATGTGGAAACAAACGAGCTTGTAATCGCTGTTTGGGATCAATTGCAGAGGTGAGGCACATTGGGTTGTCGCGTTTATGACGGCGATGAGGGACTGGTGCGTGAAAAGCTTCGCTGTGTGACACTGAGTACTGAAGGCTCGTTATCGCACAAAACGCTTTTCATTGAAACAATTAAGGGGATACGATCGGTCTAAAGTTGAATTTTTTAGCCGCTTCGACTAAGCTATGGAAGTCGGGCGGTTCAAAGACTCATACGAGCAGCCCGCAAAATTTGATTTTAACTACATGAAGAGCGACGTTGCCGTCAAAACTGACCTGCTTGGGCTTGATTAATTAGAAGCCAAAGAGCAGCTTAGCGAGTGACTTGTCGTTAACGCGAAGAAAAATTGAGTTCAGTTACAACACCCAGTTCATTAGTTTCTAGATTAGTAAACGCCCGCTATGGATTTGATCTACATCATCCTGAGCATCTACATTCGTCTGTTTAAGACTGCGTTTCCACTTTCTTGTTCGGCCTCTGCCTACAAGTCTCGCCAAGATTCCCAGCAATGGGCAATGTGGTTGCCGCTGGCCGGATGGTTTACTATTTCAGTGCGTTTAGATCCAATCGCGAGATGGCTGAATTGGCGAATCTATAAGATTCGCCCGCTGTCACGACCTCGTTGGGGCGAACCGCATACGCTAGAAAAACGAAGGTCACGTTCGGTGCCGAAACCGGCTAGACAACCACGTGACTACGAGCACCGAACGGACTAATTTCAGCAGCTGATCTGTTTGATTTAACTGACCAATTCAATCGTGTTTCGAGGCAATCTGCTCACCAATATAAAGGTGAATGGGATGAACGAAATAGTCTACGGAGTGGGAGGCCTAGTAGTAGGTGTCGGCACGATGTTGCTGTACGCGTTGGCGATTGGCAAGGGTGCCAAAGCGAAGGCTGCCGATATTCTTAGCGATGCAGAGCGAACGGCAAAAGATAAGCTAAAAGATGCCGAAATTGGTATCAAAGAAAAAACGCTCAAATTAGAAGCCAATGCTGAACGTGAGCTCGGCAAATTGCGTGAGAAAACCCATCAGCGCGAGCGAGACCTTGATCGTCGTCAATCTGGGATTGACCAGCAGTACGATGACTTGAGAAAGCAAGAACAGTTCATCGAGTCGACTCAAAATCGAATCAAAGTCAAACTGGAACAGGTTACTCAGACCGAAAAGGATTTGAATGCAACGCTCGTACGACAGCGGGATGAATTGCGCAAGATGACCGGGTTGAGCAAAGAAGAAGCCACGTCTCGGTTGTTGAAACTGTTGGAGGACGAACTCGAAGCCGAAGTCGGCGGCAGGATTCTCGATCATGAAAAGAAGGTGAAAGAGATTTGCGAGGAAAAGTCTCGCGAGTTGATTTTGATGACGACGCAGCGCTTTGCAGCTTCGCATACTTCCGAACACACCACCAGCACGGTCGATATTCCTAGCGACGACATGAAAGGTCGGATCATCGGCCGCGAAGGACGAAACATTCGAGCCTTTGAAAAGGAAACCGGAGTCGATGTGATCATTGATGATACGCCGGGTGTGGTGATCGTCAGTGGCTTTGACCCCGTTCGTCGCGAAATCGCTCGACTTTCATTGAACCGGTTGATCGCTGATGGGCGGATTCATCCGTCGAGAATCGAAGAGGTTGTCGCGGAGACCCAAGGCGAGATAGATGCGTTGATTCGCAAGAAGGGTTTGGAAGCCGCGCAAGAAGTGGATGTGCTTGGCTTGAAGAAACCGGTGATTGATCTATTGGGGCGATTGCATTTCCGCACTAGTTACAGTCAAAACGTTTTACGCCACAGTGTTGAGGTAGCCTTCATTTCGGGCATGCTGGCCGAGATGATGGGGTTGGATGGTCAGTTGGCCAAACGAGCTGGTTTGTTGCACGATATCGGTAAAGCAGCGGACCACGATATGGAGGGTGGCCATCCTAAGATCGGCGCTGATTTGCTTAAGCGTTACGGTGAATGCGAAGAAGTCGTGCATGCGGCGTTTGGGCATCACGATGAAATTTTAGCCGAACATCCGTACACGGTTGTCGTAGCGACGGGTGACGCTTGTAGTGCCTCGCGGCCAGGAGCGCGTCGCGAGTCCCTCGACCGCTACATCAAACGCATGGAAGAACTGGAACAGATTGCCAAAGAATTTAAAGGCGTTCGTCAAGCCTACGCAGTTCAAGCGGGCCGGGAAGTCAGGGTGATCGCAAGTGCCAGTGATACCGACGATGCAAAAGCAGCCAAGGTTTGTCGGCAGATTGCATCGGCTTACGAGGAGCGACTTTCGTATCCCGGGGAAGTCAAAGTGGTAGTGATTCGTGAATCCCGGTTTACTGAACTGGCGAAATAGTTTCACTTTTGGTTCTTGCCCGTAGCTTAATTTAGTCCGTGGACTCTATTATGCGTCGGGCGTATTTTTGTAGCGCACTCAATCACTAAACTTCTGTTTCCAGCAACGCTTTTTTGTGACGTTTGTTGGAGGAACAGTTAGAAAGCAAAACGTGAGAATTCTTTTTATCGGAGACATTGTTGGGAAGCCAGGTGTCGAGATCGTGCTCCAAGCACTGCCCGGATTTCGACGCCAAGAGTCCATTGACTTGGTGATTGCCAATGCCGAAAACTCAGAATCAGGATCTGGGGTCACTCCAACGATTTACAAACGGCTAATTGCCGCAGGGGTTGATTGCGTAACGCTCGGCGACCACATCTATCGCAAAAAAGACATCATTACGGTTTTGGAAAGCCGCGACAATATCGTCAAACCGGCGAACTATCCGACTGAAGCACCCGGTAAAACTTGGACGGTGGTTAAGTCAGAAACCGGCAAGGAAGTGGCTGTGTTTAGTTTGATGGGACGTGTGTTCATGAAGCCCGTGGATTGCCCCTACCACAAAGCCAACGATATTTTGGATGAGATTCCGGAGTCAGTGAAGATTCGATTTTGTGATTTTCACGCCGAAGCAACCAGCGACAAGCAGTTGATGGGGCGGCACTTGGATGGTCGGGTGACGGCAGTTTGCGGGACTCATACGCATGTTCCAACTGCCGACGAACAAGTTTTGCCAGGAGGCACGGCATTCATTTCAGATGTCGGTATGACTGGGCCGCACTTGAGCATCCTGGGGCGGAAAATCGACAAAGTATTGCAGGCGACGCTGACGTTTCGTCCGATCCCATTTGACGTTGCCACTAAGCAAGTCGAAATTTCCGGTGTGGTAATTGAAGTGGATGCGTCGACGGGGAAAGCTCAAGGAATTCGCCGGATTAAAATTAACGAACGCGACGCGAGAAACTTCGAAGATGAGTTTGAGGACTAGTAGTCTAGTTTCTTGTTTTGACCGTCGACACCTCCAACGAAATTAGAAAACCTTCTACGGAAGTTCTTTCATGCTAAAGCCATTTAACATCAGCGTTATGATCTCCGGTGGTGGGACAACGCTAAAGAATTTGATTGATCGCTACGATTGTGGTGAGCTGAATGCTCAGATTACGCAAGTCATCTCCAATAAGCCAGACGCAGGTGGGTTGCAGTACGCAAGTGACGCGGGAATCGATAGCCACGTCGTGGATCATCGAGATTACGATGGCGTTGAATCATTCAGTAAAGCGATTTTTGACGCTGTGCGACTGGCTGGTGCTGACTTGGTGGTGATGGGTGGTTTTTTACGACGAGTCGCGATTCCGGAAGACTTTGTGAACCGTGTCATTAATATCCACCCAAGCTTGATCCCTGCTTTCTGTGGCAAGGGAAATTATGGGCGACGAGTCCATCGTGCGGTGGTTGATTATGGATGCAGGGTTTCCGGCTGTACGGTTCACTTTGTGGACGATCATTACGATCACGGTCCGATCATTGCTCAAAGTACTGTTGAAGTGACACCGAATGATTCGGCGGAATCGCTTGCTGGTCGAGTTTTTGAAGCTGAATGCGAATTGTACCCGCGAGTCATTAACGCGATTGCTGCGGGTAAGGTGCGAGTGTCGGGCCGACATGTAGACTGGACTTGATCAATGGCTGACGAGCAAGAATTAAAGCGACAGCTTTGCGAATATGGTCGCCGAGCCTACGACAAAGGATTGGTGGCGGCTAACGATGGCAATCTTTCGGTACGCTTGGATGAAAACCAGGTTCTTTGTACGCCAACGTTGCAATGCAAAGGGTTTTTAAAGCCAGAAGATATTTGCACCGTTGATTTAGACGGAAAGCACGTCGCCGGTAAGAAACGCCCAACCAGTGAAATACGATTGCATTTGGAAGTCTATCGGCGGCGTAGCGATGTCTACAGTGTCATTCACACTCACCCGCCGCATGTCACCGCGTTTGCAGTTTGTGGAAAACCGATCCCGAGTGGAATATTGGCCGAGCCTGAGATTTTTTTGGGCGAGGTTCCAACGGCGGAGTATGCAACTCCCGGCAGCGATGAGTTTGCTAAAACGATTCTTCCGTTCGTTGAGACAACGAACACTATCGTGCTCGCCAACCATGGAATGGTCAGCTATGAGAGCGATCTAGAGCGAGCTTTTTGGCTGACTGAAATCCTCGAAGCGTACTGCCGAACGTTGATTTTGGCGAAGAGTATCGGAGAACCGAAGCGTTTGACCGAATCGGAGCAAATGGAACTGAAGCGACTGCGACGCGAATTCGGTTTTGGCCAGTAGGATTGGCTGTTGAGTGAGTTCGCGTTTAAGGTATCGCGAGTGCGTCGTCCGCATAGGAGTCCAATTTATCATGGGTGATAAATTGCTTACTGATTCGATCGCATAAACGCGTTAGGTAGAACGATTCGAAGACACGTTCACTAGTGCCCAACGATGGTCGTCCTGCGTCTGGGAAAGTGTATTGGTTGGGTCCGTTTGAGAAAGCGAGTGTGCCTCCGTTTTCAATGTCGTATGCGTTTACGGTCCATTCGGAGCGACCCTTATACAGCGTAGCGCCTTCGTGAATCGAGTATTCTTCAAGGTCAACGACAACGACGTAGTCTGCATCAACGGCCTCGCCGAGTTTGGCCGGGCTATCGTCCTCCCAGCCGTTGGCATCAATGAATTCTTCCACTTTCGCGGGAGCGGCGAGGGTGATTTTGTCGTTGCTGGTTGCCAGTGCGATGCCGATGTGTTTGGTCATGGTGACCGATAATGAGTCCGGCCCGAAAGCCGCCGCATCGGAATTACAAACGATGGCAACTTTTTTGTTCTTGAGCCCCGGGAAAACGGGATCAACTTTATGCCCTTTAATGACGTATAAGAGCTGTGCTAGTTCTTGAACGCAACCAGTTGAACATGTGAACGTGGCAGCTAGAGCCAGAAGCAAAATGAGTTTGTTTCGTTTTGATACTGCGAACATCGGAAACCGCTATGTGATGTTTTGAAAGGGGCTAACTTCGAGCGAGACTAGCTATCAAAATTACGTCACGCAATGTCATTTAGTGATAGCAGTTTACGGAAGTCGAGTGAAATGCGTGTCAAAACAGTGGTAGCTTTATTGTTTCTACGAAAAAACGGGCCTTTGATTTTCAAAGGCCCGTTGGCATACCTGTTATTGAAATGAATTAAGCGTTGCGTTAGCGGTTTGTCGCTTCGCTTACGATCGATGTTAATTACCGAAACTCGTAACGATTCCGTCATTGAACCCTAATAGTGCCTTAAAGGTTTCGGTATCAAGTGAGGTCTCGATAAAACGCGTGCTGCCATCGCAAAAAGAAGTATTGAAGCCGCCAATGAAATTGCCCTGCAATTGCCGTGGGCTAATCTTGGCTGGGTTTATTCCGCCATCTGGTTTGGTCCATGGAACTGCCATTTGATCTGGGCACTCGACAAACATGATCGTATTCGAGGCGCCATCGGAAATATCACGAAATCTTCTACCAACTGACTCGCCTTCAGCATTAACCCCCATTATTCCGCTGACTCCCCCGATGCCACGATAGACCGTGAAACCTTCTTGAGCGATGCTTTGTGGGTTCATGAAAGTCGCTGGCATCTGCTTGGCAACTTTCATGTTGTTTTCGCTATCCCAAGGTTCGTCGAAATTGTACTGTTGGTACAAATTGTTTTCCTCGATGTACGGCAGGATCTTTACTCGCCAACTCACGGCCGGGCCACCTGGTTTCACTGGTCCATCGCCTGACGGAAACCTCAGGTAAGCCGATTCGTAATTATGCGACGCCAGTGTCAATTGCCGCAAGTTATTCATTGACGCAGTTCTTCTGGCGGCTTCTCTTACTGCTTGCACCGCAGGTAGTATCATGCCTATTGCAATGCCAGTAGTAGCTACGGAGAGGTTGGAGGTGGCGATCGGCGAATGCATTTCAAATACAATCGCTTCTTTTTCTTTTCGAACGACACCTACTTCAGGTGTCAAATGTTTAACAATACTCCGACAAGACGGAAGTTGAAGGTCGCTTAAATGAGCTTTTACTTTTGCTATCTGTTCACTGCTAAAGGGCAGTGGCAAGGACTGTTCTAGTGGCCCGGCGAGCATGTTTTTACCGGCTGCCGAGGCCAAGCAGGCATAGGTGTATAGCACTTCGTAGCCACGATTGGTTTCCATATAAGAAAACGCAATGACCTTTTCGTCGCTCGAGGCCGGTTTCAGTAGGTGAAGGTACGGTGCAAAAGATTTCTCTTTGATTAATGGCGTAACCAAATCAGGCTTACTGGCTGAGGCCATAACAGATGGGAATAGCGTCATCGTCATTTGGTCACCGTTCATCATCCAACTCGGTTCAACGGGAATCGGCATTCCGCCGAAATGCATGGTCTTGACCGTTTTTCCATTTTGCTCGATCGAGTCGACTGACAATGGCACTCTGGCCTTCATTTGCACTAGCTGCATAGCACTTTCGATTGTTTTTTCAAACCAGGCAGGATCCTGAATCGTAGTTCGAAATTGAGCACCTGATAGTAAGCCATCTGAGTAGCCGTTGTGCAATGTAAAAGTTGGCCCAACGTTGCTGAATAATTTTCGCAGATCGATGCCAGTATCACTTTGAATTTCAATCATTCCGCTAGCGACATTTTTTGCTGCGTCAGGATCCAGTTGGACGAGGATGTTTGTGAACTCATCAAGAACTTTTCTTCCATCGATCGAAAACGCCATCGCCGCAAAAGAATCTGCGGGGAAGTGAGCAAGGTCCTTGTCGGTGATCCCTTGGTCTCCAAAGGTGGCAAAGATTCCTGTTGGAGCACCATCAAATTTGATTTTAAGCTGTTGAGCATAATCTGTTTGAGCGTAGCCGCCGGAAAACTCGAGCTTTTCAAGGTTATTCAAGCCCAGTGCTTTGATCGTTTTGACGACTTGCTCGTTTGCTAGAGGCATCAATTGATTTTTTAACGCCGCTACATCCATTGTTCCAAGGACTGCTGTACGCACGTGCTTTTGTTTGGTTTGCATTTTGTTAAGCCAACCAGTGACTTGCCCGCGCTTCATGCGGTCGACGATTTGTTTCGTCATCTCCACACTGGTGGCGGCGACTAAATAGCCATCGTGTTGAACCATGCCAACTGTAGCGAACGGCCCGTTGGGAGGCATGGTGATTTTGAGCCCGTTCAGGTCGCCGAACGCTAATTTTTCTAGCGGTGCATCGGTGAGCCTAAGCAGGCTTGAGATGGCTTGGATCGTTTTGTCGGCATTGTCACCAAGTTCTAAAACTAAACCGAGCTTAAGGTTGTTCGGGACTTGGCCTGGTGTTAGTTCAAAGCCTTCGACGAAAAAGCAACCTTGGTTGCGTAGAATCCCGTCGACCAGCTGAGGGGCAATGGTTGCGGCTGCGGCACGTAGTTGAGGAGGAGCTCCGTCAGGAATTAGAATGGCAGGAAGTTGGCCGAGTTTGTCGGTGAAATCTTTACAAAACTTGTTTACGTCTGGCTCTGCCATCATGCGATCAAGTGCATTTTCGCTGGCGGCATTGGCGTTGTAAGGATTGGCCCATTGATACCAAGTCAGACAAGAATCAGGTGCCGCGCTGCTTACTTTGCTAGATAGCGAGTCTTTTTGAGCGTAAGCAGCAGACGGGGTGGCGAACGCAGTAACAACGATTGCCGCCAGAACCGCCACAGACGAGGCGAATAATGTTGCCCCACTAGAACGATTCTTATTAAAACGATTTCGTCGCGGCCACTGCAATCGGCGTTTCCGCGGGGCTGATATTGTATTTCTTTTGGTCATGGTTCTCATTCTGCTTGTTGTTAATTAGAGATTAGAAATGATTGTTATGGCTTACTTTGGTCCTGTCAAACAATTCTTGCAATTGTTACGTTCACCAGTGTCTGATCTTTCAGCGAGCAATGAACCTTTCTGAGTTCACTGTCTTGACGGCGAAGACGCTGCAACAATTTTTTAGACGGTCGCCGTTTGTTGCATTCGTGCCGAGTGAAGATGGCTTGGGAGAATTCCTGAAATAATTCGCTTTGAAGCAGGATGCTTCATTTTAGATTGGGCAATGTGCCAAAATTAAACCGCGAATATGACTGGTGGAGAGCGTTTGTTAAAGCAACGATTTTTTGTTTTAAATTGTTCAACGCCGCAGGCCGCGCATTGCCACCATCGCCGCAGGGACATACAGCAAGACCGGTGTCCAAGCTGCTAGGGCAGCGGGGTGAATCAAACTGGAAGCCCCCAGTGAATAGCAGACGATCGAGGTGAGTTGTACCAATCCAACAATTCCAAAGCATGTTCCGGCGCTGATAAAAACATTTCGCTCGATGCTGCCAATGACCAACGGCAAGCCCAACAATAATAACGTCACGTCCAAGATCGGGCGAACTAGCCGAGTGTGAATGTTGATGTATTGGCGGTGATTAGACCAGCGTTTGGGTTTGTTCGCGGTTGCAATGAGTTCGCGCGTTGACAGGTACTGTTCTTGCTGTTTGCTGAAAGCAATTTGTTTCTTGGAAAAGTTGCAGCGGACAAACAGTTGCCTTCCAGATAGCCAATGGTAGTCGGCCGGCATGTAAACGAGTAACTCGCCGTTGTCGTCTTTAATTGATTTTGAAAGCGATTCCATATTGCTGGTGACGTTGTCCAATATGATTCCTGCTGGTCGCCACGTTTCCGCTTCTTTTACGAATCCTGTCTCGGCTCGTAGCGGCGCTGTTGGAGGAGCGACATTGGTAGGCAGTTCAATTTGGACATCGGTGATGCGTTGATCGGCGAAATAGAAACGATCGCCTTGAACCGTCACATTGTTTTCATCGGTCAACGTTGGCATGTCAGCCTTACCTGTGTTTCCCCAGCTCTGCGGCGTGCGGGCAAGTTGAGTTTGAAGGCGAGGAATCAAGAGTTCGCGATTGGCGACCGTTAAACCAATCAAAATAAATGAGATTATAAAAATAGGTCGCAAGATTCGTAGCTTCGTTAGACCAGCGGCTTCCATCGCCGTCATTTCTCGTCGTCGCTGTAGCAGACTGACTGAGAAAACAGACGCGAACAAAATCAAGATACCCGTTGATTTGGTAAACAGGTCGACGATTCGAGGTAGGTAAAATTCCAGAAATACCGCTGACCAACCGAATTTGGTTGCGATTGCGTTGAGTTCGTCCAAGTTGCTGAATAAATGCACGACGATAAACAATCCGGCAAAGCTCAAAAAGCAAATCAGGAATGTTGTCACAAATACAGAGCAAAGGTAGCGATCGACGATCGACATATATTCTTGAATGTTGGTTGAGGGCGTGTGGGTTGTTTGTGGGT
>CAZORR010000095.1:0-11196 GCA_964582115.1 uncultured Pirellulaceae bacterium
TATGGGGTCACTTGGCGCGATGGCCAAGGGATCAAGTGAACGTTACCGACAGGCCAACGAGGGTCCAGGCAAACTGGTTCCCGAAGGCGTCGAGGGACGCGTTCCGTTCAAGGGGGCATTGAGCGACTTTGTATACCAATTAGTAGGCGGATTGCGAGCCGGAATGGGTTATTGCGGCACGCAAACCATTGACCAGTTGCGGCACGACACCATGTTTATTCAGGTGTCGGCAGCAAGTGTTAGAGAAAGCCACCCACATGATATTTCCATTACTTCCGAAACTCCGAACTACACGTCGGAGGCTCACTCAGACGACCTCAAGTAACGATGGTGTGAGCTGCTTGTTACCGCAGCTCAAGCACCGATCTGGCACCAGAGGTGGCACTCGTGATGGTATACTTAAAAACAGCGTCGCGCTGCTATTACTAAGTGCCGCTACTTTTTTGCCCAACAATCTTGCAACCGCCCAAACGTCGCAGCAAGAATACCTACAGCAGCAGGCAGCCGCTCTCAAAGCTCAAATGGTGCGAGCTCAAATCGAACAATCGGCGGATCGCGACTTTGCTGAAAAAGCCTACAACGCTCAGCAAGCCTACCTAATAGAAACCGCTGAAAAGTCGTTTCGCATTGGCAAACCGCACACCACCGAATCTCATTTGGTTTCGGGACAAGCCGAAAGCTATCAAAGCCGACCAGCAACACCACCTGTGCATGTCGCTCCAGACCGCTATTCCGTTCCACCTCGGCAACAGCCAACCTACGTGAATTCAGCGCCACCCGCAGTGGCACCTCAGCATTACCGCAAACGCGCTCATCAAGTGCGGACTGTCGCAGACTTGCCTGATCCAGCTGAATTTGCCGATCAGGGCCAATCGGTTTCGAGTCCAGCTAATCGCGTTGGCTTACAAGACCGTCTAACTCGCGTTTTGGTAAAACCAAAATATCGCACCCGCAAACTGCCAACTCCTGAATTTGCAGCAGCACCCCGTCAACAACCTGTACCCCGGACGCCAACTCCGGCCGTGAAAAAGCACAGACCAATCATTGAGCAACCGCTGTTCGCTCCCGAGCCACGCATCACATCGACTCAGGCAACCAATTCAAAAATTAATTCAGCCGATCATCAAGCCTATGAAAGAATGGCCGCCGCGATTGCTGAACGTGAAGTCGATCAAGCAATCGCTTTTGAAGGCGATCTGCCCTCCGACAATATCGCACAAGTTTCAACCGTTGATGTTGTTGCGCAAGAATCATTTCGTCCTGAGCCACCCAAACGTCAACAATCGAGTATTCCCACCTACCATCCGTCTGGTTTCGATGAACTGCCTGCCCGCAAATTGCCAGCGTTTAACAGAGCGAATCCGCTACCAGCCAGCCAGGTTTCTGTACTTCGTCGATCTTCACCGCAAACGGATGACTCAAACGAAGACGAGTTAGATAACCTCGAAAATGAATTGCGCTCTCAACGTAATTCGCAACAACAGCCGCCTCAAGGCTCAGGATCGCGATCCAACTCGCTTCCAAAACCTGAGCCAGATAAAATTGACGAAGAAAAGAAAGCCCTCGAACAGCGTTTGATGGAACTTGAAAAAGAGACCGAAAAACGAGAAACAAAGCGTCGACAACGCGAGCTTGAGCTTGAAGAAAAAAAGTCACGTGCACCACGATCACGACGTAACGATCTAAGAGGTGAATTCGAAGACGACTCCGACGAACCTGATCGTGACAATCGTCCCGTTCGCTTGTCGTGCAACGAATTCCGCTCAAAGCTGCTAAACCAATCAATTCGCGATATCTCTTTAGACATCAGCCCACGAGCCAGCCGAACCCGCGATCAGTATATCGCTATCTCTCGATCATGGACCGATCGTCTGGGGAACGTGATTGCATCCGGAGCAATGGTCGACTTGCGAAGAGGCTACGTCATCATCGACGGAGTTAATGGCCGCCAAAAGGTACCTTTCAGTAAACTCAGCGATGCAGACTCATCGGCCGTTGCTGAATACTGGCAAGTCCCAGAGCTTTGCAGTGTCGGCGACAGTCAATTACCGCAACGCCACTGGGTTCCTCAATCGTTCACCTGGACCGCCTCATCGCTCTGCCACAAGCCGTTGTACTTTGAAAACCAACAGCTGGAGCGTTACGGCCATACACACGGACCGATCTTGCAACCCATTCATTCAACGGCACACTTTTTCGTCAGCTTGGCAACGTTGCCATACGCTACCGCGATCCACCCGCCGACCGAATGCCGCTACGCTCTGGGCTACTACCGCCCCGGCAACTGTGCTCCTTGGTTAAAAGATCCGATTCCGGTAAGCCTCGACGGTATCAGGCGACAGGCCTTGGTAACGACAGGACTAGCATTTATCCCTTAATTCGTAGGTAACTAGGGCTTTTTACAGGAACAACGGCCTGTATCAACGATAACAAAAACGACAGTAAGCAACTCGCTTACTGTCGTTTTTTTTGGCAAGAACAATTAAAACAATACGAACTCACTCTAAAAGGGTAAGATAAATTCACCGACAACAAGAACCAGCCAACCAATACTATCGGTACCAAAAACTCCTTAATAACTTAAGAACTCAGTTCCGAAAGACCACCAGAGGCATCATTTGCCTCGCTGCCTTTTGATACCTTGAAACATTTCACGGCATAGGAAAAGAAAGACCATCGCAATGCAAGCAATTTATAAGACCTCACTCGCGTTGGCGCTTACTCTAATTGGGTTCTGCTCACTCGCATCCGCCCAAACTAAAGAAGCTGCTGGTCAGCTAGACGCTGAGATGGCCAAGTTTTTTGAGAAATCTCATTCGGCCTTGGACAACGCCTTGGCAGAATTTGATAATGCGCAAGACCTGCCCGAAAACTCGGAACTGGCTCCCTACAATATTTGGGGCAAAAGCAAACAGTCGCAAGCCAAAAAGGTTGAAGGCTACTTGGACGTTGCAGGCGAAGCGTTAGGAATTTCTAGTATTAGCAATCGGCGCATTAAGATTGCAGAACTCAAAGAAACAATCATTCAGAAACGAAAAAACATCTCCGTCTATCGGCGAAAAAAGATTTCGGCGCCTGATTCCAGTTACAACCCGTTAGTCACCACAAAATCCGGTTACGATCAAAAGATCGTTTCCGCCGAAGAAGAAATCACGGTCGCCACCGAAACGATCACGGCTGAAAAGCAAAAACTTGTTGCTGATCTAGAACGAATCGGCATGAAGCTTGATGCGAAGAGTATCGACAACTTGTTGGAGTCGATCACCGGCGATGAATTCATGCGAGTCTCGATCATCTTTGACAACGCGAAAAAGTTTGCAGCCGAACTCGAACGACTTACCAACGAATCTGGCGAGGACCTAGAAACCGCGAAAAAATACTATGGCGTGTACCTGATGTTGCTCAAAACCGTTTCACGATTACAAGAGAAGTTTGTCGAAAATGTGGACAAAGAGTACTACCCGAAACTCGACAATTTCGCTGATAAGGCGCGTGAGAACATTGTCGACGCTCGAAAGGCAATTCGCCTGGGTGGAGACGAAACCGTTTTAACAAACAACATTGAAAGCAATCGGTTGACCTACGACGCGGCGATGTTTTACAAACAAGGTTTGGCGGAACAGAAGCATCAGATGATGTTGGCTAATTTGGAGACTAAAAAAAGCATCCTCACTGCTACCAACACCTACAAAACAGTCGCCTTAAGCAAGGACGTGGCGGAGCTAATGGCCGTCAGCCGACGTGCTTTTAATTCAATCACCGGACTAGCCGTGCCCGACCTGCGCCCGTTTGAAAACCAAAAAATGAAAAAAACGTTTTCCGAAATAACTCGCGAACTTCGAAAATAGACAGTTTCAGGCCCCTAAACATCAACGGCCACGAACCCTTTGCATACACGAGCCCAACGACATGCAAAGGCCGGAAAACGGCACCTGCCTCACAAAAAAACTAAGCTTGGAACAATAATCGCAAACTGCGATCGTTACATCGAACCTCAGCCGCCGCCACAACATCGTGGCGTACCACAAGGCTCATTTACTGGAGCAGCTCCTGATCCACCGGCGGCCGGCGCGGATATAACACTCAACTGGCGGTCTAACTTCGGTTGATCACAAGCAGGGCAGGGCGGTTTGGCATCATGAGAAACCAAAAGTTCGTGCTTCGCTTTGCAGTTCGAACAAACAAATTCATACAATGGCATGGTCTTGGTCACACTTGAGTCAGGGCACTTAATTCTGCCCCAAATCATAACTCCAATTCAACTTTCGAACCATGCTAACCCCCAAACAATGCCGAGCCTTTGATCAATATTTAATTCAACAACGAGGCATTTCTGGGGCGATTCTGATGGAGAATGCCGGCCGCGGCTGTGCCCAGCTAATCCTCGATCAACATCGAATATCCGCTGCCAAGGAACCATTGTGTGCATCCATCTTGTGCGGCGGCGGGAACAATGGCGGTGACGGCTTCGTCGCGGCGCGGCATCTAGTCAACGCCGGTGCAAAAATCGCTGTAGTATTGTTTTCCTCCGCTGATCAGTATTCCGGCGATGCCAAAATCATGCTGGATTGCTTAGCCCCACTAAAACCAAACATTATTCACTGGAACGAAAACTTCAACGACGCCCAAATCCAATCCGTTATCGGCACCGTTGACGGCAAACCCTGTAACTGGTGTGTTGATGCGATGCTAGGAACAGGTGTTCGCGGTCCACTACGTCCTCACATCGTACAAGCCATTACCGCCGCAAATCAATTACAACTAACACGCTTCGCGGTGGACATTCCCACTGGGCTCGACCCGCTTACGGGACAACCGTACGAGACAGTCTTTCAAGCCGATTTCTGCGGCACATTCGTTGACCACAAAACGGGATTCTCAAACCCCAACGCTCAAGCCTGTCTGGGCAAAGTCTCGGTGATCGACATCGGTTTCACACCCACTGGCTGCCACTGGCCCCCGCCGTCGCCCTAAGCCTACTTATTAGGCGGAAGTGACTCACTTTTATTTGCCGGAGCTGGCTCTTCTTTGAGACTCTTAAACGTCATTGCACGTTGCAACGGTTCGATCCTCAAGACAACTTCACCGTTTTGGAAGATTCGAACGGTGCCGCTTGACTGGCTAACCACGACCGCAATGGCCTTGGTATTCTTACTGATCGCCGCTCCTGCAAAGTGCCGTGAGCCTAGCCCCTTGGTCATCGTTAGTTCAACCGGCGACGTGTCGACAATCCGTGCCGAAGCTTCCACCGTTCCATCTGCTGAAACGACAAAACAGCCATCCAGTTGAGCGATTTCTTTGACGCCCTCGCGAACCCGAGCATCGGATACGTTTCGCTCTTTTCGGCTGTAACCTTTGACAATGTCAAAACCAGCTGCCCGACTATCTTCCAAGACTTTACGGTGATCCCCCACAACGAACATGGTGCCAACCGGCTTCCCCTCCCTACCGTCTCGCCCAATTTCTACCGCCAAGTCCACGACCATTTTAAGCGTGTCTAGTGGGACTTTGGTCTCCAATTTCTTAAGATCTCGCGCGGTCAATCGGCCCAACCGCTCGGTCAGTTTCAACACGCTAATCGTGTCGATTTCCTCCGTATCGAAGTTGCTAAATACTGCGACTACGGTAGAACCGGAGCTGATCACTTCATTGGCAACCCCTTCGAGCATCGCCTGAGTGAGCTGGTTTTGGATCGAGGATTCTGGCATTTCCAGTAAGATCGACTTCAGCCCGGCTTTTTCGGTTGCGGCATGAATATCGCTATCATTTGAAGCAACAATAAGCGTTTGATTAGCAGATTTGCGTTTCAACCGAGCCCAATCGGTGGTTCGTTCCAGCAAGACCAGCAAACCATCCGCTTCGACGGCTTTGGCCAGCTTAGTGGCCGCGTCGTAATAAGAAAAAAAAGCTTTGCTATATCGAGGAGGCGACATCTACACGAATCTTTCCATCGGCTGCTAGTAAACGGATCCCAACACCGCTATTTTTAACTAATTGCAGAAAATCGGCAAGCCGCTTGACACCAGATTCACAAAACCATAGGTCGATCCCAATTACCGAATCAGTGATTGATCACTCGACTGATCTGAGATTCGGGTTGCGCCGCCTTCAGCCACCCCGCCGTCGCTTGGCAACTGAGATACATACTGTTGCCATGCAGGAATGTCTCGGCCGAACGACTGGCCTGTTATTGCCTGTAGCGACTCCGCAGCTCGCAACTGCAACGCTGGATCAGAATCGTTGAGTGCCAAACCAATTGCCGATACGGCTCGGGGGCCAGAAAAATTCCCCAATGCTCGCGTTGCCGCTAAACGGACATCAATATTGGTATCGCTGTCAACTAATTGTTGAAGATTTGGAATCGCAGTACTGGCAGGTAGTTTTTCGAAGGCTTTAATCGCCGCCAAACGCACATCGAAATTACTGTCTTGAGCCGCATTGGCCAAAGCATCAGCTGCTGCTGGGCACTTCAGCCGTCCCAATTGACTGACTGCATGCAGCCGTAACAACAATATCGAGTTGCGGCTTGCGATTTCAGACAACTCAAAAGCGACTTCCTGCTGTTGTTCAACAGGAGCACCAACTGCTGCATCAACCTTCGCTGTTATGTCTTTCTTTTGAGCAAACAGCGTATTTGCAATTTGCTCCTCTTCTGCCCATTGATTCTGAGCCCAAGGCGTGTACTTACCCATCCGCCACAACGGACCCTCCGCGCACCCTGTGAGTAATCCAATGGTGATAAGAGCAAAAATTATTGCGATGTTATGCCTAATCATTTGGTCAATTCCCCGAATTCAGGTCAACCGATGGAGGTTTGGAAACTCGGGGAAGATAGCAATTTAACCAATCTGGGACCAGACCGAATTTTGTGTCAAAAAGTGGCACCGTTACATCAGAATTGCGCAAAAAAAATCCCGACTTTCGCCGGGATTTTTCAGTGGTTTCAATTTCAAGCGAAATTGGTCAACCTTTGATTGAAACCTAATTCCTTCGCTTAGCTAATGGGATTCGAAGCCCAAATTCAAACTAAGAGTTATCACTCTCAATTAGAGCAGGTGCCTGAGCCTCCGGCTCATTACGACGGGCTTGACGACCCTCTTGGTCCTCATCGTAGTACTTGCCAACACCGGCAACGGGACCATTTCCATTTCCATAGCCGTAACCGTAGCCATAGCCGTTATAGGAGTATCCAGCTCGGTATGCACCGTAAGTGTACTGACTTCCGTATCCGGACTGAGCCCCCACGCCATTGACTACCAAGCCGATGCAGTTTGCACCCAAGCTGTTAATCATTTGCGTTGCTCGTTCAGCACTGACACGAACGTTCTTCTTGATGCGAATACAAAGCACGACACCATCAACACGAGCTGCGATTGGACTTGGGTCAGTAACAGCCAACATTGGTGGCGTGTCAATGATCACGAAGTCAAACTCTTCTCGCATCTCTTCGATCAAGATTTTCACTTGTGGCGAAGAACTAAGCTCTGCCGGATTTTGTGGTTTGGAACCACAAGGCATTACCGTTAGACCTTCGATCTCTTCGCACTCGAACATGCAATTTCGCCATTCCGATTGACCGGAAAGAACCGTGGCAAACCCAACCCGAGACGAAATCCCGAAAGTTGCATGCTGGCTTGGTCGTCTCATGTCTGCGTCGACCAATAGGACTCGCTTGCCCGATTGAGCAATCGAAACCGCCAAGTTGGATGCCAATGTTGACTTACCGTCGCCCGGTGTCGGACTCGTAACTTGAATTACTGAGTTTTGCTTGCCCTGCGTATTAAAGTACAACGCTGTACGAACCGCTCGGAATGCTTCAGACACTTGAGACTTTGGCCGGTGGTAGGTACACACGATCGGCTCAATCAAAGAGTTTTCAACGAGGTAACGCTTACCTTGAGTAATCACTGGAACATGGCCGATCAACGGAACTTGCAACCAACGTGTGATTTCGTCTGGGTTGTGGAATGTTTTGTCGGCTAGTTCGACAAGGCAACCAAGACCAAAACCTAGTAGCGAACCCAGCAAGCCAGCAACCGGGAGAATCACGGCAAGCAATGGCCACACTTCGAGACCTCGGTAAGCCGGTCGAGTCGTTACGAAAATAAATCCTTTATGAAGTCTTGTTTGGCGAGTTGATCCCTCCTTCAATACCTGACTGTCTGCACGGTCCTTTTTCTTAACAAGCTTATCTTTCAACTCCGCTAATTCAGCGACTTCTTGTACAGCTCGCTCAGTCTTAACAGCTTTCTCATAATTTTCGTCCCAAACCGCCAAGTCGACGGACAGCGCCTGACGTAGATCGCCAATCTCCTGCTTTACTGAAACGATAAAACGCTGAATGATCTGCTCTGGAGTCAGACCGCTAATTTGCGCGCCCACTTGTTCCAACTCAGCTATTTTCGCCTGCCGCTCTTCGATTTGAAGGGTTATCGCTCGAACCTGTGGATGCCCTGGGCCCAAATTCCCCACGCGAATCAATCGATTTCTATCAAGCTCCAACGCTTCAATAGCTTGAAACTGCACAGCAATCTGTTCGCTGTTGGTTTGAATCTGCAACGACCCCGACTCAATCTTCCCATCTTTTTCAAGAATCCAAATGTGGTCCATACAAGACTTCCGGTCTGCTTCCAAGGCAGCTTCACTGCGAGCAAGATCCGTGGTCAATTCGGAAAGTCGTCCCTTTTCACCTTCGACCTTCGTCATTAAGTCAGAAATAATTCGCTGAATATGTTCTGGCTTTCCAGCAATCGTCAGAGATTCTGCTCGGTCTCTGGCACGTTTCATCTCTTCGTTAACACGCCTCACGTCCTTGTCGAACCCATCTGCCATCTTGGTCAACAGTTCCATCGTGTCTGCCGAATTACCTTGATACAATTCGTCAAGATGCTTCTCATAGGTTGACACAACGGTCGCCAAAACAGTTTGCGCGTCTCGCGGATTCAGTGACCTGTATTCTAATTCATACTTCGTGGGTTCGTCACGGTTTTGAAGAATGATCAAACTTTGTTGAATCTCTTTAATCTGTTCCGTAGGTGGAAAATCTCGGAGTGTTTCCAAATCTTTCAAGTTGTACTTGATCAAGCACTTCGTCAGAATATTATCCTCACCGATCAGTTGGTCATGACGGTAAGCAAAACTTCTTGAATCACCGTACGAATCACCTTGACCATCCGTGTCATAGAGTATGCGTTCTCGCGGCTGGATAGTAACGGTCGCCTTGCTCTCGTAAACCTTCTGAGCTTGCGAGTTGTAGATTCCGCCGACAGCCAAACCAGCTAACAGCCCTAAGAATACCAGCCACTTACGTCGACGCAGCACTCCCCAGAAATCAAAACCTGTCTCTTCAGGTTCTTGAGGCCCCATAATAAACGGCGCGGGGTTCATGTTGCCATTTGGTGGCTGAAATTGCATGTTCATTGCAAGGTCTCCGATGCCTTAGAATCTAAGACGTCAACGGTGGTTGTTAAATACTTATGTCAGATCAACGAGATTTTACGTCTCAACATTGTAGCGGTCTTGGGACGATTTTCAAGGAACCGAATTTCCAAGCGTCTTCAACAGCCAAACCGATACGTTGCTCTTGCGCAAATCAAAGTTATCTAAGGAATGATTGCCCCAAACCGCTCATTTACGTAATCGAAACAGGCAAATCATACCCTTCATCGAAATCGGCTATTACCAGTACCAGAGTAAATTTATGTTTGATTGTTCGGATTAGGCAATGCTCGCCATTAAAAACGCTTGCACCTACGCTCATCGACGCCATTCTGGCTCACACTACCAGCAAAGTTTGCCAATCGAATTTCCAACAAGCACGGACTTTTCCAACTTCAGTACTCGAAAACGTTCGTTGCGATTGATACGATTTTGGCATGAACAAAACCCCAATGATGCAGCAATACGATGACGCGAAAAATGCGTGCGGTGACGCACTCTTGTTTTTTAGAATGGGAGATTTCTATGAACTGTTTCACGATGACGCCAAAGTTGCCGCAAAAGTTCTCGGCCTCAACCTAACCAGCCGAGACAAATCTAACTCGGTGCCAATGGCAGGATTTCCGCATCACCAACTAGACAGTTATTTAGGCAAGCTAATCAAGCAGGGATTTCGCGTTGCTGTTTGCGACCAAGTCGAAGACCCAAAAGAAGCCAAAGGGCTCGTCAAACGTGAAGTCCGCCAAATCCTGTCCCCCGGTACCATCACTGACCAAGCGTTGCTCGACCCTGCCGTCAGCAATTTCTTAGTCGCCGTCTGCCCGCCGGTTTCTAAAAAGAGCAAACGCTCTAACAAATCCAATTCATCAACTCAGCGAGGAATCCAATCGCAAGACCCACTTACCGAACAACAAGCCTTCGGTGTCTCGTGGGCAGATATTTCAACCGGCCAATTCTTTGTCACCGTCGTCCCAAAAATCAAACTCGCCGACCTCGTCGCTCGACTATCTCCCAGCGAAATCCTTATCCCGGATCACTGGGAAGCCCCGACTGAACTCACCAGCGATGCGATGCTCACCGCTCGCCCCGACTGGGCCTTCGGTAACAAGTCAGCTGTCGAGCTACTAAAGAAACAACTTGAAGTCGCGTCGCTAGACGGCTTTGGCGTCAACGAGTTTGGCCCCCAAGCAATCGGTGCCGCGGGCGCCATCTTGGATTACCTGCAAGAAAACCAAAAGGCTTCCCTCGGTCACTTCAATCACCTACAGGCCTTTCGCCAAAACCAATTCGTTGAAATTGATTCCGCATCTTGGCGCAGCTTAGAAATCAGCCAAACCATCCGCACCGGCGACCGTAACGGATCGCTGTTTGGTGTTATTGATCGCTGCAGCACGCCAATGGGCAGTCGACTCCTTGGGCACTGGCTAACCAACCCGCTCACCGACATCGCAGAAGTCAACCTCCGCCACGACTCCGTGGAAGAACTAACCAACAACCAATCCACTCGCAACGATTTACGTGAACAACTAAAACAAATTTACGACCTACAGCGTTTGGTTTCACGTGTCGCAACCGGACGCCCAACCCCACGTGACTTGAGTTCGATCGCTAAAACGCTCGCGACCATTCCGCCGCTTAAACAAAAACTCGAATCCACAACCAGCAAACTACTACAACACCTGCAAGTCGAACTTGACCCTTGTACCGACCTAAAAGACGAACTTCAAAACGCACTTGCTGACCCTTGCCCCGTTAACA
>CAZORR010000096.1:0-5568 GCA_964582115.1 uncultured Pirellulaceae bacterium
AACGGAGCAAACGGGCAATTATCAAAATCACTTTACAGGGGTGAAACGAATCGATGTCAAACTAGCAGCGTCGAAATTTCCTTCTACGCAGGTCACGTTAATCGTGTAACGTCCCGGTTTAGCGAAATTCACCCAGCCGATCGGGAAGGCCTGATAGTTATGCGACGAGTTCTGTTGGTTTTGAATTTTCTCGCCACCTTCAACACTGACTCTCCATACCACTCGTCCTTCGCCGCGGTATTTCAAATCGACATTGTAATCTCCGGCTTCAGCCACCTCGATCGTCCAAGTTGCTTTGCCGTCGGCATTCCAACCATCAAACTGCGAAACCCGTTTCCATTCGCCAAACTTTTCCATCCAGCGTTTATCTGCTTTTTTGATTCCTGTCGCGGTACCGAATTCCGCGGAAATTTCAGTGGCGATCGCGGGGTCGATTCCCAGTGTGGTATCCACCTTGGCATCTCCCGCCAATGTGACTTCAATGACCGAAGCCAGTTTTTCCGGAGAACGTGCGGGCAATTCAAGAACTGTCCAGCCGTTGGCGTTGGTGTGCGAAATCGAGGTGGGTGATTTAGTGCCGAGCAATTTCGTTGATTTGATTTCGGTTTGGAGGCCCGGCAGGTAAAGTTTTCCAGAGACAGGCCAATCAAACACGGTCAAGAACATTTTGTCGCCTTTGGTGGTCACGTCGCCCCATGGCAGCGCGTGCTTCCAGGGTGATGGGCCTGTGCCGTAGACGACTTGCGGATACCGAGCAATCCACTTGCCAGATTCTCGCAACGACTTGGCAGCTCGCTCGGGAACCGAACCGTCGCCGCGTGGCCCGATGTTCAGCATGTACGTTCCGCCGCGACCCACACAAGCTACCACACGGTGTAAAATCTCTTTCGGAGATTTCCAATTTTGATCGTACCAAGCATACGCCCAAGAGTCGTTTGTCGTGTCGACGCTCTCCCACATGCCTTCCACGTTGGACACGGGAACTTCCATGTCGCCCAGCGTTTGGTAGTCGCCCAAGTCGTGGCCCGCGCGGCCGGACACTAAGGCGTTCGGTTGATTCTTACGAACCACGGCGACCAATTGCTGCACGTATTCTTTGCCGATATTGCCGGGCGTGTCAAACCAGACGATCGAAATGGGACCGTACTGGCTAGTGATCTCTTCGATTTGCGGCAAGCATTTCTTTTTAAAGTAGTCGTCAAAGGTCGCACGCTGGCCGTTTTCGTCTTTACCGGGGCCGCCTTGAGCACCCGGGAATGTCCAGTCTCGGTTGTGCGAATAATAAAACCCAAAACCTAAGCCGGCTTCTGCACAAGCTGCGGCAAGATCTTTCATTGGGTCAGTGTTCCACGGCGTGGAGTCAACAACATTGAAATCGCAAGCCTTCGAGTCGTACATCGCGAATCCGTCGTGGTGCTTGCTGGTGATCACGATATTGGTCATGCCGGCGTCTTTGGCCAGACCAACAATTTCTTTGGCGTTGAATTTGGTAGGGTTAAAGGTCTTGGCTAGGTCTTTGTATTCTTGAGTAGGGATTCCAGCCATGTTCTTGTGCTTGATCCATTCGCCGATTCCGTAATAAGTTTTCCCCTCAACTTGGTTGGCTAACTGAGAGTACAAGCCCCAGTGAATAAACATCGCGTAGTTGCCCACATCAAACAACTCGCCGCGTTTGGCACCGTCGGCACGTAATTTGGTTGCCTGCTTGCCCCACGAATCAGCCATGTTTGGTTCTTGCGACACGGCGGACTGGCTCCCGATGATTAACAGTAATGCCGTAAAGCTTCCAAAAGCCAAAGTCGTAAGTTGGCGAGTAATCATCGTTTTTCCTGTCGTTGGGCTGTTCGGCGGAACTGATCGGAAGAATAAAAACTTAAGAGAAGTCAGTGAATCCCCCCACCATTATTCTGATAGTCATTTCTTGCAGGGCAATGATAGCAGATGTACCGAACGGCTCTAGCTGGGAGCTTAAAAGCGGTTAGTTGGCCGTTGTGAGATTCTTACGGTCGTTGATTCGTTTTTGTTTGAGCTTTTACGTTTCTCGAACACTGTCGATGCGATTATCACGCCTTTGTATTTTTTGGTCAAAACTCAAGAGTCAGCCTTCCAGTAAAATTTCGCCTCTCATAAATTTTTGATGCTGTCAATTTATTCGTTCAAAAATACGAAAGCAATTACTTGTTGTTGCGTATAATCAACTCGAATGCTCTGCTGATGCAAATGGACCATTATTGTTTTTTGGTCAGCAACATCGTGTCCCAGTTCCTTTCATCCGGCTCTTTGAAGCCGACTCATTGTTAAACAACATCTCACTTTAAATTTTATTAAGAAGTAACCAATGTCCATCTCGAACCAACGGCCATCGGCCGCGGAATCCTCCAGCCAAACAGAACGCATTTCCGGCTCCGAAGCCGTCGTGCGAAGCCTGCTGGCCGAGGGCGTGGACCTGCTGTTTGGTTATCCCGGTGGAGCGATCATGCCGGTCTATGACGAGCTGTACAAGTTTCGCGATGAACTACAGCATGTGTTAGTGCGGCACGAACAAGGCGCCACGCATGCGGCTCAAGGTTACGCGCGGGCCAGTGGCCGGGTCGGGGTGGCGCTTGCGACTTCGGGACCGGGAGCGACGAACTTGGTGACTGGAATCGCCGACGCCATGATCGACTCCACACCGATGGTTTGCATTACGGGGCAGGTACCAAGGCATCTGCTTGGATCGGATGCGTTTCAAGAATGTGACGTGATCGGCGTTACGATTCCGGTTTCCAAGTGGAGCTTTCAGATTACCGAAGCGGAAGAAATTCCGGAGGTGTTTGCCAAGGCTTTTTATATCGCCAAAACTGGCCGACCCGGGCCCGTCGTGATCGATATCACTAAGAATGCACAATTTGGCGAAGTCGACTATTCGTACAAAAAATGCGAAGTGATTCAAAGCTATGTCCCGCGACCGAAACTACAGGCCGACCAAGTTCAGGCAGCGGCTGATCTGATTAACTCAGCCGAACGCCCGTTCATTGTGTTTGGACAAGGCGTGATTCTGTCGGAGGCAGAAGAAACGTTTAAAACGTTTGTCGAAAAAACAGGCATCCCCGCAGCGTGGACCATCATGGGACTGTCCGCAATGGACACGGACCACCCATTGAATGTTGGTATGTTGGGAATGCACGGAAACTACGCCCCCAATATTATGACCGGCCAATGCGACGTAATGATCGCTATCGGAATGCGATTTGATGATCGTGTAACTGGCAATCTAGACTTCTTTGCCAAACAAGCGAAAGTAGTTCACTTGGAAATTGATGCCTCCGAAATTGACAAGAACGTTAAAACTGATGTCGCCGTCCTCGCCGACGCCAAAGAAGCAATGGAAGCGTTGATGCCGTTGGTGGAAGAACGTGACCGATCGGAATGGGTGGCTAAGTTTCGTGAGGCCGACAAAAAGGAATTTGAAAAAGTCATTAGTGCCGAAACCCAACCGACCGAGGGCATGATGACGATGGGCGAAGCGATCGCTCAGCTAAATAAAATCACCAATGGCAACGCAATTATCGTAACCGATGTGGGCCAGCACCAAATGATTGCTTGCCGCTACGCACAGTTCAACCAAACTCGGTCCAGCATCACCTCTGGCGGACTTGGGACGATGGGCTTTTGTTTGCCAGCGGCGATCGGTGCCAAAATGGGCGCACCCGAACGCGATGTGATTGCGGTTGTTGGCGACGGCGGCTTCCAAATGACTTGCGAAGAACTTGGGGTGATTTTACAAACGAAAATCAATGTAAAAATCTTATTGCTCAACAATGAATTCTTGGGCATGGTCCGCCAGTGGCAAGAACTGTTCTTTGAGCGACGCTATTCATCGACCGAGATGATCAATCCGGATTTCCAACTGTTGGCTCAGGCTTACGGAATTGAAACCAAACAGATTGACCAGCGAGAGGATTTGGTTAGTTCACTAGAGGAAATGATGAACCATGATGGTTCTTATTTGTTAGAGGTAAGAGTCTGTAAGGAAAACAATGTATTCCCAATGGTTCCTGCGGGGGCAGCAACATCGGACATCCGACTGGAATAAAAGTCAGCCTTTCCGTTTGAGTCGCACTCGCCTACCTCTTTAGAACAAGAATCAGAATTAATCATGAATGAATTGATCACCATCGCCGTATTCAGCCAAGACAAAGCAGGTTTGTTGCAGCGTGTAACGGCTCCGTTTACGCGTCGCAAAATCAACATCGAAAGCTTGACCGTTTCCGAAAGCGAAGTCAAAGGCATTCACCGTTACACGATTATCGTTTTGGTGACTCCAGAAATGGCTACCAAGGTTACCTCTGCGTTGGAAAAACAAGTCGATGTGCAAAAGGCGTTTTGGTACAAAGACAACCAAATCATCAACCGCGAAATCGCGATGTATAAAATGCCTGCCGGTTCAGTGGGCCCGGGCAGTGAGGCGTTGGCGGTAATTGAAAACCACAAAGCTCAAGTGATCGTTACCGAACCGGAGTTTTCGGTCGTTCAATTGACAGGCCGTCGCCCCGAAACAACCGCGTTGTACGAGGCACTGGAGCCGCTGGGCATGCTGGAGTTTAGTCGCAGCGGTATGATTGCGATTTCCAAACGCATGAAATGCCTCGACGAATACTTAGCCGAAATCAACGATGCTGCCGCTCATCAATGCAGCCGTGCTAACACGTAATAATACGTAATTCGTCTTATCACCGCGGTGGATTACTGTTCGACGAGCGCCTTTAGCCCGGCGAGGCTTTTTTCGTATTCGTATTCCATCTGGCTGACAAAAACCGTTGACATCAAACCATACAGTGGCGTACCAGGCAGTTCGCCGGTGCTTCGCCATGTCACAAGCGTTTTGTTTTCGCCAGCGGAGGCCAGCGTAAACGTACTGTTCATTTCTGGAAAACCATGAAAAGCTGCTGCGTAGGCAAGCGTTTCGCTAGGCTCCGATTCCGTGATCCAAATCTCCCCTGCCCCTCGGATTTCCGTCCATGTTTGAGCCGCACCAACGCCTTCTTCCGTGCCGTTGTATTTGATGACGAGCTGGTCGATTAATTCCACGTTAAATTGTTGCGACCATTGAGGCCACTTCTTAAGCGAATTCAGGTACGGAAAAACTTCAGCAGCGGAACGTTCGATTTCGACCGACTGCTGAAAGTCGTAGCTTCGCGGAAGCATTCGCTCGACCAACAACAAGACCCCGATGATTGCGGCAATTAGCAACAGCAGCCGTAAAAAGTATTTCGCCATGTCCGTGAGTAGATCGTTAAATGGGTCGTGAGGTGAAATGCAAACAACAACTTCGCTCACCAATGCACTTACGTTGAAGCAGCGAAAAACCGATAGATGACCTGCTGTCCAGCGTCGTTTAGGATTACGAAAGTGTAAGCCACGTCTCAGCTTCAGCCAACCGCCAAGGACACTTCTACTGGCCGTTGGTCACGTTTAGGGGCTGCCACCACAAAAAGAACCGTGCTAAAATTGAGTTCGCCGAAAGCTGCGGCAAATTGTAGCTGCCTTCTTTTTTACACCAGCCGTTGACTCAAAACAATCATGGCC
>CAZORR010000096.1:5668-11127 GCA_964582115.1 uncultured Pirellulaceae bacterium
GCGCATGTTCGTGCGAATGCGAGACTCCAGCATGGCGATGCTGGTCGAAAAAAAGTACCAGCAGTTTAACGACAGCCTCTTGTCGACCGTCAGCGAGATTTCAGCTCAGCGGCAGAGTTTTAAAAACAAATCAAAACAATCTGACCAACCGGACAACCAAGCCAGTTCGTTGACTCAAACGATGTCGGCCACCACCCAGTCTCAAGCTGAATCACACGTCGAAGAAGTAGAAATTAATCGCGTTGTTAGCGGTGCAAGTTTTCGAAAAGCGGCTTGGATGGCTGGCGCGTTGGTTTGTTCGGCGATCGTGTTTTTCGTGGCCAAGCCGAGTGTTGCGACGCTGGCCATTAAACGACTTTACTTATTAGAAAACGAAAAGTGGCCTCGGCAAACTGACATTGAACTATTGGGGGTTAGTGTCGCACGCGAATCAATCATTGAATCGATTCCAGAATTCAGTCAGGTACTAAAGCCTGTTGATGGCGTCGTGACGGTTGCCAAAGGAAGCACGCTATCAATGGCGGTGGTCGCGAATCAGTTCGAAGCCAACGAACGAGGTGACCGCGAGTTGCAAATTCCAGAAACATGTTGGCTGAACTATCACGTGGTTGGCGGCAGTGGTGGAAGCCAGCCCTTCAAACGCATTGGAACGCCGCGTGACCAACAACAAAACTACTTGCTCAACGGTGGTCCGCTGGAAAACGTAATCACCGACGTTGCGTTTGACATTTCTGGCGGCGACGACCGAGTGTCGGGGCTCAAGATTCGGGTTATTGACGAACCGGTTGCAGTTAAAACGACGTTGCGCTACACCTACCCGGAATACATTTTGGACGAACAGGCCAAAGCGTTCGCAGTACCTTCGGAGATTTGGCAAGGACGGGCTAAGTATCCATTTGGCACCAAGGTGGTTTTGGAAATCCAAGCCAAAGATCCGCTCTCCAAAGCCTACGTGCGGAGTTTGAAAAACGACTCTGCTGGCGATGTGGAAAACGGCGAATCAGCTTATTCGCCCATGGAGACCATTCCTTGCGAAGGCGATACATTTGAGTATGAGATTCCTTTCCTAGCCGAGCGAACGGCGCTTGAATTTTTCTTGTGTGATGTCAATGGCGTCGTTAACGAAGAATCCCATCTGGTCGCAATTGATGTTGCGGTGGACCAAGCACCAGAGATCACAAGCCGGTTGTCGGGAATCGGGACCGCTGTCACGCCAGACGTTCAAATCCCGATCGAAATCACAGCTGATGACGATCATGGCGTCGACAAAGTTTGGGTAGAGCTAGAAATTGGTGCTGGAGAACCAGTGCAGGGGTTCGTGGATTGGAAACGCGGTACTATCCAAAAACAACTCGACTTCCGAGAACTTCGAGGGACCGTCGGTGAGGCTTATCGGTTGCCGGTTGATGGGGAGTCGACTCTAGCACTAACCGTAATGGCCAACGACCGGTTTGATTTGGAAGACCAACCGAATGTGGGTGAAGGCGACCGCTACGAACTACAGATCGTTTCGCCCGAGGAACTACTGCGGATTTTGGAACAAGCGGAAGTTGGACAGCGGCGAAGGTTGGAGCAAATCGTCCGCGAAGTGAAAGAACAAAAAGATTATTTGGTGCGAACCAAATCACAAGTCGGGCAGACAGATTCGATTCAATTAGAACCTGGTGAAAATGAACCAGGCGATGAACCCAAAGGCGACGACGATCCTGGACGCCACGAACTCCGCCGACTGTTTGCCCAACGAGCCTTGTTGCAGAATGACAAGTCGCTTCAGGAAGTGCTCGGTTGCGTGGACGCGTTTGACAATTTGCGACTGCAGTTGATTAACAACCGTATCACCGCCGATGCAAGGCAAAAGCGTTTTGAAGACGGCGTGATTGCACCATTAAAGCAAACTGCGGACGTGACCATGACGCAGCTTGTCGATCAATTGCAACAGTTAGAAGTTCAGTTGCGAGAGATTGAAGGCTTGGTGTCAAACAAAAATGACCCGTCTGAACCGGAAACGATCGAAGCCTTACGTTTAGCGGCCGAGGAAACTTCGGTCGAATCGATCGCGATGACGGACCAAGTTTTGGTTGAACTGAATGAAGTGTTAGATTTGTTGATCAAACACGAGACTCAAAACGAGCTTTTGGACATTGTTAGGCAGATGATCGACAAGCAAAAAGAGCTGCTCGAACGCACCAAAAAAGAACGACAGAAAAAATCGTTCGAAGACCTATTGGATTAGTGTTTTACTAAATGCAATTTTGGCTTCGACTTCATCAGACGCCTGTCCATGCATAAAGTGCCAGAACCTATTGCAACTTGGTCGTTTGGCTGGGGTCTTTGGCTTGTCGCACTGCCGTGGCTGCTGAATCTTCGGCGATCAGTTGTTCGTCATTAATTGACTTGATGCGGCGAACATCGGCCAAATTCTCGAAACTCAGCAAATCAATTCGTGAGTTTTCTTCCAGTTGCAACATGACCCCCGAAACTCGCCAAGATTTTTTGTGCCGTTTAACAAGCCAAGTCATTTCCATTTCAAATGGATCGTCGGAGCTTTTATCGCTCACTTTGCATTGGACTTGAGCGAGTTCCTTTTTGAGCGTCGCGTAGCTTACTTGGCCGATCGAGAACTTCGCCGTCGGTCCACCGATGGCTTTTAGTTCGAGTTCTTCTTTGGTCGTGTTCATTTGTGACATTCGCGTCAACAACGTTTCGGCTTTGATGGAATCATTGCGCTGCAAAAGTTCCATAAAGCGCTGGCACAATCCCTCGGGAGTTTGATCGAACGCTACATCGGTGTCCGCTTTGGGATCAATGTTGGCCGGCGATACTTCAGTCGTTACCGGACTGGCGGCAACCGAAGTAGGTGCTGAGTCGTCGGCTGTCGATGTTTTCGACTGGCCTTCGGGGGTTGTTGAGACAAGGTCAGAGGGCTCCGTTCGGCAACCAGCGTAGATGACGATCGTTGTAACTAACGAGCAAACGGCCAAAACTTTGGCAAATGTAGAAATCTTCGACATCCAAGAATCCTTCCGTGGATCTCTCAATGAATCGGTGACTTTAATCAAAAATGAACTCTTCGCCGGGATTGTGCTGATTTCTTTGAAACCGGTCAAGGTCAACTAAAAGCAGTGATTTTGGCGACATTACTCCTTAGGTTACCAAGCCTCTGGTCGGAACCGCGATATCCCTTGAAAGCCAAGGGTTTTACACAGGTTTTCGCTTGTTGGGCGTTGTTAGGCGTGTTAGCCTGTGCGGCCCAAAGACGCTCCATTCCAAACGAAAAACCATGTCTGAAACTGCACCCAACACGGCGAAAGTCACCCCCGAAACACCGCCATTCGTTTTTGTGGTTTGCCAGAATGGGGCCGAGACGGCGACCAAACAAGAAATTCTCACGCATCACCCTAACTTGAAGCTCTCGTTCTCAAGGCCGGGTTTCATCACCTTCAAGGTGGATCCCGAAAAGCCGTTACCGCTGCGTTTCACATTGAAGTCAACACTGGCCCGAACTTACGGTTGGTCGACGAGTAAGCTTAGCGGCGACAACGCGGACGACCTGATTGACCAGTTGGTGGGCAAAGCGCACTTTGACGCTGCGAGCCGAGTCCATTTGTGGCAACGAGATTTAACGCTGCCAGGCAAGAACGGTTTTGAACCCGGCGTGTCGGAACTGGCCAAGGCAATCGGCAGTCAAATCGATACCAAGTCAAAGCGCACCGATCAAGTCAATCAGTACGCGGCCGCCGATGATTTGGTATTTGACATCATCATGGTTGAACCAGACCAATGGTGGCTTGGGTTTCACTACGCGGTGACACCAGCCGGTCGTTGGCCGGGTGGAACACCAACATTGGATGTCAGCAAAGAAGTGTTCAGCCGAGCGTACTTCAAGCTTAAGGAAGCGTTGATGTGGTCGGGGATCAATGTTCGATCGACCGATGTGTGTGCTGAAATCGGCAGCGCTCCTGGCGGTGCATGTCAGTTTTTACTGGAACATGATTGCGAAGTGATCGGAATCGATGCGGCGGAAATGGAAGCAGAGGTTTTGGAGCACACTAAATTCACGCACCTACGACGCAGGAGTTTTGAAGTCAAGAAAAAAGACTTCAAGCCAGTTAATTGGCTGGTCGCTGACATGAATCTTGATCCTGATGGCACACTCGATACGGTTGCCAGCATTTGCGGTTACGAAGGAGTCCACTTGAAAGGGATGATACTAACCCTGAAATTATCCGACTGGTCTTACATTCCAAAAATTTCTGACATGATCAAACGCGTCCGTGATTTAGGCTTTCAAGTGGTTAAAACTCGGCAATTGGCGTTCAACCGACGCGAGTTTTGTTTGGTGGCCATCAAAAATAAAATCACTTTAAGAAAAACTAAAAAGTAGGAAATGAATCACAAACTGTTGGTATGGTAGTGGAGCTTTTGATTACTTTTGCGAAAATGGGATTGAGTTTGCTTAGGCAAGTGCATAATCTTTTTCGTCGGTTGACTGATCACCCAGCAGGTTTCAGCCGATAACTTAATTAAACAAATCATTTGATACTGGCTTCTGAGAACTTGACGGCTGAGGGACCAATTTTAGGGTAGGCCTAGGTCACTAAAGGGCAAGTGCATAGCACGCTCGATCTACGCCTGTCTCCCAGCGACTCCCATCGCTATCACATCTCGGAACGCCTTTTTGCCGCATTGCAACTTTTGTTGCCTTGCGGTTTTTTTAATAGCCCAACTTTGATGTCTAGCAGCGGTGCCGCTACCCGACGACTGACCAAACAAGCAACAAATAAAGCTTTAAACGCTGCTGGCAGTGTGCTATATTTCTTTCGTTAGTTAGCAAGTTTCCGCCCAATTCCTTACGCCGCCAAAAACAATACGCCATGGACTTCGAAAGTGAACTCGAAAAAGCAATCCAACGAGGCAACTCGATTGGCAAGGCTAATAACGAAGCTGACAAAAAAGTATTGAACAGTAAGGAACAGTTGCGAAACCGGCACAATGAATTTCGGTTGAATTTGTCGGAACACATTGAAGTTGGATTACAGCAACTAGCCAATCACTTTCCAGGGTTTCAGTATGAGACCATCTACGGCCATCGCGGCTGGGGTGGCGCGGTGGCACGCAACGATATTGACCGTGGGCTCGACGGACGGACGGGGTCGTTTTTCAGTCGAGTTGAAATTACGGTGCGACAGCAGAATGAATTCAACGTGATCAATATCGCTGGCAAGGGTGCGATTCGAGACAAAGAGATCTTTACTTGGAATCACTTTGCCGACATCGCCGAAGCTGATCAGGCAGACTTTCAAGCAGCCATCGACAAATGGATTTTGGAATACGCCGAACAGTTTGCCGCTCGAACAAAGCGTTCTTAAAAACAAGAAAAAGTTAGCGCAAGGCCGCAGATTCATTCGCAACCACTCTTTACGTCCTTGCGACTTCGCGCCTTTGCGTTGAATCCAACC
>CAZORR010000097.1:0-11042 GCA_964582115.1 uncultured Pirellulaceae bacterium
GCCTAGTGTCAATGCAAAGTAACCAACGATGATGACCCAGTCGATCAGTTCCAGTTGCGTGGCGGCAATCTTAAGTGGTTAAGTGAATTTAGTGGGATCTGTCAGTTCAATCGTTCCAGTTCAGAATCACTTTACCACATTCGCCACCGAGCATCACGTCGAAGGCGTCTTGGTACTTCTCGCAAACGAAATGATGCGTGATTAAACCACTCAAATCCATTCCGCTGTCGATCATCGCCAACATTTTGTACCACGTGTCGTACATTTGTCGGCCGTAGATGCCACGTAAAGTCAGTGCTTTCAAAGCGATTTTACCAAGGTCCACTGGAAACGGTTCAGGCGGCAAACCCAACATTGCAATGTTGCCACCCATGATCATTGTATCGACCATCTGAGTGAATGCTGGTTCTGCGCCGCTCATTTCAAAACCAACATCGAAACCTTCACGGATCCCGATTGATTTCATCTTGTCCGTTAAGGACTCATTCAGGACATTGACGGTGTGAACAGCTGGGTTGATCTGTTTGGCAAACTTCAGACGCCACTCGTTGATGTCCGTAATCACAATCCGCCTGGCCCCCGCGCGACTGGCGACGACAGCAGACATGATCCCGATCGGGCCAGCGCCGGTGATCAAAACATCTTCGCCGACCAAATCAAAGGTCAACGCCGTATGAACAGCATTACCCAGCGGATCCAAAATCGCAGCGATGTCCATCGACAAATCATCTGGTAGTGGGATTACGTTAAATTCCGGCAACCGAATGTACTCGGCAAACGCACCCGGCAGATTAACTCCGATGCCTTTCGTATCCGGGTCTAAGTGCCAACGTCCGCTGCGAGCGTTACGACTGACGTTGCCGACGACGTGCCCTTCCCCGGAGACGCGCTGGCCGACTTTGACTCGGCGCACAGTCGACCCAATTTCGACCACTTCGCCACCGTACTCGTGGCCGGTTACCATTGGCACCGGCACGTTGGCCTGAGCCCATTTGTCCCATTTGTAAATATGCATGTCGGTCCCACAGATCGACGTGCGATTTACCCGAATCAAAACCTCGTTCGGTTCAATGACTGGAATTGGGACGTCTTCCATCCAAATCCCGACCTCAGACTTGGCTTTTACGAGAGCTTTCATTGTCGTGGCCATGCTTTAGTTTCCAGTCGATTCGTTCAAAAAAGATTAAGGACGGTTAGTAATATTTGGAGCGTTAGTGTAACTGGCCATCCCGGGAAAGCCAACGTGCTCGTCCGGTGAAGTTGTTTCGTATCTCAAATTAAATCTCGCTTCCGAATCATGTTCAGTCCCTCGTCAATTGTCGCTCGATCCGTTCTACTATCAGCATGGCTACCGAAGAAAAAAAACTGTATTTGCTTGATGCAATGGCGTTAATTTACCGCGCACATTTCGCCTTGATTCGCAGTCCGCGTTTTACGACCGACAACCGCTGTACTTCGGCCGTGTTTGGGGTGACCAACACTGTGCTGGATATCATAAAAAAACAAAAGCCAACGCATATTGCCGTGGCCTTTGATACCCGCGAGCCCACCTTTCGGCACGAAAAGTTCCCCGAATATAAAGCGCAACGCGACTCATTGCCCGAAGACATCGCCGAGCAATTTCCATTAATCGACAAGTTGTTTGAAGCGTTGAACATCACGATGATTCGGCAGCCTGGATTCGAAGCCGACGACATCGTGGGCACGATCGCCCGAGAAGCCGAAGCGGAGGGGTTTCATACCTTCATGGTCACACCGGATAAAGACTACACGCAGTTGGTGACCGAAAAAACGACGATGTACAAACCGGGTCGACAAGGCAGCAGTTACGAACTGTTGGGCATTCCCGAAGTTCTGGAGCAATGGCAGGTTGAACGAATTGAGCAGGTCGTTGACGTGTTAGGGTTGATGGGCGATTCGAGCGACAACATTCCCGGCGTTCCTGGGATCGGTCCCAAGACGGCTCAGAAGCTGATTGCAAAATTCGGTAGCGTTGAAAATCTGCTTGAGAATACCGACCAGCTAAAAGGCAAACAAAAAGAACGCGTCGAAGAGAACAAAGAACAAGCGTTGTTGTCTAAAGACCTTGTCACGATTTGCACCACCGTGCCTCATGATGTTGTTTTGGATGATTTGGCGTGGACAAGCTACGACGAAGAAAAACTCAAAGCACTGTTTCAAGAGCTCGAATTTGATGGGCTTGGCAAACGCTTGTTTAGTAAATCCTTTTCCACCGCGCCGACTCGACAAAAGAAGATTCGTGAAAAACGAGAAAAAGAGATCCAGGCGACTTTGTTTGATGCACCCGTCGAACCAACGACGATCAAGACGAAGAACCACAATTACTTAACGGTCACCACGAAAGCCGGCCGCGCCGATTTGGTCAAAAAGTTATTGCAGCAAAGTCGCATTTGCTTTGACACCGAAACCACTGGCCTAGATCCGCGCGAAGCACTGCCGTTGGGAATCGCGTTCGCCTACGAAGCTGAAAAAGCCGTCTACGTGACCATTCCTGAAGAACCGGTGATGGCTCAGGCGGTGTTGGAAGAGTTACGGCCGGTGTTTGAAAACGAAGCCATCGAGAAAATCGGACACAATCTCAAGTACGATCTCACGCTACTTAAATGGCATGGAATCGAAGTCCACGGAAAACTGTTCGACACGATGCTGGCTCACTCGATGAAAGAGCCGGAAATGCAGCACGGGTTAGACTATCTGTCGAAGTTGTATTTAGGCTACGAACCGATTCCGACGTCTGATTTGTTGGGACCCAAAGGAGAAGAGCAACGGAATATGCGTGACGTGCCGGTAGAGATCGTGGCCGAATACGCTTGTGAGGACGCCGATGTGACATTGCAAGTCGCCGACAAAATCGCGCCGGATTTGGTTAAGCGTGGCGTGGCAGAGGTTTGTTACGATGTCGAATGCCCTTTGATTCCTGTGTTGGTTGACATGGAGCACGAAGGCATCGGGCTGAATGTGGAAGCTCTTGCCAAGTACTCGGTTGTTTTGGAAGAGGACATTGCGGGGCTCGAAGAAAAAATCTATCTGACTGCTGGACGTAAGTTTAATATCGGATCGCCAAAGCAACTTGGGGTCGTGCTGTTTGAAGATTTGAAGTTGGTCGACAAGCCGAAAAAGACCAGCACCGGGC
Organism: uncultured Pirellulaceae bacterium; assembly: GCA_964582115.1. GTDB lineage: Bacteria > Planctomycetota > Planctomycetia > Pirellulales > Pirellulaceae > Mariniblastus. The sequence continues at coordinate 3,155 of CAZORR010000097.1, forward strand.
AATACTCGACTCGCGAAGCCGAACTGTTGCGGTTGGCACCGAAGCACAAAATCGTGGCTGATATTTTAGACTTTCGGACCGCGATGAAACTCAAATCCGTTTACGTGGACCAGCTGCCAGCTGCGGTAAATCCGAAGACCGGCCGTCTGCATACGCACTATAGCCAAACGTGGACAGCCACGGGGCGAATGCAATCCGTGAATCCAAACTTGCAAACGATTCCCGTGCGTAAAGAACGTGGCCGAGAGATTCGTGCGGCGTTCGTGGCTCGCGATGCCGATCATTTAATTCTGTCAGCGGATTATTCTCAGGTTGAACTACGAATTATGGCAGCTTTGTCCGGCGACGAAGGAATGTTGGCCGCGTTTGAATCGGGAACGGATATTCATACGGCCACGGCGGCGAAGGTTTATAAAGTGCCGCTGGAAGAGGTCGACCGAGAGATGCGGTCCAAGGCCAAGATGGTGAACTTTGGAATCTTGTATGGGATTTCCGCTTTTGGGTTGCAGCAGCGTTTGAACATCCCACGTAAAGAAGCCGTGCAACTGATTGAGGGGTATTACGAAAACCATCCGGGCGTGCAGGCTTTTATCGACAAGACGATTGCGTTTGCTGAAGAGCACGGTTACGTCAAAACTCAAACCGGGCGTCGCCGTGAACTGCGAGACATTAACAGTCGCAGTCGTACGATTAAGAATCAAGCCGAACGTTTGGCGATGAACAGCCCGATCCAGGGCACTGCTGCAGACATGTTAAAGCTGGCGATGATCAAGGTTCATCGCGCGTTAAAGGACGGTGGTTTTAAAACGAAGATGCTGTTAACGGTGCATGACGAATTGGTTTTTGACATGCTCCGTAGTGAGGCAGATAAAGTGCAACCAGTGATCGCCGAAGCCATGAAAACCGCGTTGCCGTTGAATTGCCCAGTCGAAGTTGAGATGGGCACTGGGGAAAATTGGCTAGAGGCTCACTAGTTTTTTTGTGAAGCTTGGTTGTGGTTGATTGGATCGGTTGAAAAAAACAATTATTTTATGGGCTTGATTGGTTCTTAGGGATGAGGCATCGAAGGTGCTATTTTTCTGCGGGAAATCGTCTCTAGGTGAATTTCTGTTTGCCATCCAACACGGGCTTTCCCAAATGGGCTGTGAATAGGGTGATTGGCTGGGGCAAAAAGTAGTGTTTGAGTTGCTCGTGGCTGACGCTTTTTCTTGCTAGCATAATTCGTCGCTTGCGCAGTCAGGTTTTGTCAATCGATGAACCACTCTATATATGAGGGCATAGAAAAATCGTTAGCTGCCTCTAGGTCCTCGAAATGAAGTTTCGTTTTCGTAAAAAGAAGAACATCCCACCTGCTGTTTTTGATACCGCTTTCTATGTCGAAAACTATCGTGCTCAGATTGGTGACGAGGATCCGTATCATCATTACTGCACGAGCGGTTGTCAGTCGGGGTTGGACCCAAGCCCAATTTTTTCGACTCGTCATTATCAGGATACGCATTTGGCGTCGGATTATTCGGCCAACCCGGTTGAACATTATCTTGCCAACGCCAAAGGGCAACCGGTGCTTGATCCGCACCCGCTATTTGATTCGATAAGTTATCTCGAACAAATTGAGGGCTTGGACGCAAACCTGACTCCTTTGGAACATTTTCAACAGCACAACTCGGTTGACTTGGCTTCGCCCAGCGTTTTCTTTGACACACAAAAGTACTTAGAGCGTTATCCAGAGGTGGTGCCGTCAGGCTTCACAGGGCTCTACCACTATTTGCGTTTTGGAGAAAAACAAGGGCGGCTGAAGTCCGTTACTTTAAGCTTGGTCCAAGGAGTAATGCAGCGTGAGCAACGTCCGGCGGCACATCAATTGATTGCGGATAGCCAGCGAGACATTAGCTTCATGGCGAACCTGTTGCAGTTGGATCGTAGCAAACCGACCATCGTGTTGGCGGCTGAGTCAGCTGACTTTGGCTACGCCTATTTGTTGAAACAAATCTCCATGTGCTACCGTTCTAGTTACGATGCTAACGTCGTACATTTGTTTGGCCGTGATTGCCAGGCGACGGACGAGTTTACGCCACTTGGCCCAACAATCTCACAAGAGGGTAATCCCGATCATCCTTACCTTGAATTTGGCAACCAACTGCTGTTCGAAATTGTCAATCACATCAACGCAGTTGGTTTAGTCTATGTTGGTAATGAACGCGGGCAAGTTTTTGATGAACTAATCAATGCGTCCAGTAAGCTGCACTTACTGGCCCCCAGTCGTCTGTCGGAAGACCTCTCGAAGGCAATCGTCTGGCACGCTGAAAAATTGGGAAGCATCGTATTGCCTGCTTGTGAAAGTCATGGGGAAGTCGCTCGCTGCGGGCACGCCAGTGTTGAGATGTCCAACTTTGATTTTGAAACAGCCAATAGCCAACCTGTAGATGCCAGCAAAGATCTTCAGGAACGGATTGATCTCAAGCAAGCATTCGGAATGGCGTCTGAGGGGCGCCTGATTGTTGGTGCGGGTGACTTGAATCTACGTTCAGGCTTGGATCGCTTTGTCGCAACGGCTATCAGTCATCTAAAGGTCAGCGGGAACACCGCCGATCGTTTTGCTTGGTTTGGTGAGTATAAGCAGCAAGACGCCGAATTTGTCCAAGTTCTGATGGAAGATTTGGCAAACGCAAACGTACAAAACCAATTCTTAATCTGCGAGCAAACTGATCAGTTTTCAAAAGGCTTGGATTCAGCAAACACCGTTTTACTGACTCAACGCTCTGGTTGTAAACAATCCCTAGTTACGACAGTGTTAGCGGCGAAGACTCCAATCGTTTGGTTGTCAGGGAATCCTCAAAATGAAGTCCACCTAGGTGAAAGCGATCAACTGCGAGCGTCTGACCCTCAAGTCGCAGCAGATAACATTGCGTCGCTGTTAGCTGATCCGGCATTGCAAACCGAAGCTAGTCGTAACAATCGCCGACGAGCTGAAAAATTGCATTCAGTAGACGCGTTGGTGCATCAACTATCCGATCAAGTTCAGTTGGCTTCGCTTCAAGATGCCTCGCACAAACAGGGGCAGACTAAACAAGAAGATGGCTCTTCGGTTTTGCCAATCTTGCGTTCAAAGAATCGCCGTAGCGTGGTGTTTGCGACACCGACTTGGCAGATCAGCGGCGTTAACACATTCATCGAGACTCTGGTCCGCGAGTTGAACAAGCGAGATTTCGAGGCATCGATTCTGTTTACGACACCAGATGCGATGAAGTTGAACCAATCGTTGCTGCCAGATGTGCCTACGCAGATACTCACGACTCGTCAAGACCTTTCACCGCAGCAGCTTCGTCAGTTGCTCAAAAGTCATTTGGAGTTGATGGCCCCCTGCGTGTTTATGCCGAACTACGATTTTGCAGCTTCAGCAGTTTCGATGGACCCACCCGCCAATATTTTAACGCTAGGAGTTTTGCACAGCGACGATCCGGCTCATTACGTTCATGGCTACCGAATGGGGCCTTACTGGGATCACATTGTCTCAGTCAGTCAGTGTATTCACGATAATTTGATGACACTGAATCCAACATTCTCGGATCGTTCGTCGGTGATTCATTACGGCATCGAAGACGCACGGAACGTGATCAATGCCAAACGACAGCCGGCCGAAAAACTCAAGGTTGTTTACACAGGCCGTATTGTCCAAGAGCAAAAGCGAATCATGGACTTTGTCGATGTGGTCAACCGGTTGGCTGAGCACAGCGACCGTTTCGAGTTTACGTTCATTGGCGATGGCGATGAAATGGCTGCATTCCGGCAAGCAATGCAGCCACACACAGATGCTGAAATGGTGAAAATCCTTGGCCGTGCAAAGCCTTCGCAGATTCCAACTTTGTTGCGACAGGCTCATGTGTTTGCTTTGACTTCGGAATTCGAGGGTTTGCCACTGTCGCTTCTGGAGTCTCTATCAGCTGGGTTAGTGCCAGTTGTTACTGAGGTTAGAAGTGGCATTACTGAAATTTTAAGTCACGGAGAAAACGCAATGTTGTCACCTATAGGTGATGCTGGTGCGATGACTGACAACTTGTTAAAACTGGCAAACGATCTCGAGATGTTTGAACGCATGAGCAACAAAGCTCGAAAGACTCTGTTTGATAAAAAACTGGTCGCCAGTGATATGGCAAATCAGTACGCCGAGATTCTTGAGCGGATGTTTGCCGAAATGGAAACTCCCAGGGCGTCGCCGGTTACGAACCTTATTCACTGCCCGCAGATAGAACGAATGCTCAACGTCGCTTAACGAAATCGACGGTTCGCGAGGCCACAGTCAATTCACGTTATAAAGATATTCAAAATGCCAAAGAAACTCGTCATCCTGCTTTCCCGCCAACGAAGCGGCACCAATGCGTTGCGATCTGTTCTAGAGTCGCACCCGAAGATTCATTGCTTCTTTGAGATCATGAGTTATGCCGATGAAGATCTGAAACGTAAGGAGAGCTTTATCTCGTTTGCCAAGAACCAATGCGGCAATCGGTATGACGATCCGGATAATCACTTGACGATTTTTCAAGAGTTCGTGGAAGTCTTGCATGGAATGCACGACAAAGAGGTTACCGTAATTGATTTAAAGTACAACAGCACGCATCACGTTTCGGCGCGGTGGGCTGAGCTGCACGAACGGCCGCTTTTTAATTGGTTTCAGGAAAGTGAAATACCAGTGATACGCTTGCGACGTAATAATTACTTGAAGGTTTTGTTGTCGGAGCAAATCGCCTTCATGCGACAGCAGTGGCACGACACCGAAGGTGACGATCGACGTGAGGATTTGAACGCGGTATTGCCCAATGACAGTGGTGACATGGAATATTTGCTGCATCGTCTCAAGAAGCTCCACTTAGAAGACAAAATCATTGATGCCGTCTTCAGTGATCATGATCATCTCTGTCAGGTTTCCTATTCTGAAATGTTTCCAGAACTTGGTTGCTCCCTGAATCAACAGGTGCTTAAGCGCCTGAGCGAGTTTTTAGAGATTGACTATGACTTCAATGCCACTCCGTGGAGTTCCAAGTCGGTGCCGCGTCCGTTGTGGGAAGTAATTACGAACTGGCAGCAAGTCAAGGCGGCGCTTCGTGGCACGCAGTTTGAGCATTTTTTGGCGGATGAATCAATGTTCCAAAACGCGAAGTATCAGGAACCGATCGTAGAGTCTGCGGTTGCGTTTTCCACGGCGGCGGATCTATTGGCAAGAGTATCAAGCCAGTAGTGCTTAGTGGCACTAAATCACGATCGGCTGCGAATGGGTACAAAAAAACGACCTGTGATTTTTATCACAGGCCGTTTCTTGGGGAGTGCCATCGGAATCAGGATAAAAACCGATGGCATGTTTCGCATTCTTGCGACTTCAAAGGTTGAAACAATAGTTTCAGGTGTGTTCTTTACAGTGACGGGGGTGTTGCCAGAGCGCCAAGGTTTCCCGTGCTGCGACTTCCAGATCCAAGATCAGGAATGATGCCGCTGGTTCCAGATCCCACTGCTGGGCCGGGCTGTGGTGCAAATTGGGTTGGAACGCCACCATTTGGTTGGACCCCGTTAATTACTGGAGCCCCGTAGAGCGGCTGAGTTTGTGAGCCGTTGAATTGGCTGCTGAATGGCAGTGTGTCGCCGCCGATGCAATTTTCACATGGTGGTGGGGTAAGTTGCCCAGCGGGGGTGTTGCAGGTGTCGCAACTATCGCCTTGAAACAAAGATCTAAAGGCTGTGCGAATTGGTTGGCCTTGCAAAATGTTTGTGCCGAACAATCCATTGCCTGAATTGCATCCAGAATTCGAAGAGGCACAGCCCCCGAACATGACGGTGGCGACTAGCAGGCTAAAAGCGAGTGAGAAACGTTGTGTGGATTTCATATTGAACCATCCAAGCTACAAAAGTGATTTGGTGAAGGCGTTCGCAAGTCTTGCATTTGCCAAGCCGAAGAAAGGTACAACGCTAGAAACGCGGTGCAAGCAAAACGTTTTTATTTTTCTGATTGCTTGATCGCCATTTTGTTAAACTTTGCCACCTTTAGCAATTTGACCAATTCCACCTAACAGTTGTGTCACCGAAACACTGCCGTGATCAACAGTATCTCGGGCTGTGGCAGTTTAGACGGAGTTTATGATTTGAACTACCGACTTTATTAGAGCAACGCGAGCCGGCCCGCTTGTATCAAAGTTGGCCGATAAACACCAGAAATTTTCTAGCACGCCTAGGCTTAATGAGATCATTTTCCGCTAGTTTGACAGCAAGATCCTTCTTCCAGTTCAGAGCCGCGATCGTAGTTGCGGCGTTGGTGCTTGTAGTCGCGTTGCCGTTGTTTGAGCGATCAGGTAACGGACAGCAGCTCTCGGTCGCTGAATTGCCAACGCCGGTTAATAATCAATCATCCACAGTTGTCATTCAGACGCCAGAGCAAGTGCTTACTAGGCCACTTCGTTCGATTGCGAACGTGGTACGAGGTGAACAATCGATACGAACGCAAAATGGAATCGGATATCGTGTTGTCAACGTTCGGGCTCAAGATGAAATCTGGTTGGTTTCTGCTCGGCAGCAGAAACAGTGCGTGTTAAGCTTTGAGCGTTTAGTGGATGGCCGATGGGTGACGGCGAGCATGGCCGAGTTGACTGAGGCGCATGCTGTGGATCAACAGAAATCGAGTCTGGTTTATGTTCACGGCAATCGCACCGACGACAGGTATGCTCGCTCGCGTGGCTTGCAGTTTTACGAAAATGTTTTTAACAACCAGTCGTGTTCAGGCCCCGTTCGGTTTGTGATCTTTGCTTGGCGTTCGGAACGAGAAAGGATTCGCCCGTCTTCAGATTTCAATGTTAAGCTCCAGCGATCAGTCGAAATTGGACCTGCTTTCGCAGGTTTTTTGAATCGATTTCACGACCGAAAAATGGTTTTAACTGGCTTTAGTTTGGGCGGGCAAGTGGTTCTCAGTGGCTTGGCTCACTTGCAAGCTCAGGATCAAACGGAACACTATCAAACTGGAAAATTCCAAGTTGCAATTATCACCCCTGCTTTGAAAGCAGACGACGCGTTGACGAGCGTTGCTTCATTGCCCCAGAATCCAGTTGTTGGCAGAACTGTGGTGTTCGTGAATCAAAAGGATAACGCGATTCGAGCTGCGAAATTGATCATGAGGGCCAACGCAGAGGTACCAGCGGTCACGCTTGAGCAAATCGCCAGTCAACCAACCTGTGGAATGGTAAACCCGGTTTCCATCGAAGATATCACCGCAGAAACGACTGGTTGTCATTCGATCGTAAAGTATTCGTCACGGTCGTGTCGTCTGAAAACGGTTCTCAATGAAATGGTTGACCAGATACGAAGCGATTGCCAGCCGTCGTGTATTGAACCGTTGGATGGAATTGAAGTTATTGAACGAAAAAAAACTGGACTGAAATTTCTTCCAGTCCAGCCGTAAGGTTTTCTAAGACTGCTAAGCAGCCAGTTGACGAGTTAAGCCGTTGCTAATTCTGGCAGCTGATCAGCCAGACGCTTACGAGCGACGTGCAAACGACGCTTGATCGTGCCTAGTGGAGCGTCAAAGTCGTCGGCCATTTGCAACAGCGAATGACCATCAACGTAAAACGCAACCAAGGTATCACGGTCCATGTCGCCCAGACGATCCAAGCCCTCAGTCAACTGCTCTTTTCGTTCGATTTCAAGCAATTGATCCGATGGCAAGTCGTAAGACTCCATTGTCGCTTCGAGCATCTCTGGCTCGACCGAGATCGCAGGACCTCGTCGAACGGCTCGGTTGATCGCCATTCGCACGGTGATCTGACGCAGCCAGCCGATGAAAGCCTCTGGAACTCGCAATTGCTCGATCTTCAGCATCGCTTGAACGAACACGTCTTGGCACAATTCTTGTGCG
>CAZORR010000098.1:0-10950 GCA_964582115.1 uncultured Pirellulaceae bacterium
AGTTTGTTTGTAAGCCGAGTCTATTTCTTTTTTAGGTAGCCATTGGCGACAAACCAGTCGAATGCGTCAGCGATCGCTACATCGACATCTCCGATTTCGTAGCCAAGTTCCTTGGCCGCTTTGTCGCTGGAGTAATAATGGTGGATCTGCCCCATTTGCATCATGGCAGAGTTCACTTCGAGTTCTTTACGAATCAGTTTGCCGACTGAATCGCCGACCCATCCGATTGCGTTAGCGAACGGGTTTCTAAATTTCCGTTTTGGGCCACCGCACTTCATTGCGTTTGCCATTCGGTCCCACAGTTCAAAGTAGGACATGTTGTGACCGGCTAAAATATATCGTTGGCCAGCTTGTCCGTTTTCTATCGCTGAAATAATCCCGGTCGCAACGTCTCGAACGTCAACGACCGAACAGCCACCGCCGGGAACAAAAAAGATAAAGTTATTGTAGATCAGTGTCATCATTTTGCCTGATGATGGTTTCCAGTCGTAAGGGCCGATCAGGAAGCCCGGGTTAACGATCACGCCATCGAGTCCATTGGCGACTTCCAAAAGAAACTCGGTTTCGGCTTCACGTTTTGATACCACGTAGTTGTTGGCTGGTTGAGGCGGATCGAGTTGGTCTTCGGTGCCGATGTTTTCTGGCGAGGCCATTCCAAGCGCGTTGACGCTGCTGACCAAAATCATACGGATGTTTTTTCGTCGCGCAAGCTGTGCAATGCGAACGGTCATGTCGACATTGATTTTGCGACTTGCAGCAAGTTTGGTCCAACCGAGATGAATCATTGCTGCGGCATGCACGACGGCGTCGACTGAATCTAAAGCAAGGCTAAGTTCGCTAGTGGATTCGAAATCAACCGTCAGGATTTCGACTGCAAGACCGTCGAGTGCTCTCAGGTCCGATACGGATCGAACAGCTGCCACGGGTTGGTGGCCTTGCTGGATAAGCGTTCTACAGAGGTTGTTGCCTAAAAAACCAGTGGCCCCGGTCACTAATACTCGCATGGATTTTATAGAAACTAGGTGAGATTTGACGAATAAACGTGGATCAGCGTCCGGATTGTGACCGACGCATACTGTCGAATCGTCCGACGAGGCCTTAAGTTATAGCAGTTTGAGATTTGAGCCTACAGAAGTTTTTGTTTAATCAGTTTTTTGATTGCAAGAATTAATACAAATTGTGGGCTGTCGGTACTACAAACGAATCACAGGACTTTGTCCCTCAGTTGATAAAGTTCCATTTGCTGGTTGAAAGTAGCGCTCTTTCACGAAGCTGAAGCCACGGACGCCAAACACCACTTTTCAGAATGAATCGATGACGACAGGTAATTCTAAAATTGAAGTTCGAGCCGTAAGTTCAAGCGCGGATCAAAAAGCTTTTCTACGTTTTCCGTTTGATCATTATGCTGGCGATCCGTATTGGGTGCCTACGCTGCAAATTACTGAAAAGGAACTGCTGAACTTTAAGCCGCATCCGTTCTACGAGAAATCGGAAATTCAGTGTTTTTTAGCTTTGCGATCTGGCAAGGTGGTCGGTCGCATTGCGGCGATTATTGACGGCAATCACAACGAGTTTCATAAAGAACAAAGAGGGATGTTTGGGTTCTTTGAGTCGATTGATGATTCCGCGGTTGCAAGTGCTTTGTTCGATCAAGCCAAAGCGTGGTTTAGAAGCAAAAGTATTTTGCAACTGCGTGGACCAGCGAACCCTTCGCAAAATCACACCTGGGGTTTGCTCGTGGACGGCTTCGATAGTCAGCCTAAGTTCATGATGACTTATAACAAGCAGTACTATGAAAAACTGATTCTAGAAAACGGCTTTGAAAAGTCTCAAGACATGTTCGCGTTTACTGGCAACGTCAGCATGCTGGATTCGTTGGACCCCAAGCTTCAGTTCGTGGTGGACGAAGCCAAACGTCGTTTTAAGGTTACCACTCGACCGATCGACAAAAAGAACTTCACCGCCGATGTGGAAAAATTCTTGCAGATCTACAACGCGGCGCTTCCGGGCCAATGGGGGTTTACGCCGATGACGGAGGCCGAGATGAAAGAAACTGCCAAGGGCTTGAAAATGCTGCTGGCGCCGGAGTTAACGACCATCGCGGAAATCGACGGAAAACCGGTGGCATGTGTTTTTGGCTTGCTTGACTACAACCCAATCATCAAAAAAATTAACGGCAAACTGTTTCCGTTTGGTTTTTTGAAGTTGCTGATGGGTAAAAAGAACATTCGAGATATTCGCCTGGTCAGCACCAATGTGATCCCGGAGTACCAGCGGTGGGGGCTAGGGTTGGTGTTGTTGGAGCGACTTGTGCCGAGCGTTAAAGCTTGGGGGATCGAGACCGCCGAATTTAGCTGGGTGTTGGAATCTAACAAGTTGTCACGAGGCACCCTCGAACGTGGCGGTGCGATTCTTGAAAAGACCTATCGAGTTTATGACGGCGAGTTGTCATAATGCGATGCCGCTGAAAGTCTAGTTTTTGTTTTTCCTCGTCATGACACTTCACTCGGTTCGACAAAACGGTTCAATAGATCGTAGCCTTGTTATTGTTGTTTGACACTGAAGTTGTTTTTCTCCCGCCTGATTGTCAATGAACCTGTATCCTGAAGTTGTTATCACAGGTGTCGGCGTAGTTTCTCCAATTGGAGTCGGCGCGGATGCCTTCTGGAAGTCTTTGGTCGACGGACGTAGCGGCGTTTCGATACGTTCGGGTTTTGAAGATGTACCATTGCCGCATCGCATTGCTGCTTCGGTGTCTGATTTTGTCGGCAAGGAGTACGTCAAGCCTCGTAAGGCGATGAAGATCATGTGTGGCCCGATCCAGTACGGTTGCGGCGCTGCTGCGATGGCCGTCGGACAAGCTGATTATGCGGAAGACGTTTTGGTACCAGAACGAGTGGGAACGGTTTTTGGTACGGAAACGTTCTTCGCCGATCCCGCCGAAGTTGCGGACGTATTTCAAAAATGTACGATCGACAGTGAGTACCAACATGAGCGTTGGGGCGAGTTCGCATTGCGAGAAATCCAACCGCTGTGGATGCTGAAGTACTTGCCCAACATGGCTGCGTCGCATATCTCAATCGCGATGGACGCACGTGGTCCTAGTAATTCAATTTGCCAAGGTGAAGCGTCCGGGTTGTTGGCGTTGATTGAAGGCGCCGGTCTGATTCAACGTGGTGTTGCCGACGTGGTCACCGTCGGTGGGACCGGTTCTCAAATGGCATTGGCATCGACACTCTACCGCGGCGTCGATTTACTTAGCCAAAATATCGACCACCCTGAACAGGCCTCACGTCCCTTTGCTGCCGATCGAGACGGAATGGTGGTAGGGGAGGGGGCCGGTGCGATTGTTTTAGAGTCAAAAGAGTTCGCAGAAAAACGCGGCGCAAATATTTTGGCAAAGGTCGGCGGTTGGTCGCGCGGTTATCACCCAGTGGATTCTGCCGGTTTTTCAGCAGACTTAGAATATCACTTGGGGACTGCGATGAATCGCGCCGGTATAACCCGTCAGCAAGTCGATCTTGTCAACGCAAATGCGATGGGCGCCGTCGCTGGGGATGCTCAAGAAGCCGTTGCGATCGCGAACACGGTGGGAGACGTTCCTGTCGTGGCTTACAAAGGTGCTTTTGGAAACCTCGGCCCCGGGACTTCGATCGTTGAATTAATCGCGTCGATTCTTTCGATCAACAATCAACAGATACCACCAACTTTGAACTGCCCAACGGTTGCTGACGATTGCCCCGTTAACGTGCTGAGCGGTGATTCGCCTGCGTTGGCAAACATCAACAACGTGTTGAAATCCAGCTATTCTGCAACTGGCCAAATTGCAACGGTGGTTATCCAAAAGTAACCGACAGCCAAAATCTTGGTTTGTGCGGCAAATATTTCAAATATCGTCATTGGCGGACCGAATTGTCAAATACATGAACATTGTAATTTTAGGTGCAGGTAACGTCGGTAAAATCATTGCGGAGATGCTGTGCCAGCACGAACACGTCGTAACGATTGTTGATCGTGATCCCGACGTTGTTCGCCGGATCAATGAAGAACTCGATTGTCGGGCGCTGTTAGGTTCAGCCAGCCAATCGAGCATTATGTTTCAGGCGGGTATCATTAACGCCGATGTGTGTTTGGCGGTAACCGGATCCGACGAAACCAATATCGTCGCTGCCAGCATGGCGAAATCGATGGGAGCCAGGCGAGCGATCGCGAGGATCTACGCGCCGGTGTTTCATGACTTAAGCACCTTTGATTACCAAGGTCACTTTGGCATCGATCGCATGTTGTCGCTGGAACATCTTTGTGCACTCGAACTTGCTCGCAGCATCCGCACGCCCGGTTCGCTGGTGATCGAACAATTCACTCGTGGCGACTTACAAGTCCAAGAGCTCACGATTGGTCAAGAGAGTAACATTACTCGTAATCAAATTCGTGATCTTGGGCTGCCGTCGAACGTTCGCGTCGGAACGATCCAGCGTGACCATCGGATGTGGATTGCTTCGGCCGAAGACCAATTCGAAATTGGCGATAAGGTCACCGTGTTTTTTCGCCCGGAAGCGTTAAAGGTCGTTCGAACGACTTTTAAAAGGACGGCGGAAAAGGCAAGGCGAGTTGTAATTGCTGGTGGCGGCGAAACGGGTTTGCACTTGGCAAAGATCCTTGAACGAGAACGTTTCAAAGTCATGGTGATTGAACCCGACGCAGATCGCTGTCAAGTTTTGGCGGCGCAGTTGGAACACTCGTCGGTCATTAACTTGGCCGCAACCGATCTGGCCACGTTTGAAGAAATGCGAATTGGAAACGCGGACGTGTTTGTGGCCACTACCGGTGATGACGAAGACAATATGGTGATGTGTGTTCGCGCCAACGAACTCGGCACCAAGGAAACCGTTGCGACCATCAAGCGTCCCGATTACTCGCGGGTTGTAGAACGATTGGGGATTGATACAGCGGTCAGTGATTTTGATGTGATGGCGAAACAGATTCTGTCTTACATGACAGAGGGGATCGTGATCTCCAAAACCAAGCTGCCCGGTGGATTGATGTCGGTGATCGAGCTGGAAGTTGCAGCCGACAGTCCAGCTACCGAGTCTACCGTCGCCGATCTCGGTTTGCCTGATCGCTGCTTGATTGTGGCGGTCGCTAAACACGATGAAGTGCGAATGCCAGGTCCGCAAGATCGTTTTGCGGCTAACGACACGGTGATTTTGTTGTTGGAAGACGATGTGATCGACGCCGCGCTAGCATTGTTTTCGCCGACGTAATTTCGACGATTTTGTATGAACTGATCGTCGATACGACAACGTCCCGAAACCCCATATATCATTCTTGGATAAATCAAACAAACATTGCGAAGAACTCGTCGCCCGGATTGAAGACGATCCGATCGCTCAGCAACTGCCTGTCCGCTCAACCTTCATTCCTCTCCGACAAGCGGACATCAGAACTGCGTTGGTCGAGCAATATGCATTGGAGGGGGCGGATCTCGAATCGTTTCAACAATTGTGTGACCGCGTTGCGGCTGTTTTTCACGTCGAAAATCAAGCGACCCTGTTGCGTCTAGAAGAAACCTATGAATTGTTGGATCCTGATAGTCAGCTGATGATGTTGGATTCGTTGGGCAAACAGACAATTCATGACGTTGGCGATCAGATGATCGATCAAGTTTCTGGTTTGCTTTTTTCGGCGCACTACAAGCGTTTGACGCGTAAGGAAATTGAACGTGCCATCAGTGTCGGTTGGCAATGGGGCGTCAAACTGGACGTGGACTTTGAGATTTTTGACCGGCTTGAGATTTTTGCGAGAGGTTACCGCAAAGTTGATATTCATCGCCGCCGTTGGCAAAAAGCGTTTTTGCGAGAAACGATCGAGCTGCCCGAGTTTACTCGACTGATCATGGTTTTTCGGGTGAAGGAAAACCTAGACGACAAAAAAAAGAAATCGCGAATCAAGCTGGATTCTAGTTTTGTCTACCTGAAAACGTTCAAAAACATTCCGGAATCGGACGTCGAGATTTTGTTGCCGGGTTCGAAAGTTCGTTTGACGAAAATGGATCGAGCCAAAATTTTGTTGCCCACACTTTCCGGTATGGCGATCACGATCTGGAAAATTTCTCGAAGTGCGTTGTTGTTGACGTTGGCTTTCAGCTGGAATGCGATTTTCGGTTGGGTGGTCTTGATTGGTGGTTCGATCGGTTACTTTTTTAAATCGATCATGAGCTACTTTCGTACTAAGAACGATTATCAGTCGGGGCTGACTAAAAACTTGTACTTAAAGAACTTGGACAATAATCTGGGCGTGTTGTACCGGATTTTAAACGAGGCGGAAGAACAAGAGGTGAGTGAGGTGATTTTGGCGTATACGGTGCTTTGGAAGCATCCGGAATTTCAAACCTCGGGTGCGCGGTTTCGACAGCTTGACGAAGCCGTCGAAGCCTTCATAAAATCGTCCGTCTACCGAGCTCTGGACGATGGGACTGCCAACGGAGAATACGAACATCGAGCCGCTGATGTGGACTTTGAAGTCCATGATGCACTCGGTAAGTTGGCGCGGCTTGGGTTGGCGACCGTCGATCGAATGGGATACTGGAAAGCGGTTCCCATCGAACAAGCGATCCAAACCATCGCCGAACGTTGGAAGAACTTGCTTCCGTAGCACGTTTTTCTTTACTATTTATTTATCTTTTATCACCAGTGAACCGCCGTGACCCAACCGAAACTCGACCACCAAAATAGCCAAAGAGAATACGCACGAGCCAAAACGCTGATGCCTGGAGGCGTGAACAGTGCCGCTCGGGCTTTCGGCGCCGTCGGTGGTGAACCGTTGGTGTTCGAACGAGGTGAAGGTGCTTACTTGTTCGATATCGATGGGAATCGGTACATCGATTACATCGGTTCTTGGGGGCCGATGATCTTTGGGCATCAGTGGCCAAGGATCAGCGAAGCGGTTCATGCAGCGGTTGATCGTGGGACGAGCTTTGGTGCGCCAACGGTTGCGGAAAATGAACTCGCCGAATTGGTGATTGACGCAGTGCCGTCGGTTGAAATGGTGCGACTGGTCAATTCGGGAACCGAAGCGACCATGAGTGCGATTAGATTGGCGCGAGGATACACCGGTCGAGACATCGTGATCAAGTTTGCTGGTAATTATCATGGCCACGTTGATAGCTTGTTGGTCGCTGCTGGTAGCGCGGCAGCGACTTTGGCCGTTCCTAATTCGCCGGGCGTGACTGCGGGGACCAGCCAAGACACGATGGTGCTGAATTACAATGACGCACAAATGTTGGCTGACGCGTTTAAGACACACGGCGATCGGATCGCGGCGGTGATCTTGGAGCCGGTTTGTGGCAACATGGGTTGCGTGACGCCAACGGAAGAGTTTCTGAAGGCGTTGCGGTCGCTCACGCAAGACCATGGCGCCGTATTGATTTTCGATGAAGTGATGTGTGGATTCCGCGTGGCTCATGGTGGCGCACAATCGTTGTTTGGTGTGTCACCTGATTTAACAACGCTGGGAAAAATTGTCGGCGGCGGTTTGCCGATGGGTGTTTTTGGTGGCAAGCGTGAGATTATGCAGCACGTGTTGCCGGCAGGGAAAGTATTTCAAGCGGGAACGCTTAGTGGCAACCCGATCGCCACGGCCGCTGGAATTGCAATGCTCCGCTCGCTCAAAGAGACACCGCCTTACGAGCGACTGGAACAATTAGCCGAACGCTTGGCAACGGGTTTGAGTGAGGCAGCGACAGCGGCTGGTGTCGAGCATTGTGTGAATCGTGTTGGCAGTATGATGACGTTGTTTTTCAATCCGGGGCCGGTTACTTGTTGGGAGTCGGCGTCAAAGTGCAACACGGAATTGTTTTCGAAGTACTTTTGGGGGTTGATTGAACGAGGTGTTTATATGCCTTGCAGTCAATTCGAAGCGTTGTTTATCTCGAATGCCCATTCGGACGAAGATATTGAACACACGATTAAGATGGCAGCGGAAACGTTGAAATCGATCGTTTGATATTGAAAGTGTTCGCGAGTTAATCACAGCCTAGATGGCTATGCCACGGGTCATTTGCGTCCTCTGCCGCCTTTCGTGTCGATCTTGCCGTCGCCATCGCGGTCTTCGCCGTAAGGGATTTCGTTTTCAAAGTAAACCCGTTGCCGGCGTCCTTGTCGCACATGGTCGGCGTAGCGTTTTCGTGCTTCGGTTTTTATGAACTGCTCGTTGGCAGCCAGTAATACGGTTTTGACTTGTTGTGCATTCGCATCAACGGGCAGTTGCTTGACGACCGACCCATCGATTCCAAACTGACCGGCATGGATGATCACTAGTCCAGCCTGGTCATTGGTTCCTTTGATTTTATCGTTCCAATTTTGGTCGACTTTTGAATCGACGAAATTCAAGTGGAATTTACCAACGATATCCGGATCCGAAAAAACGTTTTTTAATGTCGACTCGACATCCGGTTTAGATGCTTGGTCGATGTTTGCGAACAACAGTAACCTTTGGTCCGCAGAAGACACATTGAGTGCCTGTCGAAACGTCAAGAAATCTTGCAACGTGATGTCGTCGTTTTTGCCGATCGAGCGATACCGAGATGCGATTCGGTTCATGCTGTCGATGACCTCCTCATCGGAGTTGCCACCTCTGCCGCGTCTGGAAGCCAGTCCTTGCTTTGGCGACCGACCAGTTCGTGATAAATGACGTTCGCCTTGTGGATCGAAAACGCAAAACGCAGTATTGGCGTAGGTGCCGTTTAGTAGCGATCGAACCTTTGCTTCGGCTGCTTTGTTTTCATAGGTTTCGATGCGGACACAAACGAACTTTCGAGACGCGTCGATAAACTCTTGCTTCGCGAACAAACTGTTCTGCGTATTGGAGTATCCCGGTCAGAACACGCCCGGAATGCCCGAGCAAGTAGTCGCTGCGGACATAAAGAAGATGGGCCGATTGGAACGTTTTGCTTCGGCGACTCCGGTAGCCCAAGTCGTGTACCAGGCAACGCCGGCATCACCGATCGGCTGAGGGTGATCTGGGATGTCCGATACCGTGGGCCCGCGTCTGCCGTGTTGCTGAGCCGACAGTGAACTGCAAGCTACCAGCAAAGCACAAACTGCGGATATAAAAGCAAGCTTTCTCATGGAGGCCCAATTCAAAACAAATGTTTTAGCGAAGAAATAAACTATCGTATTAGCTAAAACACGATCGCTGCTAACGTTCTACGGATAATCGGAAACCTTTTCTCGAAAAAACTGGCTAAAAGCCTCACTGTTCAAAACGATCTGTGAAACCCATTTGTTACAGTGGCAATTGCTTCTGGTTGGCCATGGAGATATCTCGTTCAAGTTTATTGCAATATCGAACCACATTGATCGAATAAGCGATTAACTGGTGTGCGAGTAGTCGAATTTGAACAAGGTTTTAAAAGTTTAGATCAACCGTTCCGGTTCGGTGATCGTTATATGCGACTGGAAATTTATGCGTGCTGAAATGTGGTTC
The DNA here is from genome assembly GCA_964582115.1 of uncultured Pirellulaceae bacterium. Classification (GTDB taxonomy): domain Bacteria; phylum Planctomycetota; class Planctomycetia; order Pirellulales; family Pirellulaceae; genus Mariniblastus. The sequence goes on from CAZORR010000098.1 coordinate 9,487, forward strand.
TTCATCGCTTTTATTAGTATCTTTTATGCGGTTGGCTTTGGCCTACTCGGGTATTCGCTGCTATCCATGAAACGCTCGACCGAGGCAGCTGCTTGGCCGTCAACGGTTGGCACAATCGTTTGGTGTGACCTCAAAACGGACGTTGACAGTGATGGGGACACGCATCAAGTAAAGGTGAGCTACCAATACAGTGTCAGCGGTCGTGAACTGACGAATGATCGGCTTGCTTTTGGCTACACTGCCAGCAGTGGCCGTGAATCGCATGAAGAGATTCTTGACAAGCTCAAAGGAGCCAGCACCGTGGATGTGCGTTATGACCCAAGTGATCCGCAAAATTCCGTTCTTTCATACGGGGTTCATCGTTCGATACAGTTTATGCTTGGGTTTGCGGTCACTTGGCTATTGTTCGTTATCGGTTTTACTGTTCTTTGGTGGGTTAGCTCATGTAGTGATCACGTCCTGTTACAGAATCTCCATGTTCAATAAATGCAAGTGCGAAGACAGGTCGGCACGTGTGTAAATAAATATGTGGTTGATTGCCAAATAAATGTCCGTTGATGACGAATTGACAATCGCGGACGTTATCCGTCTATGAGAAATTGAGTGTTTAGCATGTTTGGCAGATTGGATCGTTCAGAGAAATTTCTATGTGGCTTACTTGGTCTTACCACAGTATGCCTATGCGTCATGTTATGCAGCGGTACTTCGTTTTTCTTGGTTAGTCGTAGTGGTATCGCTCAGAAGATTCCGTTGGGGTGGATATTTCCGTTCGTGTTTCTGGGGTTGGTCGTTCCTTTTTTCCTGCGAAATCTCGGAGGGCTTATGGCGATGCTTGTCGCCGGATTGATTGGCGGTGGAACGATGCTGAGTTATCTTCACGCCTACTCACCAGATAATGGATTTGCTGTCTCTTGGGCGCAATCGTTTTTGTGCGTTACCTTATCGGTGTCTGCGGTTGTTTCGATCTCTCGAATGGATGTTGATTTCACAAACGTAGGTCTGGATGATCTGCTTAGTTAAGCATTACTGGCATCAATCCAGAGCAACGGGACCGTCCAACTTTGTTTATTCAACTTGGTGTTGAGTCGAGGCAAAATTTGAAATGAAAAACAGGAAAGTGTTTCTGGCGTTGCTGGTTACGCATTGGTTGCTTTCGGTTGGTCCGTTTCTATACGGATGGATATCGCCAAAATCGCCAACAGAGCTTTCGTCAGAAACTTGGTTGGACAGCATGCCTGTGGGCTTATTGTTGGTGATAGCCGGCGTTTGGCTGTTTGGCGGGATTCTTGTTCTGTTCTGGCTCGCCACTGGAAAACGATGGGCGCTTCCATGTCTGGCTGGCTATCATTGTTTTTTTGCAATGATTGTCCCGCTAATGGACCCGTTTGTCGTTCAAACGTCTAACCTATTTGTGGCTTTAGAAAGCTTGTCTTATTTTCTGTTGGGGTTGGCTGTCGCGATTTA
>CAZORR010000099.1:0-10920 GCA_964582115.1 uncultured Pirellulaceae bacterium
TACTCTTACCGACGTTAGGCAGTCCGACGATTCCGGCTTCCATGTCAAAAATCCAAGTTAGTTTTTACTTAAGTGATTTGAAAAAAACGGGCCGCAAGTGATGCGGCCCACTTCTATTTCTTCTTTGGCTTATATACTTCGGTCGCAGTGCCATAAAACACCTCTGCCGCGTTCATCATGGTTTCGCCAAGCGTCGGATGAGCATGGACGGTCTCGGTGATGTCGCGAACCGCACAACCCATTTCGATTGCCAATGTGGCTTCAGCTACTAACTCGCCAGCTCCCGGGCCAACGATCCCGCAACCGATCACTCGCTCGGATTCCGGATCGATCAACCACTTGGTCAAACCTTCCGTACGTCCCAACGCCTGAGCACGACCGCTGGCCGCCCACGGATACGTCACCACTTCGTGATTGACGTCATCCCGCTTGGCTTCTTCTTCGGTAATCCCCGCCCAAGCGATCTCTGGATCGGTGAAAACAACCGCCGGAATCGCGCGGCGATCAAACGTCGTCGCATGTCCCAAGATCACCTCAACCGCGTGTCGGCCTTCGTGATTGGCTTTATGAGCCAACATGGGTTCGCCAGCGGCGTCGCCGATCACAAACACGTTCGGGCAAGCGGTTCGTAAATCGTCGTTGTGAGCGATAAAGCCACGACCGTCAACTTCGACGCCGGGTAGGTTTTCCAAACCGATGTTCTTGGTATTAGGCCATCGACCCACTGAAACCAGCACGCGATCAAATTGCTCGCTACCGAACTTGCCGGGGCCTTCGAAGGTTACTTCGATTTTGTCTTCGCCAGCTTTGGAGACGCTGCCAACTTTTGTGTTCAAGAAAATTCGCTTGTCGAACAGCTTGTCCAGTTTCCTTGCCAGTGGTTTGACCAAATCTCGATCGGCTCCCATCAACAAACCGTCTTGCAGTTCTACCACGCTGACTTTGGTTCCTAGGTTTGCGTAAACCGTTCCCATTTCCAAACCAATGTAGCCGCCGCCGATAACCAGCAAGGTTTCTGGGATGTCGGCTAGATCAAGCGCCCCCGTTGAATCCATTACACGATCACTGCCGATATTAAACGCACCCGGCATCGCTGGCACGCTGCCGGTAGCGATGATCGCATTGTCGAAAGTAATCTGCTTGCCCGCTGGAATCGAATCGTCATCGCCTTCAAGCGAAATCGTATTCGCGTCGACGAACTTAGCGAACGCCTTGACCACGGTGATCTTGCGTTTTTTGGCCAGCCCGCCCAAGCCGCCCGTCAAATTGCTGATGACTTTGTTTTTCCGATCACGAAGCTTATCGATCTCGATCTTGGGCTCGCCAAAGCTGACTCCCCAATCGGCTTTCATTTCTTCTGCTTCGGAAACGACACGCGCCACATGCAAAAGAGCCTTCGATGGAATACAGCCACGCAGCAAACATGTGCCACCGAGTCTTCCTTCGGCTTCTACCAAAACGACATCCATACCTTCGTCGGCCGCCAAAAAAGCTGCCGCATATCCACCAGGACCGCCACCGACTACTACAAGTTGAGTATGCATTTTATTCCTTATCCATCTTCCGCCGCCGGATTGGCCAACGAAACTCAGGTTCTAATAAATTTTTGAAGGCGACATTCTAACAAAATCCGCGTCCATGCTAACGCCTGAATGTCCTCCACCGAGGCGGACAGGGCAAAAAAGGAACGAAAATTCGGGCCTACGACAGCAGCATGCGGCTTAGGCCAACAAGAATGGAAAAAATGCCGTCAAAATCCCCCAACCCAGCTTCGAGATGGCGACGGTGTTTCCCAGTCGGTCTTTGCACATACGATCGGCCCTAGGACGCTACTTAGAGCTTGGGACTTCGGTGAATTTAAGTGACTCCCAATCTCCCTTGCCTGAATCCGCAACAAACCTGACGTTTCCTTCCGCATCGATGTGTAGGCGGAAGTGTCTTTTCTTGGCGTCAGGCAGGGTGACGAAACTGGTGCCGGGAAGGTCGCCGGCGCTAAAGCGGTAATAAGTCAAAGCCCCCTTTGAACTGGCCGATCGCATCGCAGCGTTTCCGTTGGCGTTAGAACGCGATCGCAGGCGAGACTTACTTCCACGGGCGGCGAGCTGAATATGCCATCCTCCCTTTTTGCTGGCAACAAAAATCCATTCGACACTCTCTCCGGTCGTTTCCGTCGGCACGGTGAACGGGGCTTCCGTTTTGCCGTCGGCCCCGATTCGCAAATTGTGGGCGGGCGCATCGATGTAGTATTTTTTGCGAGGGTCAGGTTTAAAAAAAGGAGTCGTAACAAACGCGAATTGCCCCATGCCCGGATGTGAAGTGTTTGAAAATTCCGGCAGATAGTCAGCGCGGCCGATCACTTCATCCGTGTGCGGATGGTTTTGTCCGGCCTGTGCAAAAAGCTTGGCGCACATGAAGTACATGGGTGATACGAAACCGCGTTTGTCTGGGCTGATCCTGTCTGGGCTGCCCAGTATCCTCAGCTTGCAAGGGTTGTAAATTCTGGATGTCCAAGGCACGTCGTCATAGCCGGCATTGTACCTGGCGTGATATTCGACGCCGGCAACCAATCGGTAATTGGCATAGCTAACCAGATCAATTTCTTGATTCCACGCAGTCAACGCCGCCTCAACTAGGTGGCCAATACCGCCTTGCACATGTGCTTGGTCTCGACCACTTTCGAAAGCTTGGCCTGTTGGGCTGAAGATGTATTGGGCAACCCCGCAACATCCATCTTTTGTATCGCGATATCCGTGCTTGTAGGCACTGACTTGCTGGCTTAGCATTTTTCTACTGTCGCAAAAAACGGCCATGGACATATTACCGCCCACGCAAGATGTTCCCCAGTTCGCTGAACGGATGTCTCCTCGGTTGGTAAACGGGTCGTATACTTTGTTCTTGAACCATTTCTGAGTCGCTTTCACTTTGGCCGGATCCCATCCCGCTTCGCCGTTGAAACCGTGCGCGAGAATTTCTCCGGCCTGAGCCATAAAACCGGCGGCTGTGCTGAGCCTCAACGTTGGCCCTTCGATATTAAACGCTTCAACGGTTTCAACCCATTCGTCAATCACACCGATGGCCGTATCGGCATATTCTTGATCGCCTGTCGCAACCCACTTCATGGCTAGTTGATAGGTTGCGTGCGCTTGCCGTTCTAAAGCAGACTTGTCTGTGACGACACGCGATACGCTTGCCTTGAAGTTTTTTCTTGGTCGATCGTCTTTGACAGCATTCCAGCCAGTGATCCAAGGCTCTTGCTTTGCCTGCACGTTGGTACGTATCGCGGTCAAATCGGCTTGCGTGTGCCATCCGCCGGGGTGAATGAGTTGCGCATGAATCCGTGATGCCGGGAACAACAAAGCAAAGAACATCACTGCCCTAGCAATCCATACCCCAAAAACGATTTTCGTTTTTCCAACATTCATACTTGATCTCTTGCTGCTTTCGCTCGCCTGATTTGCTGATGCTTAGACTTCAAAAAGGGAAAATCGGCCCGGCCTTCGGCGAAGCTTTCTCTTTTTCAAAATCGTCTTGAGTGTAGCTGACGGGTTAGATTCACACCACTCTCAAGAAGATGCTCTGCTGGCTTCCTTTGGCGTCCGTGTTCTTGTAAGGATTTCAGATTGCCCCGCTGTGATCAAACAATGGAGCTTGGAGTCACCATACCATTCATTATAAAAATGATCAGCCGCTTGAGCCTCAGCCACACCACCGCGCGGGCAAGTCGCTGGCATCAGATTGCTGGTAAAGTGCAATAACTTGCTGCTGCCACGGGCGACTTACGGGACTTCGGGATCCGCCAAGGTTGCGTCGCTAAACCAATATTTGAAAAAGAAAACCAATGTCGCCAGAATGCCCCAGCTGAGCCCCAAAACTACCCCGAGATCCAGCACGCCTCGCCAAGGCTGAGGAATGCACTGAAAGATCAAAACCAAGGCCGTCACGCCAACCAACAGACAGCCAAGCACAATCTTGCGTTTTTTTGTTGAGTGGAAAAATCCCATGCAAAACAGCGGCGCCAAAACCGTTCGTAAAACCGTCGCGTGGTCGCGTAGATAATTCGCTCGTGCGGCGACACGCGGTGAGTAACCCTTTTGAAATCCTTTGTAGCCTTCGCTATACAGCATGAAGAATAACCACGGAATCATCACGGCATAATGCATCCACTCCAACGGATGCTGAAACCCTTCGCTGACTTGTTTGAACATTCGCATCACCGCAAAGCTCAAAACCATGCATGCGCCCAGTACGCCCCAGATTGCAGCGATGTTTCCGATCCGTCGGTCAAAATAACGTTTCACGAATTGTCTCAAAAAAAATCTGGGCTGCGAAATAAAAAGCGGCGTTGGCACCCAGTAACATGAACCATACCAACAGAAAAAACTAGGCGTGCTGGTCCCATTCTAACCTGAATTTGCTTTCGTACGATCGCCCTGCCCTGTGACGGCTTGTCACAACACCAGCCAAGCCGTTTTATGCCCTTAAGCGACCGATTAACCGATCAACAGCGACTGAACCAGCCCACCGGAAATCGACCAAACCCAAACAATCAACCCGGTCAGCAGCACAGCAGCAGTCGCAAAAATGATTCCCAGCTCCCAAACCTGCAACCAGATGATCGTGCCACGCCGGCACCCGATCCGAAACATCGTTTCCATCTCACGCGCCCTCAGTCGCAACGACAGCACAACCACCAACACTAACAGCATTCCTGTCGCTAAACCAACCAACAGCGAATTCGCTTCAAAAAAACGATTCACTCGCAGCACCATCGCCATCAACTCGCGAATCACGACTGGAGGCCGCGCCAACTGCAAGCCGTTGCGATTGGGATCGGTTTGGTACCGGCCTTCAAGGATCGTTTCACTTTCCTCTGAATCGGCGACCACGATAATCGACGTTAGCGGGAAATCATCGACGTTGCCGTGGAAATGAAACGAACCGATATTGTTTTCGGTGATCTCGATGAATTCAGTTACGGCAGCGCTGGCGATGACCTGTTTATCCGTCTTCTTTAGCACTTGGATGCTACCTTCGGCGGCGTCGGATAGATCCTCGTGCCCGTGCCCCAGGCCCTCGATCACCCAAGCTGTTTTTACGTCAACAAAAACGGCGCGATCATCGGGGCTTCCATTCGGTTTCAGCACTCCCGCTACCGTCATTCGCAATGGCGTTTCACCCGCAAACGCAAGTGCATTGCGCCGATCGGTTTCCAATCGCTGACCAGGTTGCAGGCTTAGCTTCGCCGCCACCTCACTTCCTAAAACGCAATCGCCGAGCGTACCAAAAGCGAAGCCCTCATCAATCTTCAGGCCTCGGAACTCAAAGTAATCTAACGAAGTACCAACTACATGAAACGAATTCGCAGTAAACCGAGCATGAATCGGGATCGCGCCTGCGAGACCCGTTTCGTCGATATACTTCGATTCGTCGTATCGAATTGGTTTCATGTCTGGATTGATACGAAAGTAAGTCGCATTCAAAGCCAAGTCCAAATCGCTTCCGGTGGCACCAACGACGGCAGGTGTTGCATCGGCACGGCTGGCAATTTTTTGGTTGAATTGCCACAGCAAAATTCGAATCGTGACCGGTAACAACACCGTCAACACGACGCTTGCGATCAAGATCAACGATTTAATTTTGTGATGCCGGACGTATCGCCAAGCTAATCCCAATGGACCGCTCATGAAAGTGCTTCCGTTGCTTCGTTCGCCTCAGACCGAAATTGCTCAAAATCGATCGTGCGATCCATGCCATCCAAAATACTCATGTCGTGCGTCACCATCACTAACGTTTGGCCAAACCGCTCTACTTGTTCGAATAAGAGGTCCATGATGGCGATTTTGTTTTTGGGGTCCAGGTTGCCTGTCGGTTCGTCCGCCAAAATCAATCGAGGCTCGGTCACCAAAGCGCGGCAAATCGCACACCTCTGCTTTTCGCCTTGCGATAGTTGTTGCGGGAACCGTTTTAGTTTGCCGCCCAGTCCCATCCCCTGCGCCAACTCAATCGCTCGACCTTCGACTTCTTTTGACAACTGTAGTGAGTCGTTGATCGCGTACGGCAACAAGATGTTTGATTTCAAATCCAAATAGTCAATTAACTCGAACTGTTGAAACACCAACCCAATGTTCAAGATCCGAAAGTCACGTCGCTGCGACGAAGACATTTTCCCAACGTCTTCTCCAGCCGTGACAACGCTGCCGCTGCTGGGCGTTGCGATTCCGGCGATTAAGTTTAGTAAGGTCGTTTTTCCACAACCACTGGGACCCACAAACGCAACCGTTTCGCCTGTCGCCACCTCCAGTTCTGGTAAGTGCAAACTGAAATCAGTTCGTGGATACTGGAATTGAAGTTTATTGATTGAAATCATTTCGCTATTCCATGGGAGAGGCTACAAGCGACTACGGCGACTTGTACAACTGCAGCAACTCGAATTTGAGCCTTGGGGTTTGGCAAGCCAAACCAAAGCGCAATGCCAGCATACCCAGTTACAAAATTTTGATTCACGCTTCAGCAGTCCGATGGAGTAAACAAAGTTTCCCGTTGTAACGTTTATCTTTGGCTCTGACAACGATTTTCAGTGTCGAATAAACCACCCCCTCATGGCTTTGAACTTGTAACCAACCAAGCTCTAGCAGGTTGGCATTCCCTGTGATTGAAAACTCGTGACGCCGTTTAGACCTTGCAAAAATCTAAACTTCGTAAATAATTTCACGAAGAGCTTATCCCACAACCTTTCTGAATAACGCTTTTTTCTGCTTTGTCACGTGGTGTTGGGATAGGCACTAAATCGGAAAGCTACTATCAGTTAGTCGCTTGGTCTCTCCCAATAGGCCCGACACGTACCGATCACACTCTATCAAAGGTGAACAATGTCAAAACAGAACGACACTCGTCGCGACTTTATCAAGCAAACTGCCGTCGCCGGCGCTGCCGTAACGGTTCCATATTACTTTTCCACCTCGAATGCACTCGCTAACGAAACCCGTTCGAAAAACGACCGCATGCCCATCGGTTTGATTGGTGCAGGTGGCATGGGCGTTGGCAACATGGTAGCGGCCAAAGATTGGGTCGATGTGGTTGCCATTTCGGATGCGGATTCGGATCGCATGGACCACACCAACAGAAAGTTAAGCGGTGGCAAAGCTGACACCTACAAAGACTATCAAGACATTCTTGAGCGAGACGACATCAAGATCGTACACATCGCGACTCCCGACCACTGGCACGCGAAACCACTCATCGAAGCAATGCTGGCCGGAAAAGATGTTTATTGCGAAAAACCGTTGACGCTGACGATCGACGAAGGCAAGTTGATCCGTAAAGTCCAAAAGGAAACCGGACGGATCGTTCAAGTCGGCACGCAACAGCGAAGTACGTTCAACTTGTTCACCAAAGCGGTCGCGATGGTACAAGACGGACGGCTTGGAAAGATCAATAAGATCACTTGTTCGATCGGCGGAGCTCCCACTAGCCCGGCAATTCCTGTGGCAGACGTTCCCAAGAACATCGATTGGGATCGTTGGTTAGGCCCTGCCCCGAAAGTCGACTATCGTTTCTTTCAGAAAGAGGCACCGGAAGGCAAACGCCGCCCGCGCGCCAACAGTAATTGTCATTACGAATTTCGCTGGTGGTATGAGTATTCGGGCGGCAAACTGACCGACTGGGGTGCTCATCATGTTGACATTGCTAACTGGGCACTCAAAGCCAACGGCCAAACAGACGGCCCGGTTTCAATAGGTGGATCTGCTACGCACCCCGTTGAGTACAAAGATGGTTTCCCTGTTTCCAATGACCAGTACAACACGGCTACGAAATTCAATTTCAGCGTTAAGTACGCCAATGGAACTGAAATGGTGATCCAGCACGGCGGTCGCAACGGAGTCTTAATCGAAGGCGAAAAAGGACGAATCGTTGTTAACCGGCGTACGCTTGACGGCTCGCCAGTGAAGGCCCTCAAAGATAATCCGCTGCCTGAAGACGCGATTCAAAAAGTCTACAAAGGGTTGCCAATGGAACACAATGAGCGCAAGGCTCACTGGGCAAACTTCTTGCACTGCCATCGCGAACAAATCGAGCCGATTTCGGACGTACATTCGCACATGGAAATGCTTAACATCTGTCACTTGGCAGGCATCTCGGCTCGATTTGGTGGCCGTGAGCTGAAGTGGGATGACAAGAACGAGCAAATCGTTGGCGACGATCAAGCCAACGCGTTCCTCAAGCGGGATTACCGCGAAGGTTATGAGATCAAGATGCCAGCGATGTCCGCTTCTTAAGCTGATCGTTGTTTTAAAAAGTCGCTTAGCGACGCTTCTCCGGAAGCGTCGCTTTTTTTATGGGCGTATTGCGAAAGTCGCCTTTCACTCCGTGAAAGTAGCGTTACCCTCGAACCGTCTTTCCTGAAGGCTGTAGCATTTAATCCGACAGTTGGTTGGTCGTGTTAGCTGAACTGTTTCTAGTATCCGTTTCAACAGGGGTAGTGGGTTCGCTTCGGAGGATAAGCCTAAAGGCATTACGATGAACTAACCAAGTAGAAAATGTCGTCCCGTCATAGAACGAATTCACTTACCAAAGCAGCTTCGAACGTGAATCCGGGTTCGACCAAGCTTCTGACAATTGCTTTAGTGTTTCCAGGTCTTGTTCGCTGGTTTCTTCCGGCACACTGACTTGCAGCGTGACCAGCAAATCACCAGAGCGGTCCTTTGTCTTGATCCCCATGCCTTTTAACCGCAATGTTTTACCGCTGGAGGTGCCGGCAGGAACCGTCAAAACAAGCGTGCCGTGTGGCGTTGGCAAATCAATCTTCGCTCCTTGTACGGCTTCTAAAATCGTGATGGGAACGTCTACCAGCAGATTCAGTCCCTTACGAGCATAGACCGGATGCCCAGCAACCTTGACCGTGACCAACATGTCACCACGTTGTCCTGCTCCTGGACTTCCTTGGCCGCGCAAGCGAATCTTTTTTCCGGATTCGATTCCGGCTGGAATCGAGACATCCAATGTTTCTGATTTACCGCTGCGGCTGACGCTCAGTTGATGTTTGCCGCCCTTTACTGCCACCGCGAACGGGATCGTAATTTCTTGTTCGACATCGCTTCCTTTGGCTGGTGGTTGAGCCCGACCGCGACCGGCGTTTCCACCACCGAACATCTCTTCAAAACCACCTCCGCCACCAAACAGCGAGCTCAAATCAATTCCGCCCGCGCCACCAAACGGATTACCACCGGCGCCGCCGAAAGGATTTCCTCCGCCACCCATCTGTTCGTAGCCGGAACCAAACTGATCGTACATTTGACGTTTCTTGGCGTCACTGAGCGTATCGTAGGCTTGTTGGATTGCTTGAAACTTTTGCAGCAATCGCTTTTTTTCTCTTTCGTCTTTGTCGACATGTAAATCCGGATGGAATTTACGCGCCTGTTTGCGGTAGGCCTTTTGGATTTCGTCCGCAGATGCTGACCGGGCAACGCCCAATAATTTGTAATAGTCTTCAGCCATTTTCGGCAAACGTGAATTTCAGTTAGGAGCGACAGATTAAAAAGCGACCTGCAGAAGCAACGCGATATTCTACGCAGGTTTATAGCCGACGCAAACGGTTTTGATCGCCGATACGGATCCACATGGCCTAGCGCGGCAAAATCAGCTTAAATACTTGGCCTCAAACTCGTCCCAGTCGGTGGGCTGGCTCAAATCGATCGACGGGACATCAAGGGGCTTGGTCGTTTGGCCAAAGTACTTTTGGCCAGCCGCAGTATTAAAGATCACAACTCGCTCCGAAGGCGAGATTTTCCCTTGGTCCGTCAATTTTTGTAGTGCCCCAACGCAGGTTGCAGCTTCTGGGCAAATCATGACTCCTTCGGCCGCCGCAACCTCTCGCTGCCACTCAATCAATCGGGATTCTTCGACAGCGACTGCCTCACCGCCACTTTCACGAACGGTGTCCAACACCATAAAGTCTCCCAGCGCCGTAGGAACACGCATTCCCGAGGCGATCGTCTGGGCGTTTTCGTGTCGCGTCGCGAATCGCTCGCCGTTTTCAAACGCGGTCACCATTGGACAACAGCCATCGGATTGGGCAGCGTACATCCGCGGCATGGTATCGGATTCCAGAAAACCCATCTCTCGTAATTCCTTGAAGGCTTTCCACATCGCGATCAATGCTGTGCCGCCGCCAGTTGGATACAAGATCACGTCCGGCAATTTCCAATTAAATTGCTCGGCCAGTTCCAGGCCCATCGTTTTTTTGCCCTCAAGGCGATACGGTTCTTTCAAAGTTGAAATGTCAAACCACAGCCCGCGATCATGGCCTTCACGAATTCGCTTGCCACTGACGTCAATCAAGCCGTTGGTGACGAACAATTTCGCGCCGCTGTAGAAACACTCGGTTTGATTCGCGATCGGAGTATCGTGAGGCATGAAGCAAACCGACTCCATCCCGGCTCGAGCAGCATAGATGCCCATTGCGCCACCCGCGTTACCATTACTGGCCATCGCGATTCGTCTACGGCCAAAATGTCGAGCCATCGTTGTGGCCAGCGACATGCCACGACACTTAAAGCTACACGTCGGCAGTTGTGATTCGTCTTTGATCCACACGTGTTGCAAACCACGATTAGTCGCAAACCTCGGGCACTCAATGACTGGGCTCATCGATTTGTTCAGCGACACGGGCTCGATTTCGTCACCGATCGGCAGTAGCTCACGGTACCGCCACATGTCTTGCGGACGCTGCTTCAAAGCCTCTTTGGTCATCGATCGACTAACGCCTTCAAGATCGTATCGCGACCAAAGTGGTCGATTTTCGTGCATCGTTTGTTCGCAGTCGGCCGGCAGAGTCACGGAGGGGTCGATGGCACTCTCGAAGTGCGTAATAAATCGAGTCATAGCTTATGCGAAAAGAATGAATTGCAAAAAATCAGCCCC
>CAZORR010000100.1:0-10913 GCA_964582115.1 uncultured Pirellulaceae bacterium
CTGGTGACCGTAAGGGTCCTAAATCGTCCGTTTATCAGTAATCTGAGCCGTTTTGGCGGCTACCGATTGTAAGGAGAACGTAAAGCTGGCTTATTCGTGGCAAAAAGCTATGGACAATTTGGCTGAGGTTACGAAAAATGTAGTTATGCGGTAAAACCGCTTAGTGAATACAAAACGATTTGAGATCGGGCTTCCCATGGACATTGGGCGAATCCGAAAACTTTAGATCCAAATATGGAGACTCGATACAGATGAGTGTTACGGTTACAGAAAAAGCGGCCAAGGAAGTGCAACGTTTTATCGCTGAAGGCGACTACGAAGAAGGCGCAGTATTGCGTATCTCGGTTGCTGGCGGAGGTTGTTCTGGTTTCAACTACGGTTTGAACATCGCCACCGACTTCGATGAAACAAAAGACAACTCGACCATGCAACACGGTGTCAAAGTTGTTGTCGACAAGAAGAGCGATCTGTTCTTGGACGGCACGACTGTCGATTACTACGATGGCATCGAGCAACGTGGTTTCCAATTCCACAACCCAAATGCCAAAAAGACTTGCGGTTGTGGTAATAGCTTCAGTACTTAATAGCACGCGATTGCGTTTTGCTGTTAAGTTTGAATTACTGGAGAGGGTGTCTGGTACGCCCGTTTAATGATTCATTTTTCGCCCGAGCATGTGATTTGCTCGGGCGTTTTTTGTTGGGATCGTAGGCTGGAAGTCTACGCCACTTTGCGGCTGGTTATTTTTCCAGTTTTTCGAGCGCCGCTTTGTAGTGTGCGACTTCGTCTTCAAAGCCGTGTTTTTCGCAGAGTTTCAGCAATTGCTTCATACGCTTGACTGGATTAACACTCGTCGCGTAGACCGTTTTCGCGTGGCATTGGCTGCATAAATGTAACGGTTGCTTGTCGGATTCTTGCAGGTGATTGCTGCCTTGCATATTGCATTGAGCGTGAATGCAATGCTGCATTGAAAACATGTGGCCGGTTTCATGAGTGGCCAGCTTTACCACTCGTTTTAAGCACTCTTTGTAGGCCTTTTCGTTTTTCTCTGGTTCGCCAAGTCGATACAACGACCACACGCCAACTCGGTCAAAATAAGCCGCATAGCCGAACACGAAATTCCAGTCTTTTCCTGGCCAAAGATCTTGGTTGGTGAATGCAATGGTCGCAAAAGCGTCATCGGGGAGTTTGGGCGCGAGTACCTTTTCAAGGATATGGGATGTCAGCAGTTGTTCGTCACCCCATTGTGGATGAATTCGGCGTGCGGACGCGGGGATGGTGCTTGCGTCGATTGCCGGTAGTGTTTTGACTGGGCAATTGAAGTAAACCTGCAGGTATTCAGCCGTTTCTTGGGTCAGTTTAACTTCGGTTTCTGAGAACTTGCCAATGGGTTGGACATACAGTGTTGTCCGTCGCGCGGTCAACGTATTTGGACGGATCGAAGTGTACTTGGCGAAGCGCTGGCCCTTTTCTTTATGTTGGTCGAGCCATTCGCCAGGTTGTGGGTTAGCAAGCTTTTTGTCGAGTGGCTTAAGTGAGCGAATGGTTCGTTTTATTTGCTCTTTGGACAACGGTCGGTCGGCGCGACTGGTTTGGCTGTTAACGAATGCGATCGGCAAAAGTAGCATCCAGCAAAGTAGGATGGCTAGGTAAAGAAGAGTCTTACTGTTTACGCAATGCATCGTTTTTAGCTCGAAAGTAGTCGAAGGCAATTAAAGCCTGCTGGTTCACATCAATGCTCATCGCTAGGTTGCTTGAATAGTAGAGGATAGTCAACACGCGGGGAAATCCAAATTTCTGTTGAAAGTACTTGGAAAACCGCGTTTGTTGGGGTTCACTGATGGAGTGCCAGCAAGTGCAGTGCTAGCGGGCAGTGTTAGTTTTTACGGATTAGTCAAAGTTTGAGGCCGAGGCCGACGATAACGTTTGCGTCAGTACTTTTTTTACAGGCCGGTTGCATCTGGTTTGTATGAAAGGGACAGAACCGGGGGGTTCAAAGGGCAAGTGATTTACTTGCTGTAAACGTATTCGTGGCTCGACCGTGAGCCACGAAACGTTTTTGTCTCACTTCAGGATGAAGTCCGATGAACACCTACCCAATAAAAAAATCAAAATTCGTTCGCAACCTATCTCTAGCAATTGGTTGCGGTTTCGCTTGTGTTGCTGCCGTTGGTTGTTCGCCTACGAAACCAATCTACCTAAACGAAACCGGCGACTTGTCGTACTACATCGACAAAGCAACCGCAGTAGAGTATCCGGACGCGGACATTCCGTCATTGGAAGAGGTCACTCAGTCACAGTCGCCGTTTACTGTAATTGACTCAAACTTCAACAACTTTGAAGACCTGACGCTCGAAGACGTCGTTTCGATGGGTCTACAAAATTCAAAAATCATCAGGGGCTATGGCACCCCGTCGCTTACCGGCACTCGAGTTTCTCCAGGTGTGGATAACTTGAGTAACGGAGTTGAAGCAGCTGCCTCGATTTATAGCGTTGCAATTCGCGAATCAGAGCCTGGTGTTATTGCGACACCGGGTGCGATTGCGAGTCCGTCAAATCTTTTGACCAACACTGCGCTCGACAGTAACCAAGGCGTCGAATCGGCTTTGGCTGAATTTGATGCTGCCTTTACCAGTAGTGTTGGCTTGGCGATTAGTGATGAGCCACGAAATGGTAGCAGTTTTCTAAACTCAGAGTTCTTTGTTCAGAAGCAAGCAACTTGGCAGAGTGAGATTTCGAAGAAGACTGCCAATGGAACGCAGTTGTTTTTCCGAAATATCAACCAGTACACCGAAAACAATAATCCGCTGTTTGCAGACGGTGGTATTCAGGCATTGGATAGTTTCTATCGGACCAGTTT
The DNA here is from genome assembly GCA_964582115.1 of uncultured Pirellulaceae bacterium. Taxonomy (GTDB): domain Bacteria; phylum Planctomycetota; class Planctomycetia; order Pirellulales; family Pirellulaceae; genus Mariniblastus. The sequence goes on from CAZORR010000100.1 coordinate 2,859, forward strand.
AGAGGCTGAAATCCGTCAGCCGTTGCTGCGTGGCCGAGGAACGTTCATTAACCGAGCACCGATTGTGATTTCGCGTATCAACACGGATCAAGAAATTGCAAACCTTGAATCGACCTTGCAAAACATGGTCGCCAACTTAGAAATCCGTTATTGGGATCTGTATTTGGCTTACCGCAGCTTTGAAGCAGCTAAAACAGGTCGTCATGCATCGCTTGAGACGTGGCGTATTATTCAAAATCAGTACAAAGAAGGTGCTGAAGTAAATATTCAAAACCTTGCTCAAGCAAGCGAGCAGTATCACTTCTTCGACGCACAAGTTATCGACGCTTACAACAACCTGTTGAATGCAGAAGGACAGCTTCGGTTCTTGTTGGGCTGGAGTTCGACCGACGGACGATTTATTCGACCGATCGATGATCCTGTGAAGGCTCCGGTGGAGTTCAATTGGGTTGAGACGTTATGTGAAGCGTTGACTTACCGCCCTGAAGTTCGCCGCCGACGTTGGGAAATCAAAAAACGTGAATTGGCTCTTCAGTACTCCAAAAATGGCCTGTTACCGCAACTAGATGTTTCGTTCGTCTACCGATGGCTTGGATTGGGTAACCGCTTCGGAACCAATTCAGATGTGAATGGCCCATTCCCATTGGAATCCAGTGGTGCATTAAATGAACTCTACGGCGGGGATGCCCAAGAATTATCAATCAACGGTACGTTCGCCGCACCCATCGGTTTCCGACGTGAAGAAGCGAATGTTCGCAACGCACAACTGAAACTTGCTCGGGAAATCGCTCGCGGTGAGGACTTAGAATTAGATATCACGAAAGAGCTTAGTGAGACAATGCGAGCGTTGGCTGCTAACCAAATGATCATGCGATCGGCGTTCAACCGCTGGATCAGTACGGATGAAGAAGTGGATCACTTCGAGCGTTTGGAAGAAGCTGGTGTTGAGTCGTTGGATGTTTCTTTAGACGCGACACGCCGCCGTGCACAGTCTGAGGTTGCTTTCTACACAGCAGTTGTCGAATACAACAAAACGATTGCCTTGATGCATCACCGTAAAGGAACGATCTTGGCTTATAGCGGAGTTGAGTTCCAAGAAGGGCCTTGGGCGGGTAAAGCATACATCGACGCCCAAGAACATGCTCGACGCCGAGGTGCCAGTCGCGAAATCAACTACGGTTGGACTCGTCCTCAAGTGGTCAGTCGTGGTGCCAATAACCCAAGCAACCATAACACTGGCTTTATTGCACCAGCACCAACTCTACCTGCAGGTCACGAGACACCAGGTTACCTTGGCACTTCATACTCTGATCCAAACGGAGTCGTGCCACTGGATGCAGTGCCCTTCAATGGCCAAGAGGTGCAGCCTTACTACGAGGAACCTATCAACAGCACACCGTTTGATGATGGATACCAGGTGCAGCCGGTTCCAGGAGGAATCGTGCCACAGTTGAATAGCCTTACCAACAATCATCATTCTCAGAGACGATCGACGGTACAGCAAGTTAGCTATAACCAACCGGCTTCGCACGGTGCTACGAAAATCGAAGAGTTTAAACCGGTGGCTACAAAAATTGAAAGCCAGAAAAACTCGGTTGCCCGGGCGGTTAAGCCACAGCGACACAATGGTAGCACCGCTGGCATCAAACGACTTCGAGCTACTAGTGGAACAGGTCAACATGTTCGGGTTCGTAAGGCAACAACAAAAACAACAACCAAGGCTGCGAAGCAGTCAACTAATACGAACGGAGTCGTAAGGACTTCGACACAAAACAATGCTGCTGTTTCTCAAAACAGCAATATTGACTGGGAGCGATTGGGCTTTACTCGACCCGAGCATTCTTCGGGACGCACACGGGCTCGGATTAAAGCGAATTAGTGCTTTGTTCCAGATCGACTTAGTACAAGCCTCCCAGTCTCAGTTTCGACGGTTTTTGATCAAAGTGATCGATACGGAATTGTTTTGAGGAAGCGGTATGTGCTGGCTAGGTCTGGAACAAGCGCTGTTTCTCCCCTATCAAACCTTTAATTTTAAAACCAACTTTTCGCTGACCAACCAACCTAGGTCATCCTATGAAAAATTTAATCTCATTTGTAATCGCAGCTTTGATCTGCTTCTCATCCACTGGATGTAGCATATGTTGCGGTCCCTTCGACTACGACTATCCAGATTTTGGTGGCAAGCACGAGCGTCAAGATCGACGTCATGGTCGTGTTGGATCAATTTTTTCCGATCCACTGGCACCAAGAGCTGGTGGTGCTTCGGCTAGTTCCAACTTACAGGCTCCGCCGCCGTTGACATCACTAGAACCTCGAGAGCCAGACGATTCGGATCTTGAAGGCGATATAGAACAGCTAGACGATCCAGACGGCATCGACGATCTCGAACGCGACCTAGAAGATATTGATCCCTTGGATCTGGACGGTGAAGAGTTGCCGTCGCTGGACGAGATCGACGAGGACACGGACCTGCGAACGCCGGTCAATAAGAAGACGCGACTAATTCGAAATCGACCACTGCGATAAACTCAACCGTAGTAACAGGAACACTTGGTTCGAAAGTCGAACTCAAACATTCAAAATGCACAAACGGCAGTTACGCGTTCAAGGCGAAACTGCCGTTTTTCTGCGCAGTGAATTAAGATCCGCCAATGCTGGCTTCCGCGTTCTTACCGACTTGGCTGCGGAACGGTTTTTTGTCTTTAAAGCGAGCAAGCTGTTGTTCGCAAAGTACCAGCTTGTTTTTAGGCGCGACGGCGACTGCTTTCTGAGCGTATTCGACTGCTTTTTCAAAGTCGCCACTTTCTGCGTATGCTGCAGCGAGTGTATCTAAGTGGTACCAGTCCTTGCCGCCAGAAAATTCACAAGCTTTTTGAGCCAGTTTTACCGCTTCTTTACCATCGCGAAATTCGCCGTCGGGGCAAGTCGCTAAAAACCAAGCGTAGCCATTCAATGACTCGTCCAAGTCTGGGTTTAGCTTTACGGCTGCTTCGTAGTCGTCTTTTGCTTTCTTGAATTCACCTTTGCCCAAAAAGGCAACCGCCCGATTAGAAAGAGCAAATGGACTGTTAGGGTTTAGCTTAAGTTCGCGAGTATGGTCAGCGATTGCTTGATCAAAATTGTTTTGGCTTACATAGCAAACACCTCGGTTACCATAAGCGATCGAAAGTCGCGGCGCGAAACGAATGGCGCGATTTAGATCGTAAAGCGCCTCGTCGACTGCTTCTCGTTTGTATTGAATCCAGCCACGAGCGTTCAATGCCATTGCGTTTTTTGGTTGAATTTCAACTGCTTGGTCGGCTGCTTTGAATGCTTCGTCGAAATCTTCTTTAATCAGCGCAATGTTACTTAAGCCGACCCAGGCGTCGGCAAGACCAGGATTCAATTCAAGGCTCTTTTTGTAGTCGGACGCGGCGTCGGCGATGTTGTCCAAGGACAAGTGAGCTGAACCGCGGCTGACAAACCACAATGCAAGTTTGTCGTTTCTTTCGATTGCTTCGTTGTAATACTTAAGCGCTTGTTTGTAATCATTGTCGGTGTAGTAGACCAAACCCAAGTTAAAATAAGCGTTGGCCAGTTTTGGGTTGAGCTTGATGGCTTGCTTTAAGTCTTTGGCGGCAAGCTCATTTCTGTTTTGGGCTTTGAGAATAATTCCTCGTAGCATCCATGAGACTGCATTTTTTTGGTTTAAGCCGAGCGAATTGTTCAGGTCGCTCAACGCACGATCAAACAGTTCTAGTTCATGGTAGATCATGCCACGGTGCGCGAAAGCGATTTCGTCTTTTTCGTTTTCCTTGATTCGACTCGAAAAATGCTGCAGGCCGCTGTCGAGGCTCATTACATTTTGGGTCGGCAGCCAGCCCTCAACGCGTTCAAGCCGGCACCAGTTGCCGTTGAGTTCTTCGAGGGTGCGGACATCACCTTCGAAAACTTTACCAACGACTTTTTTGAAGATCTTCGTGTCGTAGTTCGCGGTCACCACGACGAGATCGCCCTCTCGTTGAGCCCAAACGTGAGCGGTTGGAAGGCCAAAAAGGTTGATCGAAGCTACGACAACCAACAAGGTAAAAGTCTGCTTTACAAACATGAGCTTAGCAAAAATAAATTAACTGCGAGGGATCCAGGGAATGCAATCGAGCTTGGCTGCCGCGATGGCGGCCGGTTGGTTCGACTGAAACAAGAACGGTAGATTAAGCACGGTCGTCGATTTGTGCAAATGGCCGTCGCCAAATGAATAAAAATAGCCAAAGTTGCGGGATATAGGGGGAGTTTGACAGTTTTGCGGGCCGATTTTGGCGACGTAAACGATCAGTTACTCTTCGGGCTTGCCCAGTACGGGGCCGGGTTTAATGATGGTGTAGACTTGTGTGTTAATTGGTGGAATCAGCGGCGTGTTGGCTTCGAAGAAAATGTCGGTGTCTTCTTTACTGACATGTAGATCGATCGTGGAAGTTGAAAAATTTGCCAAGCAAATTAACTCGCCATCGTTGGCTTGATATCGTGGCTGCTCACCTTCGAATTGTGGTTCGCTATAGCTGCCACCAAAAACTAGTGGAGTGGTCATTGGCTTTTGAGTGTCACTGTTCAAGATCCATTGTTTCGCGTCGATCGTTTTTATTTCTTTGGTTTTCGCGTCGCGCCACATCATCTCAATTTCAATGGTGGGTCCCCAGGCAGGCGTGTACTCAGGCGCCCAGCGGCACGGTACGCCGGGCGATGATCCAATGGCAACCAGCGCCGCATGGACTTGCCAAGATTCTGCATTGATTGACACGATTGATTCGTGTTCTTTGGTTTCCTTGGGGCAAATGAGCATTTCCAATGGACCGTTGTCAAAGCAAACCTTGCCCCCAACGATGACTTGTTTTTTCTTGGCGTCCAACCAGATTTCTTGCGTTTGGCTTAGCCGCTTCCAAGTCGCAGGGATCTCGATCGTAGGTTCGGCTGGTTCGTTGTCCTCGTCCGTTGTAGATGTTTCGAGTAGTGTATCTTGTTCGGGCGTATCTTGGTCGGGGATGCCGTCAGTGATTTCCGGAGACCCAGCAGTTGCCAAAGGTGTGTCTGTTTGGGACGAATGCGTATCAGTATCGGGGTTAGCAGCGTAAGTGTCGCTTTGCTGAGTCGAACCATCTCCGTCTACTATCATCGTCGGAGAGCTGGATGTTTGGGTGGTTTGCTGCTGGCAGCCGGATCCGAAGCAGACGACCCACATGAGTAGCACAGGGAGTAAGGTTGTACTGTTGATGGTTTTCATATTGATTCTGTTCGGTTTCTAACGACAGTTAAGTGCGGGTGTTTTGCTGAGCCGTTGTGGTCGATCGGTCTAGTGAGCTTTGTATTTAATATTCAATTGGTTTGTACGGGGAAACTTCCCGTGGTACGAAGATAGGTTCTTACCAAGAAACAGTGACTTTGTTATGGTCGGAGCTCAACGCCAGTCAAGCATTTTTGCTCCGCATTAATTCGACCATTAACCACCAGAATGAAAGCTATCGATCGCGTGAATAGTTCGATCTCAAGTCCGCAAATGAACGCCCTTTTTAAATCATTTGCTGGAAAAATACCATCAGCCTTTTGGGGGCTGATTGGGTGTTTGAGCAAAGATAGCAGGCAACGTATCGATTGCTGGTCGGCTGATTTAAATAATTCGAGTGACTTGTTTGGTCTAACCGACGAACATCTGAAGCAAATTGTCGCTCGCTTAACCGACATCGCAGCGAACGTGCCCGACGATTCGGCAACCATGTCGCTGGCTGACGCAGTCGAAGCGTTGGCGATTTCACATATTTTGGCGGCGGCTGGTAGGTTGGTTGACCAAGCTGGTCAACCTGCCACAGACCGGTGTGACGAAGAGTTGAAGAAAATATCTACGGTTGCTTTGCGTTGTGATTCCATTTGCGAGCTTCAGACGAAATCGATCGGTCTCGAAATCGGCTTAGTTTTGGCGTGTGCGTCAAACGATCCCAAAGCGGTTTTGAAAATGGGTTTGCTGGAGAAGTTTGAATCAGTCATCGATTCAAACTTGGACGCCGACGGCTGGCCTGATGCTCGGCTGTTGCCACAGATCGGTGCTTTGTCTGGCTGTTGGTCACGCATCTTCCGCATGTTTAAATTGTTAGATTTGGAATTAGACGGCGGGATTCAAATTCAGCTTGAATGGTTGGCGAGACAGTGTTTACGGTTGATGCAAGCCGACGGGAGTTTGAGTTTTGCTGCGGTTAATACAGGCCGACAAGGTGAGCATACCGATCAGTCTGGCGTTTTTTTTGACGATGCCTATTGGCGTTCGGTGTTGTCGCTGTCGACAGATCCTGATGATGCTGTGATTTTTCAAATGTTGATGGCGAAAAAAAATACAGCCAACGACGAAGGTGTCAAATGCAAGTCTTCGAAATTGACACCGTTAATGGCGAATGAGTTGGTCGAACCATACAACGTATCCGAATGGGCGAGTTCGTTTTTACTGCGTAGTACTTGGAGTCCAAAGTCTGCTCGTGTGGCGGCTGATTTTTCGTACCGCGACTTGCAGGCTACCGATAGTGGTTCGGTTGCGGAGCAGTGTTTTGTTCAAATTTCGAGAAGTGTTTCGCTGATTCATGGTCAGACCTTGCCTGAGATAATCGTTAACGATCAAGCCGTTCGGGTGACTGGCAATTTCGAAGTGGTTTGTGAGCGGCACGATGAAGATGTCGATTACATGGAAATTCAAGCCGAGTTATCCAATGGTGGTTTGCTGAATCGACAGTGGCTGCTGGCTCGGACGGAAGAGTTTTTGTTGGTCGCCGACTACGTCCTGCCCAGCCCCGGTTCAAAGATTGAGTACCGTTGTCGTTGGCCGTTGGCGTCGGGGATGACCACGTTGAAAGAATCCGAAACGCGTGAAGTGTATTTGCAAACCGCTGGTAAACCGCAAAAGATCAAGGCGTTGGTACTGCCGCTGGCGTTGCCCGAGTGGAACGCGGAAAGGTCGCTAGGTAACTTGATTGCTGAAACGGATGCGGTCGTTTTGGAGCAACAGGTCGTTGGCGATGCGTTGTACGCACCGTTGGTGTTCGATTTGAATCCAGGTCGTAGTCTAAAAAAACGTACTTGGCGCAAACTAACGGTCGCCCAAGACCGACAGATCGTTGCCGACGACCAAGCCATGGCATTTCGGTTTCAGCTAAATAAACGGCAGTGGTTCTTTTATCGAGCGTTGGCGTCGATGAGCAACCGTACGTTTTTGGGAGAAAACGTTACGTCCGAATTTGTTTTCAATCGTCTGCACAAAAGTGGCAAAGTTACTTCGCTGTTGGAGGTCGAATAGAGATGACAATACAACGGTTCGAACAAAATATAAATGAAGTCAACGATAGGATTGCGACGGCGGCGGCAAAAGCAGGCCGCGCGGCGGACGACGTGACGCTGGTGGGAGTTACCAAGTACGTCGATGCGGCAGTGACGCGTGAATTTGCTGAAGCCGGCCATCGGGTGTTGGGTGAAAATCGACCGCAGCTAATGTGGCAAAAACAAGAAGCACTCGCCGATCTAGACATTGAATGGCATTTGATCGGGCACCTACAGCGGAATAAAGCCAAACGGATGGTCGAATTGGCGACGTTGATTCACTCGGTGGATAGTTTGCGATTGTTGAAAGCGATCGATGGTTTTGCGGCGGAACAAGATAAAGTTGCCCGAGTGTTGTTGGAGGTGAATGTATCTGGCGAGGATGCCAAGCATGGTTTTACGCCTGCCGAACTGCCGTCGATTGTCGAATCGGTGGATGGTTTTGTTGCGACGCAGGTGGATGGTCTGATGGCGATGGCTGGTTTGGTTGGCGACCAGAATGATGCTCGGCGCGAATTCGCTTCGTTGCGCGAACTGGCCGATCAAATTGCGACAACGGGTTTGCCTACGAACGTCCAGATGAAAGACCTTTCGATGGGCATGAGCGGCGATTTTGAAATCGCGATCCAAGAGGGCGCGACACTGGTCCGGGTCGGGTCGGCGCTATTCAAATAGCCGGATTGGCGATGCGCTGAGGCTGACATTTTGTAACCGTTCACGGCTTTGGTT
>CAZORR010000101.1:0-10870 GCA_964582115.1 uncultured Pirellulaceae bacterium
TGTCCTCGCCCAAAACCATTCGTCCCGGTGGCACTCCCGCTTACATTTCGCCCGAAATGGCTCAGTACTGGATCGACATCTACCTGAACCATAAAAAAACGTCTCAATCGCAATCAGACGTCGGCCATCGTTCAGACGTTTACTTACTAGGGGCTTTACTGTTTGAAACCCTTACAGGCTTTCCGCCGCATTGCAAAACCAGCAGCGAACCACCTTACGAAGTAATCCAAAAAGCGGCTGAAAACTACATCGTTGAATACGAAAGTGATGTCGACCAAGACCTGATGAACATTGCGTTGCGGACTCTACGTGCAACCGATGAAAATCACATCGAAACGACCGCCGACCTACTGACGATACTCGATCAATACGAAACTCGGTTGCTCAGCATGCAACTTCGTCGACGAGCCGATGAGTTGTTGGAGACCGCAGTCGCCGAAGCCGATTACGACGCCTTTCAACGGTCTCGATTTAGCTATGAAGAGGCGATCGAAAAATGGGAGGGCAACACGCTTGCTCGCGAAGGCTTACGAAACGCAAAACTACGCTGCGCCGAACAGGCTCTTGACGATCAGAACTTCGATCTCGGCTTAGACGTTCTTGAAAATACCGACGGCGACGACGAAACCGCATTGCGAGAGCTATTGACCGATGGTAAACGAACTCGCGATCGTCGTAAACGTTTGGTAGCGGGATTGGCTGTCGCACTAGCGGGTTCGATTCTGCTGGGAATTCTGATCAACGGTTACATGATCAACGAAAATCTCAAGTCCGTGAAAGCACGCGATTTGGCGATTGAAGAGAAAGCTCAAATCGATATCGCAAGAAAAAAACTTGAGGTTGATATCGTCCAACTTAAGGATGGCATTCAAGACATCGCTGATGAAAAACAGCAGCTCAGCGATTCCATCGAACCGATGCGACAAAAACAGGTCAAGATGCGAGCGGAGATCGCCGCGTTCCCTGCGAAATTAGACGCCCAAGACAAAGAATTCCAACAGCTCAAACGCGAACAAAAAGCGAAGTTCGAGGCTCAAGAAGCACAACTCATACTGGAACAAAAAGAAGAAAAAGAAAAACTGCAAGCCGATATCGACACACTTGATGAACAGAAAAAAACTCTCGATCAGCAGAAAGAAACACTCGCCGCTGAAAAACAAAGCCTCGAAGGACAAGTCGTCAACCTAAACGAGTCATCCAAACTGCTCCGTTACAAAAGCGGCTTGACGCAAATCGTAAACAACTTGCAATCGGGAGACTATTTCAATGCTCGGAAAAACCTAGACAAGTACCAAAATCAAAACGACTGGGAAGTTGCCCGTCTGAATTTACTGGCCCATCGAGAAATCAAATCGTTTTACCCCACCGAACCGATCAACGCGATTGCTGCTACCACTGACGGTCAAACGTTTGCCGTCGCATTTCCTGATCGAATCGAGATCAAACCATTCGACCAACTTGACCAACCAGGTAAAAAAATCGAACGGCAAGACGCCTCGGCGATTGCACTCTCGCCCGACGGAAATCAACTGTATGTGGCTAAGCCTAGCGACAGTCCGTTGTCCACCGGGAAAGTCGAAGTCTTTGACCTCACCCAACCCAACCGCGAAAGCCCCGTTCTAACGTTACCCGCACAAAGTATTTCCATTGACCAGATCGAAGCCAGCAATACCGGCAATGCCTTGTTGGCGACCGGCAAAACATCCCTGCAAAGACAGAGCTCCGGGCAGGGACTCGAAGAGCCCCTCATGGTTTGGGTCGATGGCCAGCGAATCGACGTAAAACTAGTTTTGCCAAACGGAGCCAAACCCAAATTTGACTCAGCATCATTCTCTCGTGACGGGCAACGCATTTTATTGACCAATCGGTCAGGGCTTCCACCCGATCAAGCCGCTTACGTTTTTGAACGATCTGACGAAGGCTATCAATGGGTCGCCACCTCACCCATCCAAGGGATTTCAGCGGCCACATTCGACAACAACTCCAGCAATGAAATTGTCATCAGCCTTCAAAATGCCAATAGCGGCAATTATATATTGGCCCGTTGGCGTTACACCAAATCAACTCCAACGGCCTCAGACAAGCGCCGACCAAACTCTGGTTCGCTAACAAACATTTCGTCGTTAGCATCCAAGGTGATTCAACTACGGCAACATGGTAACTTTGTGATCGCGACCGAAAGTGATCGCCAAACAACCGTTTGGGATTGGCGTAACAAAAAGTCAATCGAACTCAAAGGCCAATCTCGACCGGCCAACTTATGCTTCATCAAACCTGGCGAGCGTTTGGAAGATTGCCAAGTGGTAACGGCCGCAACGGGAGAAAACACAGAGCTACTATCGGTCGATTTGTCGATGTACCAGCCAGAATACCAACGGCAATCAATCGGTTGGTCGCTGGAGAATCGCCCCGCATCGGTGACTGCCGTATTTTACCGGCCTACAACGGACCACCGCCTGCAAGCTTTCGGCAACGACTACGGAATGGCTTCCGTAATTCGCGATGACAATCGAGTGCAATGGAATACCTGTGCTTGGCAATATCAAATCGCGTCGGACGACTTTGTATTTGCACAATCTGTGGACGATTATTTGTACCAATACGACCGCACCAGCGGAGCCTTAAACCGCGTGCTGACCAAACTCGCAGCTCACCTGAATGGTCGTGAAAAAATTATTGACTTACAAGTTTCCGATGATGGCCAAGTTGCATTGGTACAAACCAATTCAAACCAGCCTAAATTCTTGCTCTGGAACCTGAAACAAGATCAGTTGATTCGAGAAGTCAATTATGGTCAACAAAATTTGTTTGGAACCGGCACCCAAAAACAGCTATCCAAATTGGCGTTGTCGCGTGATGGCAAATGGGTGATCGGCGCAAAGGTCGGCGTTTTTGGATGGCCCGTTGATTCAGGACAGCTCATTCGTTTTTCCACCACCTCCGTGGCTCGATCAATCGCAAATTCGATCGTCTTCGTTCGCAACAGCCAACAAGTACTGGTGTCATGGCAGAATCGTATTGTTCAGTTCGATCTAAATCAACAACGACAGACAGCTTCTCATTCGCTGCCGCAGATCTCCGATGCTCAATTGCGAAACAATGTGTTCGATGCGATCAGCGACGCCGGCAACATTCAGATTTTGGCCGCCGAAAACAATTCGGACGGTGGAATTTTGTTGTTGTCACTCGCCAACAAAACACAGCTCACCAAATTCGCAAACGCCAGCTTTGCCTCCTTCGCTTCAACGCCAACTGGCGTGGTGGCGATCGCTGGCGGATCGGACGATGCAAAAATCCGTTTACAGAGGTGGACTCGAGCGAGCGGCACACCACAACCGGTCGATTTGCCAGCTTTCAACGACCCCGCTTTAACGAAACACTTTATCGGTTTCGAACGAGTGTATGCTTCATCTGAGCACGGAATTTTACTCCAAACATCTCAGCGAAACCGCCGTTCGGCAAATCGCATGTGGAGCAGCCTAGCAATTGAAACGGATTCGTTGGCTGGTACCGCAGAGTCCTCCTCCTTTGGTCCATTGCGGGTTCTTGCAAAACCTTCCGTCACGCAGATTGTCACCAATCAAACACAAGCCGCAACGCTCGCCAACGGACAAATCTTATTTTGGAAACTGTCCGACACAGGCGTCAAACCTGATGGAGTGTTTGATACCTGGGCAACAACAATGAACATGGCCTCGGATTCAAACACACTGGCGATCTGCACCAACGACAATCGCTGTGTCATCTACGATTTTTCCAAACGCGAGAAATTAGGCGAGATTGATTTGAAAGACAACGATGGCGACGTGACTTCGATCGCTTGGCAATCCGACTCAAAGGCAATTGCAATCGGTCGCTCAAATGGATCGATCGAAGTACTCGAGCTAAACGAAAACGATTTTGCACAATCCATCAGTTTCCCTCTGAAACTAAACACACCTATCGAACACGCCATCAGCCAGCTCGCTTACTCCCAAGACGGAGCACTCCTAGCGACCGTCACCGACGATGGGATGGCAGTCTTGATCCGGCCTACTGGAACCGAAGCGAAATCCATTCAAGATCCAACCGTGAAGCTGAGCGAAACCGTATATGGACACTCTGATGAACATACTATTTCGGCGGCCCACATTTCTGCCGACGGAAATCGTATCGTAAGTGGTTCCAAATCTGGACGCATTACAATTTGGAACAGTCAGCCACAACCAAAAACGCGCGAAGGTATGCGGAATGCTTCCAGCGAACGTGAGTTACTAAACATGCCCAACTTGCACCAATCACCGATTTCGATCGTTGAATTTGTCGACGGGCCCAACGGCAAAACAGTGTTTTCTACGGAACAAAACTCAGGCAAAAACGATATTATTGCATGGCCTACAGCCAGCCTTGCACCGGAATCTGACAATGCCCTCTCTCTAGAATAGGGTCCTTGGCGTTCCACTTTTCCATGGTTTTGCTAGAGTTTAAATTATGGAATCTGGGAACCAATCTTCCGAAGTCGTTGTGATCTCAATGAACCCGAACTCGGGGGCAACGGATTGTCGTGCGATCGTCGAACAATTGATGGCGTGTTTGTCACAACAAGGCTTCGAAGTTTTACTACTGACTGATATCAAAGACGTGATTGATGTTGTCGGTCAGCATTTTGGCGGGCGGCTACGTTGCGTGGTGGCCGCAGGTGGCGATGGAACGATCTCCTTGTTAGCCAATCAACTGCCCGAAAATACTCCCTTAGCAATCTTGCCTCTGGGAACAGAAAACCTCTTGGCCAAGTACCTAGGGATCTCGCCCGACCCAGAAACAACCGCAGCCATGATCGTGGCCGGATCTTGTCGCCAACTGGATGTCGGTCGCGCCAATGGGAAACTATTTTTAGTCATGGCCAGTTGCGGCTTCGACGCGGATGTAGTCCACCGATTGCATCGGCGGCGCAAAGGACACATCCGACACTGGTCCTACGCCAAACCATTGTTCAGTTCCATTCGGAAATACAAATACCCGAAGATCCGAATTTCAATCGACTCAAATTACAGCAGCCAAGTGACAACCAACCCTTGCTGGGCATTTATTTTCAACGTACCACGCTACGCAATGAACCTACCAATCGCTGCCGAAGCCAACCCGGAAGACGGCGTATTGGACTTGTGTACGTTTCGCGGTGGCAGTTTATTTCGAGGCCTGTTCTACCTCGCATCAGTGCTTTTGCGCCGGCATAAAAACTGGACCAACAGCCAAGCATTTAACTTTAAGAAGCTGACCATGGAGTCCGACCAAGAAGTGCCATATCAACTCGATGGCGACCCTGGCGGAACCCTGCCGTTGACCGTCGAAGTCGTTAAAGGTGGCGTGACACTGATCGTGCCCTAGGTGGCGACAGTGCTTCCAGTCGGTCTTACGCGCCACTCGCCCGCCGCAATAGATAGATTCGATAGACAATAAACACCGACCAGAACGCTGCCGCACACCAGTAAAACGAATATCCACTGTGATACGGAATCAGGCTTTCAAAAACCACATCCAACGGCAGTGCAAGATAAAAACAAAACTCGTAACGATTCGTAAACAAACGTCGGTACCGGACGCACAGCAAACTCATCACACTAGCAATCGCAAACCCGATGACCAAACTGATCGGAAAATCGGTTATCAAACACAGATGAAAGAAGCCGACATACAAAACGAGCAAGGCCAGATTAAAACTAAGCCAAGGGATCGCTGAGCGAAATTGATTTGACGGAAGTTCTTTCAAGTGAACGTGATCGGCGATGTTTTGATTTTCGGCAATTTCACTCATAATTTTCGAACCGTAGCTGTTTGGTTGAATAATCGCAATTCACCTAGCGTAGCAGCTTCGCAATCGCCTTGAAGGCATCATTTCCAGCTTTTTCACAAAGTTCAAACATGGCGGCTTCGGTAGTCGTAATGGAGCAACCCTCCGCTTCCAGCCGACGGATCGCTATTTCGTGGTCGAGGGGAAAACGACTTCCCGTCGCATCGACGCACAACTGAACATTAAACCCGGCCGAAATCATGTCCAACGCCGTTTGTGCGATACAAACGTGAGTTTCGATACCACACAGTAACAAATTTTTGACACCATTGATTTGCAATGGTTTGAAAACGGATTCACATTCACGGCAACTAAACATCGTTTTGGCTGGCAAGCCCGCTGACGCCCATTCGGTATTGGTGCGAACAATCGCTTCAGACAAACTCGCCACCGTTGGGCCGAGCCCTTTAGGATACTGTTCAGTGGCGACGACCGGTACGCTCAGGATCTCAGCAGTCGCCAACAAACGCTGGACGTTGGCCAAAATTTGTTCATTTTGACTCACCACCGGCAGCAATTTTTCCTGCATATCAACCACAACCAACGCTGTGTCGTCCGGGTTTATCAACTGAGAACTTCGTCGGAAGCTATTTTCAGACATCTTTGGTTACTTCCTATTCATGACCATCAGGCGGGTGCAAAGCGATTGAAAAAGGATAGAATTCGGGTTCAACGTTTACGTTTGAATTTGCCTTCGATCCAATTTGCTCTTTAGTTTAACGCTAAGCTTCATGAAATTCCACGCTACCACCATCCTAACGGTTCACCAAGGCGATCAAGTTGCCATGGGCGGCGACGGACAAGTTACCCTTGGAACGGCGGTAATGAAATCCGACGCCATGAAAATTCGCAAACTGCTCAACGGCAAAGTCCTTTGTGGCTTTGCCGGCAGCAGCGCCGACGCCTTTGCCTTGATGGAGCGTTTTGAGGCTCAGCTCAAAGACTCGCCCAACAACATTGTGCGGGCGGCAACCGAACTGGCCAAACAATGGCGCATGGACAAAGCCTTGCGCCAATTAGAAGCCTTACTAACTGTCACTGATGGTACGCACACGCTACTGGTCAGTGGTACGGGTGACGTAATCCAACCCACTGACGGCATCGTCGGAATTGGATCAGGTGGTAACTACGCGATCGCCGCCGCCCGAGCACTAAAAAAACACTCGGACTTGAGTGCCGTAGAAATTGTCCGCGAAGCTTTGACCATCGCCGGCGAAATTGACATTTACACCAACACCAATATCGTCGTCGAAAAAGTCGATGTCCCTGCTCGATAAAAACATTTTAGTTGATTCCTATCCAACAATGCCAAAAAACGAAACCACACTCACACCACGCGAAATTGTTGAACAACTTGACCAACATATCGTCGGTCAAGCAAACGCAAAACGCGCGGTCGCCATCGCAATCCGAAACCGCTGGCGACGCCAACAATTAAGCGACGACCTGCGCCAAGAAGTTTCGCCAAAAAACATTCTGATGATCGGATCTACCGGCGTCGGCAAAACCGAAATCGCTCGGCGATTGGCTAAACTAACAAACGCTCCCTTCATCAAAGTCGAAGCAACCAAGTACACCGAAGTTGGCTACTACGGTCGCGACGTCGAAAGTATGGTTCGCGAGTTGCTAGACAATTCGATTGGAATCGTTCGGCAACAACAACGCGAGACCGTTAAAGCAGATGCCGAGCGTCGAACCAACGACCGCTTGGTAGAAATGCTGTGCCCTGCCCCGACCGTCAGCTTTGCGGATGATGAAGAATCCACCACCGCCAAAGAATCGCTTGAGCGAACTCGTGAAAAAATGAAAGCAATGCTGCTTGCGGGTGATCTCGAAGAACGCGAAGTCGATTTAACGATCGAACAAAAAGCCTCGCCGATGATGGTCGGCGGGATGGGTGTCGAGCAAATGGACATGGATTTCCAAGGGATGTTGGAAAAAATCATGCCAACCAATCGCACCAAAAAGTCCCTGACCGTTTCGCGGGCTCGAGCCATCATTTTTGAACAGGAATGCGACAAGCTCCTAGACGCTGACAAACTCAACCAAGCAGCGATCGAACTGGCGGAAAATTCAGGCATCATTTTCTTGGACGAAATCGATAAAGTCGTTGCCGGCGAAGGAAAAAGCGCCGACGTCTCACGACAAGGTGTGCAACGCGATTTACTACCGATCGTAGAAGGCACTTCGGTGCAAACCAAACATGGCTACGTTAAGACCGACCATATTTTGTTCATCGCCGCCGGAGCTTTCCACCGGCACCAGCCCAGCGAATTGATGCCCGAGCTGCAAGGACGTTTTCCGATTCGAGTCGAACTGAACGACTTGACGCAAGACGATTTCGTTCGGATTCTCACCGAGCCCACCAGCTCGTTAACCAAACAGTACCAGTCATTGATGGCGACCGAAGGCGTGACACTACTGTTCACTCCCGACGGCATTGCAGAACTGGCATCGATTGCCCACGCGGTCAACCAAACCACCATGAACATCGGTGCTCGCCGACTATATACGATCCTCGAACGACTGCTAGAAGAACTCAGCTTCGAAGCCCCCGACATGACACAAGGCAAACTGACGGTAAACGAAGCCTACGTCAAAGAACGACTCGGCGCTGTGGCAGAGGACGAAGATCTCAGTCGATACATTTTGTAAAACAAAAATGTGGCATTGGCATCAGTTCGCATTCAACACAGACTAGAAGCATATGCCACGTTGTGTCTTAACCGGCCAACAAGCTGATGATCATGGCAATCCCCAACAAGCCCCACAGTACCGCGAACAAACCGCCGCAGCCGATTCCGATCCAAGCATGAGCAGAACCTTTGATAACCGGATTCTGTTTACGCGCCTTCAACCCCATGATCCCCAACACAAACGCCGCCACCCCAAACGGCAATCCGATCAGCGGCAACCCACTGATGATCCCCAAGTAATAAGCAATCAGCGCTTTCGGGTTTTTATAAGGAATGACACCGCCTGTTCCATCCCCCTGCTGGGCCGGACCGGGATGCGGCGATGCGGAATAATTTTGCTGTGAAACTTGGTCAATCGGCGCGGCGTAAGGATTATCACTATTGGACTGCGAAGCAACTGGAGTTTGACAAGACGGACAAACGGTGCCTTCGAATGGCTGCATGCAGTTGGGACAATTCATGATTCACTCTTTCAAAAGACAAATACCAGAACCCCTTTTACTCGCCGGCATTTTAACGATTACGAATTCGATCAAGCTTTTAAGTTAACTGCTGAGCTTGCATTTGGCAAATTTCGACGGCGTCCTTAGCCAACGTCGCATCTAAAATCGTCGAAGTCCGCCCTGCCGCCAAGCAGCTCACCCACTCGCCAACCTCTCGCTCAAACGCAAACACTGGGTCACCGTCACCCAACTCTGGACGCTCGACCGAACCGTCCGCCAACAACACTTTTAGCGGCATCGATTCCGGTTGATCGGCGAACGCAGCGAATTCGAACTGCAACGTCGCCTGTTCAAAATGAATTTCATAACCGTGATTGAACGGCCTACCTTGCTGATCAATCACCCCAGAAGCTGCCGCAACGCTGTACGCTTTATCTCCAAACTCAAAAACTGTCTGGCAGTGCGACACCACTTGTCCACGCTTTCGCCCGACGCTGTGAACTGCCGTCGGCATACCAAACAACAATCGAATAAAATGAGCGTCATGAACATGCAAATCCAATAGCGGTCCACCGACAATTTTTGGATCGTAAAAATTCGGCAACCAGGTCGGGTCCGACACGACTCGCTTAAAACTACCACCCAACAGATCACCATACCGCTTATCTTGAGCGGCCTGAAGCGCAAACAGATACTCGTTGAAAAATGGCAGTACATGCCCCACGAACAATTGCACTTGCTGCTGCTGACACACCTGCACCGCTTGGTCACAATCAGCCAGCGTAAGACTCAACGGTTTCTCACAAAACACATGCTTGCCGGCGTTGGCAACCGCGATGATTCCTTCTAAGTGTGTTGCTGGCGGCGTACACAAATCGACCAAATCGACATTGGGATCGGACAACATTTCGTTGAGCGTCTCGTAGGCTTTAATTCCTTCAAGATCCACCTGCCCAGCTGGCGGACCAAAATTCCCTTTGATACCCGACCAATCTCCCGACCGTTTGGCTTGGTCACGTGAACAGATTGCCACAACTTGGACGTCTGCTCGCGACTGATAGGCCAAGTAGTGAATCCAGCCCATGAACCCGATGCCGACGATTCCAACTTTGATCATCCAATTTACCTTTTGTCTAGCAGCATGTTAAAAATCTGGTTTCTTCATCGCAGCATCAAGCACTTTTTCTTCCACAAAGATCGGCAACGCTGGCTCCACTGCAACGGCCATCGCAATTGCGTCCGAAGGTCGAGCATCGACATTGAGGGTGTTGTCTCCCTGCTCGATCTGCAACTTGGCAAAAAACGTCGCGTCACGCAAATCGTGGATCAATACGCTTTTTAGCTCACCGCCCATCGCCTGAATAATGCCAGCCAATAAGTCGTGGGTCAACGGACGCGGGCGAGCGATACGTTTGACTCGGCGATCGATGCTAGTGGCTTCAAAGATTCCAATCAAAATCGGAAACTCTCGCTCACCACCTACTTCTTTCAAAAACACGACTTGATTGTCGCTGATTTCGCTAATGATGATTTTTGCAAGCCGCATTTCAATGGGCATGATATGTGTCCTTATACGATCCGGTTTCTTACAAACATGAAATAACAAGAAGCCACCGAGTCAAGAAAGATATACAACCTAGTATTTCGTCCAGATCTAATTTTACAGTAGCGGGATTCACCAGAATTCAGACCGCTCAACAAAAACCGAAGTCTGGCGACTCCGGCTACAAGCTTACATCCATATTTTCAATCAAGACGCACCACTAGTGCGTCCACTAAAGCTTAACCCAATCCGCCGAATATCGGTAGCGAGCCAAACCTGCGAAACGGATCTTAAAGCACGAATTGGTGCTTATCTGCCAACTTAGTCAACAAGCAAAGAATCTGCACTTATTCGCGCC
>CAZORR010000102.1:0-10847 GCA_964582115.1 uncultured Pirellulaceae bacterium
CCTCACCCCCAGCCCCTCTCCCCGGGAATTCGGAGTGAGTTTGATCCTAGTAAATAGTTCTTCTGTCCGAATTTTCGGGGAGAGGGGAGCTAGTAGGGTCTTGGGTTTAAACCAGCGGTAGCGATGAAGGCGACAATCACCAGTAGCAACATCATTAACACCAATCGTTGAACGTCGCTACGGCGCGTTCTTTTTCAATTTGCGTTGAAGAGTCCGTCGCGGAATATCCAAACGCCGTGCAGCTTCGGAAATATTCCCGCCAGTGTCGGCGAGTACGCGTTGAATGTGCTCCCACTGAGCTTCGGCCAACGAAGGCGGAGGAAAGTCCGGGTCTGGTTTGGGTGTTGGACGAGGCATGTCTTCAAATGCTGCCAAAACTTGATCCGCATCCGCCGGTTTGGTCACGTAACCGACAGCTCCCAGTTTGACGGCTTCCACCGCGTTGTTGATGCTGCCGTAACCCGTCAAGATAACGCACTTTGTGTTTGGAGACACGCCGCGAATGGCTTCCAAAAGTTCCAAGCCGGATTTGCCTGGCATCTTCAAATCCAACACCGCTCGATCTGGCTTTTTGGCTTCGGCTGCTTCCATCGCGGCGTCATAACAGTCGGCTACCGTAACGGTCAAGCCACGGCGAGTAAAAGATTTCTCCAGCCGATTGCGCATCACGTCGTCATCATCGACGATCAAAATTGTCTTCGGCAAGTTCGAAAAAGCAGCATCCATCATCGTTTCACCTTGAATTGATTCGAAAGGCCCCGGTTTATTGACCGGATCTATCTTAAGTAAACCGAGCAATTCGCCAACAACATAACTTTGCCGGGCCCACGAATTTGTCAACTTATTCAGATCATTGCTGAAATAGATTCCGGATTCCAAATCCCAAACTCAATGCGTGGCAATCTGGCTCACCACCGATTTACATCTCAATCGGGTCCGACGACAAATCTGCGGGACGCTCATCAGCGGTCAACCGAAACATGTCTTCAATCAGCTGAATATCACAAGGACGTTGTTCGCGATCACGCCGAACAAACATGCGTTGCTGAGTCGTTGCGACCACTGCCGGCGGCAGTTCGCCTAGTTGGCCAAATGACCGAGCATAATTTACGAACGATGGCACGTTAGTAGTGGCAACCCCGTAAACCATACTGCCAACGCCGATCGTCTTGCCAGTGAAGATACTGGTATTGATCGCTGTTTTAGAATAATCTCCCATTACGCAGCCGACAAACTGCGATCCAGTCGACACTTTACGATCACCATAAGTCATGTTGATCACTCCGTAAGTGTTTTTCAAATCGCTATTGCTCGTCCCTGCCCCCAAGTTGATCCAGCTTCCCAAATAACTGTGGCCGAGAAACCCGTAGTGTTTTTTATTGCTGTACGGTTCGATCACGGTGCCTTCGACTTCGCCACCGATTTTGCAATGATGGCTGATCGAAACTTCGTCCTTGATCGAAGCGTGTTCGCTGATCTCAACTTTTGGCCCCAAATAAATCGGGCCTTTTAGAAAGCTAAACGGACCAACTTTGGCTCCATCATCAATCACAATTGGGCCGTGGGACGCATCAAACACCACATGCTCTCCAATGGTTACGTCGTTACCAAGGTACACTCCAAACGATTGTTCTTGGTAATGACCGACGCGAATTCGATGAGCGAGGTTGTCCTTAAAGATCGATAGGTTTTGCAAAATCACATCGTGTGGATCGCAAAACAAACTCGCTTGCGTCTGGTAGTCTGCTACTGAATCAAGACGCGCTACACCAGCTTGGCCAGCAACCGAGACCGCAGTGGACCCCCACTGTTGAGCATCAGCACCCAATGATTCCGTCGGCAGGATCCCAGCTGCCAACGTTTGATCTGCTGCCAGCCAAACCGTTGCGGCAGCCGCTTCGGATCCCGCGATCGCTACCAATGCCTCAATCTGTTTTAGATTGGCAACCGAGGGTGTCAGTCGAGCATTCACGACCAGTGTCCACGGCAGTTGGCTGTCCAACTGCGTCACCATTTGGCTGAAGTCATGCTGCTGGATTGGTTGCATGTGCGGTCGCACCAAACCAACCGTCGGCCCAGCAAGCGGCAACAGAAAATCAATCAACCGATAACTCGCACAACTGACGGCATACGCCAATCGCCCAGTCGTGATCGGAGCCAATTGTTGAACCAGTTCGTCTTCAAAAACAAGCGTGTTAATCATGGATCGTTTACAGTGCAGTGCGTCTGAATTAATGTTCAATTTACGTCCAAAATCTGAAGCTCCAACTCCGCCTTTCGCTCTTCCTCGATCGAAACTTCTTCGTTGGTCAAGGAGGCTTCACCATACAGCGGCAAGTAGCGGTAATAGATCTCCAATGTCATCACCGCCATCGCGGTCGTATAAAGCCGGCCTCCGACTTGGCCATGTTTATCCGGGAAATACCAACTGCCGCGTGCGTGTCCGCGCGATTGATCTTGCGTATCTATCAAGTGCTCTCGCATTACGGAATTCCATTGCTTCCAATCTTCCCCGCCGTAGTGTCGGAAAACTTGGGTGGCGTAATAGTCGTAGTAGATGTCCGTTTGAGAAACACCTTCTTGGGCAAGGTAATCAATACCGTTACGGATGGAAGGCGTTTCTAGTGGGATTCCCAAGTACATCTTTGCGAGGGTTCCAGCGGCTGTCGTTGTTTCCAATCGAAAGTCTCGTTTACGATCCGAAAGCTTAAGGTTGACGGGACGTTTATATCCAAACAAACCGCTGGTGTCGGTCGTTGATTCGACAAACTTACCTGCCTTGTTCCAGGTATCGGGATCCACTTTAATACCGGCGAGCTTACAACTTTTCAGCGCTGCGATTTGCCAACTGGTGATGGTTAAGTCGCCAGTCTGTCCTGCGTTATAGCCCCAACTGCCATTGAATTCACTTTGTGCAGCGCAAATGTATTTCTGTGCCTCGCGAACAGGCTGTTCCAAAGTAGCATCTTTGGTCATGGACCACGCTTCACTCAGCGCGATCGTCGCGATGGCTTGCGCGTACATATTGGCTTTTCCGCCGCCATTAATCGTCAGGTTTCCACCCCGTGGCCCGACCCGCATCGTACTTACCAGATACTCCAATCCCGCTTCAACTTCGCGTTGGTATGGCCCTGCTCGATGTGTGTAACCAGCGCCCAGCAGCGACATCAGCGCCAAACCGGTGGCGGCGACCGGCGATTCGATCTTACCTTGATTCCGACAATCGCCTTGGCACGCATTGATGTTGTGAAAAAATCGCCAACTACCGTCTGGTCGTTGATGCTTTGCGATCCAACGCAAACCTAACTCAACGGCTACTTCACTACCCGGGGTACCTCCGCGAGCACTTGCAAGCGCGGATCGATTCTTTACATTGCGGCCTTGCAAACCGCCACCACTGGGCAGCGTCGGCAAACTTCCCACGTCATTCGGTTTCACATCCACCGACAGTGGATTGGATTCGGTCGACAACGTTGGACTTGGCACCCGATCGATTTCGTTTGCCAGTTCATTGACCAAATCCGTTGCCATCTCTTGAGCGGTTGCCTCAAGCGGCGATTCGACTTCAGTTTCAATATCCGATTCGACTTTGATCTTGTCTGGCTCCTTTTCGGGCTCTGGCGGAAGCACGATCGGGTCCACGACCAAGGCAGCTTCAAAACCGATCGAGGGTTTTTCTTGGTTGGTGATTCTCAGGAAAAATACCAAAACCAAAACCAAAGCTAGATGAGCAACAAAGCTGAACAGCAGCGACGACATCGATCGGCGATTCGTACGAACCCGTTCCGCGATTCGTAGAGCCAACTTGTCGGATTCTGACCCTTCGTCGGGCTCGGTCAAATCGACTTGCCGAAGTAATCTTGCATCGACTTTACGCGACGCAAGATACAACGCATCAAACCGGTCACGTGACAGTCGCCGTCTTTTTTTCAGCGGCTGGGATGAAATCACGGGAATCGTATCCACCACATCGCTCGTCGCAGAAGCGTTGAGCGTTCGTGTGGATCGCGATTTGCCGGTACGTGACATCAGTTTTAGGTCTTAGCTGAAACAGAAAATGAGTTGTCGGATAATCCATTCCAACATTAGGAAACAAAATCATTGGGCAGACAACAACCAATCTAATTGGTCCAACTGACGCCAACACAAACTAAATCGGCATCCCAGATGATTCGGTCCAATCTGGCCTTTGCAGAATGGCTGTTTTCACTCGGAACGGCTGTTTTGGAGATTTGCCAGCAACCGGCAATCCTGGCTGATTTCCCATCGATCCCGACAAATACGTCAACTTGTATCGATTTTCACGATTGACAGGTCAAGTTGACCTTTGGCTTTTTAAAATCTACGAATACGATTTCTCCTACCTACCCAAAAAAGCTACCTTCTATATGGCGTCTTTTCTTGCTCTCCAACGCTTATTTTCCATCGATCAATTTTAAACGAAGGATAATCCAATGCAGAGATCATCAAGGATGCGGAGCAACCCTGAAATAGAACGTATTGTCAGCGATCTATTGGCTGCTGACGCTAATTTTGACCGTGTCGAAAACCGGTCGGTCCACCGCGACCATCTTGTTCGCCCCGTTCAACTTCACTTGAGAAGCCAAGAAACCGAACAAATCATTGGGGCATTTTCGCGAAATATATCCGATGTCGGTATCGGCATCATCACAGAGCAAGAAATCCGTTCTGGGGAATTTGCTGTGATTGAAATCGAACGCTTCAACGGGGAACCAGCCAAAATTATCTCAGAATGCCGCTGGTCCAAAAACTATTGTGGTAACTGGTTTATCTCAGGCTGGCAATTTCAAAACGTAAAACGTGGAAAATGACGTAAGACTCGGCAAAATAGCACGTCTTATCGTAGCGGTGCCCCACCACCGCAGGTTTCTTTCATTTTCTGAAAGCACCTTGAATTTAATGGCCTGCAATTTACGTATTGTAAACAATTGGCCATAATAAATCGGCCCTCGTCTGTTGTCACTAACATGTAAACGAGATCCCCTGAAACTACCGATTGATTTCAGCTTCGCCATTCTAGACCCGCTATACGCTATGCCCGCAGTTATGAACCCGTTTGATCGCAAGCTTGAAGAACACCAGAAACCTCTCACACGAGCCTTCCCTAAAATTCTTCAGTTGAACACGGGTAAGCTCTGCAACATTACCTGCACTCACTGTCACGTGAATGCTGGTCCGGGGCGTAAGGAACTTATTTCCAATGAGCATCTTCAACGGACACTCGACTGGCTTGAAGGAACCGACATCGCCACGATCGATCTGACGGGCGGCACGCCAGAGATGCACCCTGAATTTCGTTCCTTGGTCGAACGCGTGCGTTCATTCGACCAACCTCGCGAAGTCATCACTCGCCTAAATGCGACCATCATTGAAGAACCTGGCTACGAGTGGATCCCTGAATTTCATGCAAAGCACAAAGTCGTTTGCATTGCGTCGATGCCATGCTATTCACCCGAAAACGTCAATGAGCAACGTGGCGACGGAGTGTTTGATCGCTCGATAACGGCATTCCAAAAACTCAACAAGCTCGGCTATGGCATCGATCCCGAACTCCAGCTTCACATGGTTTACAATCCCAACGGAGCGTTCCTACCGCCTGAGCAAAAAGTGTTAGAGGCGGACTACAAACGAGAAATGAAGCAGCATTTCGATATCGACTTTCACAATCTTTACTGCATCACCAACATGCCGATCGCTCGGTACGCTTCATTCCTAAAACGCAGCAAGCAACTGGCAGGTTACCACAAGCTATTGGTCGAAAGCTTCAATCCCGCGTCGGTTGACAATCTAATGTGCCGTGACACGATCAGTGTTGACTGGCAAGGACGGGTTTTTGATTGTGACTTCAATCAGCAACTGGACATGCAGTTGTCCAATGGCAAGCCGCTGGATGTCTGGGATATTGACCTCGAAAAATTTGCTGCGATGCCGATCATTACTGGCTCTCACTGCTTTGGCTGCACCGCTGGATCGGGATCATCCTGTGGCGGCGCATTGGTTGAACTCAACTAACGGTTGCAACTGATGCCATCAACCGCGAACTCCCGTTCGCTTTTTGGCTGATCAAACCATTCGCATAAAAAAACACCTCGTAGTTTCCTACGAGGTGTTTGTTTTTGGGTTATCGACTAACTCATTAGCCAGTCACGTTTACTGCTCGAATCTCTTATTTCCGAACGAGCCTTTAAGCAAAGTACCGGTGAACATCTCGAATGGATTCGTTTCGACTTCTGGAGAAAGATAGCCAACTGTGAATCGCTGGTTTTCAGTTTCCGTTTCGGTGGTTGGTGTCGGAACAAGGAAACCAGGGTTGATGTACCCATCGCCATTGAGGTCGTCGAAGGCTCGTACACTACCATCGACAAAGACGATATTGACGGTTTTGGAGTGCCACGCAAACCAGTCGCGAGTGTCCTGCAAAATAATTCCTGCTTGACCAAGTTCTCCTTGCTGTGGGAATGAATCTACCATCATGTCCGCTTGACGGGTGCCAGGAGGAATCAGTCTCACAGGTCCGGCTGTCGATGAACCAACAGCACCAACAATAGACGGCCCATCGTTGAAGCTCTCGGCAAGATCGATCCCCGCAACCAAGCCCAAACGCTCGGAAATCGTATTTGGAAGAATACCATCTCCAGTACCATCGGTTCCGACATCACCTTTGCTACCACAACCGATCAGCGGCAAAGTGTTTGAAGGAACATCACCGTTGTCCACATCTCTCAAACTCAGCGGACCTCGGGCGATTTGGCTATTGGTGTTATCGATATACCAATTCTTCAAACCATCGTCGTCGGTTGCTTTTGTTTGTGGACCGTTTGAGCCGTTTTCGAAAACAGGGGCACCACGAACCAAATGCCAACTGGTTGCGTAGTTTGTATTGAAGCCAGCCTCAGCAACGCTTTCAGCCGAACCACGAATCGGAATCCCTCGTCGTCCTGGAGGAGACGTGGCTCCACCTACAAAATCAGTCGCATTAGGATTGTCACTACTTCTTGAATTCCACTTTTCAGATGCAAGGCAAATTGATTGAGGGCACAACAACTGGCCTGGAAGCACACCTTGATCTACACAGTCCGCAACCCATGAATACTGATCAAGTGCACCATCTCGACTGGAATCGAAAGCACCAGAACAGTAGGCACCGTTCGGGCTGTTTGAGGCCTTTGCCAATAGACAAATTGCCATCTGTCGCAAGTTTGACTTGCATTGAGTTGACCGAGCAGCGTTGCGAACAGCAGCGACCGCTGGAAAGATCATCCCAATTAGAATCCCGATGATCGCAATGACGACCAGCAGCTCCACCAATGTGAAACCCTTTTTGCGTTGCATTTTTATTACCTTTCGAAATACAACTTCCAACAAATGAGAGCCAACTGCTCTCGGCAAGAGCTACAGTGCCCTTGATGCTGCGAATTGTATTGAACTTCATGAAGAACACTTGAAGCTCACGTGTGAATCAGATTGAAACTGCATTCACATTTCTTCACAATGCGAAGAATCCTTCTCGATTCGTCAACATCATGCAGTCACGTTCAAACCGTAATAAAGTGATACCACTCAAAACCATCTGGCAGTTTCGGTTGACCGGAAAACTCCAAATGCAAGATCCGACGGTGTCGCGAGGTTCCTGGAACCGATGCACCGCTTGCGTGGCTGATCAGCGGACGCATCGCCAACACGTCTCCAGCGGCGGCGTAAATCGTTTCGATCGAATTTGATTGCACCGCCGCAACTGCCACTTGGTCGACCAATTTGCAATGGTGCGATCCTAGAATCACTTTCAGCGGGCCGTTGTCATCAGTCACTTCATCCAAATGAATTCGCAACGTCAACATTCGCTGCAACACTTCCTCGGATGCCTCGACGTGTGCCACGCCTGACTTCGTGGTCGGCTTACAAAACACATTCGATGGCAATGTGTTGTCGCAAACCGCAATCGTCATGTCTTGATGCCACGGCAGCGCCCACGTCCGATTGGGATGCTTGTCAAAATACAGCACCCGCACCAACCCAACGGTCTCCCCCAATGTCCCCCGTAGTAACCGAATCAAATCGTCCCGCTGCCACATCGTGGCAAGTTCCGGAGCCAGCTTGATTAAATTCCGAGCCGCATAAGTCTCGCCCAATGACGTTTTGATATTTTCCGTGGTGCCAGCATTCAGTCCCGCTGCCGTGGATGTCAATAACCGGTCAATCGATGGCTTATCAAATACTCTTTTTAGAATCGTAAAGCCGTGGTCCTGGATGGCGAGCTGATGGTCCATGGTTGGCGGTTTCGGTTACGTTGGGGCAATTAAGTCAGTTAAGCAAGGCAGCATAGACAAGGCAACATCAGCCACTTAAGAATGATTTTCAACAGGCAAGCGTTTGTAAGCCCACGCTGGCAGCCGAACAGTAACGGCCAAACCTATACGGAAGATAATTTTAGCGATGCCAGTAAATCCTAGGCCAGCCCAATCCGTCTTGCCCCGGTGTTCTGATCCGAGGCTGGCATTCTTTGTGTGGTGTGTTCGTAGTAATGCCTTTAGGCTTTTCTCTCCGAAGCGAACTCGCTAAACCCCTGCTAAAGCTGACACCAGAAACAGGTCAACTAGCGCAATGAACCACCTATCCGATTAAATGTCCCGCTCTCCGGCCGCAAACGCGTGTTCCGCGATTTGGGCTGGTGTATTAAACTCACCGCTTACAAAGATTCGCTACGCGCAAAACTAACTGTCGCCCAAATTACCAATCGCCCTACGCAATCGCAATGAATAAGAAAGCGCCCCCCGTACCACAAAACCACGCCTCGGATCCTAGTTGGATCGAACGCAATGTGAACCTGATCATCATCGGATTGATCGTGGCATGCGTTTTGTCGGTTCTGGCAACTTTTTATCCCGGTTTGGACCACGAACACCATCATCCTCATTTCGAACAAGAAGGCTGGCTGGGCTTCCAAGCCGCGTTCGGTTTCATCACCTTTGTTGTAATTGTTTTTCTTGGCCGTGGGCTACGACTGATCGTTCAGCGGAAGGAGGATTACTATGATCGCGATTAACACGGGTTTGATTTTGATCGTCGGCGGGTTAGTCCTGCTGCTATTGGGCAAACAACTTGCTCGCTTCGCTTCGGTAGCGATCGCGATCCTTGGTTTGGTTTGGTACTTGATGTTGCCGACTGAAGCAACCATTGAAGTCCAGTTGATGGGCCTTGAACTGATGCCGCTGCGGGTCGACTATCTAAGCTGGATCTTCGGACTAATTTTTCATATCGCTGCAGTCGTTTCAACTTTGTACGCGCTGCATGTGACGGATACGAAACAACACATCGCTGGGTTGGTCTACGCCGGCGCTGCGATCGTCGCCGCACTGGCGGGTGACTTGGTGACGCTGTTCATCGCTTGGGAACTAACGGCGATTGCCAGCGTGGTTTTGGTATGGGCCAGCAATAATAAAACATCCTATCACGCCGGTATCCGGTACCTGATTATCCAAGTCGGATCGGGTGTATTGCTGCTGTCGGGCGTGATCTTGCACTACTGCGAAAACAATTCTGTCTTGTTCACGCACTTCATGGACTTGATACCGGGCGAGACGACATCGTTCTATGATTTTCCGGTGTCGGCTCAGCTGATTTTCATTGCCTTTGGAATGAAGTGTGCCTTTCCACTGCTGCACAATTGGTTACAAGACGCCTACCCCAAAGCCACCATCACCGGCACGGTTTTCCTGAGCGCGTTCACGACCAAACTGGCCGTGTATGCCTTGGCGCGTGGTTTTCATGGCACCGAAGAATTAATCTGGATCGGCTGTACGATGACGCTGTTCCCGATCGTCTTCGCCGTGATCGAAAACGACCTGCGCCGTGTGCTGGCTTATAGTCTGAACAACCAACTGGGTTTCATGGTGGTTGGCATCGGTATCGGTACGGAACTGGCACTCAACGGAACCGCTGCTCACGCGTTCTGCCACATTATCTACAAAGCGTTATTGTTCATGTCGATGGGTGCGGTGCTGTATCGAGTTGGTACAACCAAAGCGACCGAACTTGGCGGGCTGCATAAATCGATGCCGTGGACGACCGCGTTTTGCATTATTGGCGGTGGTGCGATCGCTGGTTTTCCATTGCTCAGCGGCTTCGTCAGTAAATCGATGATCATCTCAGCAGCAGGCGAAGAGCATATGTTTTGGGTTTGGATCATCTTACTGATCGCATCCGCTGGCGTGATGGAACACTCGGGCATCAAAATTCCGTTCTTTGCTTTCTTTGCCCACGACTCCGGAAAACGAGTCAAAGAAGCGCCATGGAACATGTTACTGGCGATGGGAATTGGCGCAGCATTGTGCATTGGTATCGGCGTCTGGTATTCGCCACTGTACGCAGCGCTCCCGTTCGAACTGGCACACGCCTACCATCCTTACACCAGCGGGCACGTAATTTTACAAATGCAGTTGTTACTGTTCGCGGCACTGGCGTTTGTAGTATTGATGAAAACCGGTTTGTACCCGGAAGAAAAACGATCTGAAAACCTAGACACCGACTGGGCCTACCGAAAAGCGTTTCCCGTCCTGTGGACCGGAGCCAAGTCCATGTACTCGTCGGTCGACAAGGCAGTTCGCGGAGAGTTTGTTGGATTGATCACTGCGTTCACCGATCGTGTGGATCAGTCATTCAATGAACGAGGTACTTTCGGCAAAACGTGGTCGACTAGCACGATGGCATTTTGGTCGGCGTTGTTCTTAGGGATTTTCTTGGTGATGTACTACATGCAAGGTGGTTCGTAAGCAAGAACAGTGGCATAGGCTTCTATGCCACTTTATCTTTTTGATGGTGTTCTCTGC
>CAZORR010000103.1:0-2137 GCA_964582115.1 uncultured Pirellulaceae bacterium
CTGTTGTTCGAAGTTTTGTTTTTTTACAACAAATACTTGTGGGGTAGAAAAAGGCCTCCGGCCTGTCTATGCGCGGTTTTTCTGTTTTGCATGGAAATGCACTTGCTTGCGCCGCGAGCTTGTATTGACTTCAACGATCGTGAGTTTTTACTGGTTGAGAATTAAAAAGGGCCGGATCTGTTTTAGTTTCTTGACGCCGATCCCGTGAACCTCGATCAGCGAATCGATCGATTTATACGGACGGCCCTCGATGATGCGGTTGGCGATGGTCTCGCCAACGCCCGGTAGTTGCATCATCACGTCTCGTGGCGCGGAGTTGAGGCTTATTTTTTGACGGGCGTCTGGTGGTAAATTGACTTCCTTGGCTAAATCCAACTCCGCCGCTTCTTTTCGCTCGGCCCGTCGTTGTTCAGGTAGCGATTCCCAATCAGTGGATTTCCAGATCCCTATGCCACGAGTCGCAGCTTGGAATTCTAGATCTTTTAGTGATTCTCTATATTCATCCCGCGAGCGTCCATTGATGGTGCCGCGACTGACGCCATAGGCTCTCGCGTGCCCCAGTTGTACTAACCGTTCTGCCAAGTCGTGTCCTGAGTGGGTGGTAATGAATCCGTAGTAGCGTTTGAATTTTCCGTCGCCTCTGGCGTCCGCAAACGCTGTGACGACGGTAAATGGTTCTTTAAGTTCCGCGATGACAAACTTGCGAGCTTCATTTCCCATGCGTTTAGCGGCGGCGATCGAGGCGCGAGGGCTGCCGCCGAGATTGGAGATTCCAAAGTAGCGTCGTTGGCTACGCAAACGACGCGAGTCGCTGTCGTCGCGTATCCGAGTTTCAACGCAATCGACGCCGTACAAGCGAAGCGTAAACCTTTTTCCGTCTCCGTTTTTTACACGAAAACTATCACCGTCGCACCAATCGGTTTCGATAAATGTGCAGTTGTCGAACTGTTGAAGGGGTTTGCTTTGCGCCACAGCATCGGCAGCGATCAACGGAGTAAACAAAACCCAGATTAAGGCTGAGAGTTTCATAACGGAATTTGCTCGGATAGTCTGCATTGTTTGGTGTCGTTGGAAGAACTAGACGGGACTTACTTGGCCAGTATGAAATTTACGATAGCTGTATGGTAAATAACCTTCGATTGTAGCGTTCAACTGCGTTCGCTGGGGCCAGCAATTGAATCAATGTGATAAGGCTAATCCAGAAACCGTTTGTAGTAATGCTTTTAGGCTTTACCCCGGCTTTAGCCGCCATTCCAAACAACTCAACTCGCTGTAACTGAACAACTCCGTCGGTTATAACAATACAAGCTAACCGAATCATTCTCTAACACCAACGAATCAACCATGGCAACCGACAGCCAAACCAACCCCCAAGCCCCTGACTGGCAGCGGATGAAATGCTTGGGCCTGATTGGCGGAACCTCTTGGCATTCAACGATTCAGTACTACCGAATCATCAATCAAATCGTTAACGACCACTTTGGCAACAACACCAACCCGCCGTTACTACTGGCGAACCTAAACCAAGCCAACGTTCACCGCTTACAAATTGAAAACAACTGGCAAGGTGTTGCGGAACTAATCATCGACAATGCCCAACGATTGCAATCCGCGGGCGCCCAAGCGATCGTGCTGTGCGCCAACACTCCTCACAAATGCTATGACACCGTTAGCCAACACATCGAGGTTCCGATTCTACATATAGCAGATGCCACCACCAACGCGATCCAAGACCAAGGCTTAACCTCTGTCTGTTTCATCGGCACCAAGTTTTCCATGGAAGAAAACTTCGTTAAAGACCGCATTGCCCGTAACGGCATTGACGTTATCGTCCCCTCAGAGCCATCCGTCATCGAAGAACTCCACCGAATCATCCACCAAGAATTGATCTTTGGTCAGGTCGTCCCATCATCCAAGCAATATGTGATCGACGCGATTAACAGCATGGTCCAACAAGGATCCCAAGGCGTGGTGTTGGGCTGCACCGAGTTTCCGTTAATGATCCGAACGGAAGATTTAACGATCCCGGTATTTGATACCACAACGATACACGCCAACGCAGCCGCCAAATATACACTCAATGCGGACGACTAATCATTGGTGGCTGCTGGGGTAAAGCCCAAAGGCATTACTACGA
>CAZORR010000103.1:2237-10635 GCA_964582115.1 uncultured Pirellulaceae bacterium
GCGGACGACTAATCATTGGTGGCTGCTGGGGTAAAGCCCAAAGGCATTACTACGAGCGGTGGGTAAAGCCTAAAGGCATTACTACGAACGGTGGAGCCATTTCTAGTAACGGTGGCGGGGATTGTGAGAGAGGGGCATCGTGCGATACAATTTGAAGTAGTTTGTCCGAGTTTCGATCTGGAAACAGAACAATTAGCTTTCGTTTGAGGTAGTCCATGCATTGTTTACTAATGAAATTCGCCTGCGGTAGGTGCCCGTTCTTTTTGTTGGCGTTCGCTTATGTGGTTTGTTCGACTGGCTCATCGGCTTTGGCTCAAGAACCGCAAGTTCTCGCTCCGTCAAGTTTTCCCTTGTCAGTTGAAGCAACACCGTCAAACTCTATCCCTGCTGCCGGGGTTGCGACCGCCGACCCGGTCGTTCATTCAGATCCTGCCCTTCAAGACGATGCTGTTGAAAGTCCTATGGTTGAAAAAAGAATGACGCCCGAGCTACTGTTGAAACTCGGCCGCCTCGGTGGAGCCTCGGTTTCGCCTGATGGGACTCAGGTTGCTTACGCGGTTCGCGAATACGACTTGGAAAAAAATAAAGGTCGTTCAAGTTTGCACATTGTTAATCGAACTGACAAAGCAGATGCAATCGCGTTCAAGGATTGGGGGTCGATTGGATCGTTGGACTGGATTAAAACAACTGCCGGCAATCGATTGTTTTTTGAAGGGACACCACAAAAGCCGGAAGATGCAGAGGACGATCCTACCAACCAAGCGTATTCGTTAGATGTCAGCGCTGGTGCGTTAACTAAATTGACGGATGTCGAGGATGGCATTGCGAATCTAAAGGTGGCTAAAGGTGGCCAGCGAATCGCGTTTACCGTTGATATCAAACTCGACGATAAACCCAGTGAGATTCACAAGGACTTACCGGATACTGAAGGCCGAGTCATCGATTCGTTGATGTTCCGGCATTGGAAATCTTGGCATGACTACAAGTATAGCCATTTGCACGTCGCGACGATCACTGCCGAAGGAACTGCAGGTCCAGCCACGGATTTAATGACTGGTATTCGCGCCGATTGCCCGGTGCCTCCGTTTGGCGGTGGTGAACAATTTTCTTGGTCGCCGGATGGTAGCCAGATTGCGTTTACGATGAAAAACGTGAAAGATTGGGCGCAGTCGACCAACAGTGATGTGTATTTGGTTGACTGGGACCAAGTCAGCAAGGCTGGTGCTGATGGGGTGACATTTAGGAACATTACTGAAAACGGTCTGGGCTACGATAACAATCCCGCTTACTCGCCTGACGGAAAGTGGCTGGCGTTTAATTCAATGCAGCGAGCAGGATTCGAGGCCGATCGGAATCGAATCATCCTATACGAACGGGCCACTGGGGTGTCACGTGAGTTGACCAGCGGTTTGGACCAGAACGCTAGTAATATTCAATGGGCGCCTGATTCGGCTTCGATTGTGTTTGAGTCGGAGCGAAAAGGAACGAATCAGTTGTTTCGAATTGCTGTCGCCGATAGCAAACTGACGCAGGTTAGCGAAGGCCGGTTCAACTGGCACACGATTGGTTTTTTAGACAACGGCAAGAGTCTGTTGACCACGCAAACCAGCATGCTTCGGCCTGCCGAGTTGCATCAGGTTTCGTTGACTGATGGTAAGGCTACTAAGTTGTCGGGCATCAACGACGCGATTTATGCCAATCTTGAGTTGCCTACGATTCACGAACGGTTCGTTGAAGCAACCGATGGCAAGAAAATTCATTGCTGGGTCATTCACCCACCAGAGTTTGATGCGGCGTCGGATAAGAAATGGCCGATGTTGACGTACTGTCAAGGTGGTCCTCAAGGCCAGATCGGACAGTGGTTTTCTTATCGCTGGAATTTCCACCTCATGGCGGCCAAGGGTTACGTGGTGCTCGCACCCAACCGTCGCGGGTTGCCAGGGTTTGGTCGTGAATGGAACGATCAGATCAGTGGTGATTGGGGCGGGCAGGCGATGAAGGATATTTTGTCGACGACCGATGATTTGATGGCCGAGCCTTATGTTGACGAAGATCGTGTGGGCGCGGTTGGTGCGAGTTATGGTGGCTACACGGTATACTGGTTAATGGGCAATGGTGGGGATCGCTTCAAAGCGATGATTGCTCACTGCGGGGTGTTTAACTTGGAGTCGATGTACGGATCGACCGAAGAGCTGTTTTTTGTAAACCATGACTTGGGTGGCCCGTATTGGTCCGATCCCGAGGTGTTCAAAAAGTATCAGCAGTTTTCTCCTCATCGATTCGTCAAAAACTGGAAGACGCCATTGTTGGTTATTCACAATGAACTTGATTTTCGCGTGCCACTGACACAGGGCCTCGAAGCATATACTGCGGCGAAAGTTCAGAACGTACCGTCTCGATTTTTGTACTTCCCCGATGAAGGTCACTGGGTGCAGAAACCTCAAAATAGCATCCTTTGGAGCCGCGTGTTTTATGAATGGTTGGATCGATTTTGCAAAGGCGACAAAGAAGGCGAAAGTAAAACCGATTCCAAAGGCGAATAAAACTGGTCTGCAGGTAAGTACGAATGCCTGGGGCGGTCACCGAGTCTAGTTTGTGGAGTTTATCCGTGGATCCTATCGCCGCTCAAATGTTGTTGCTCAAGTGCCGGGGCGACGAGATTTGGGATGAAGACGCGTGCCGCGCCGCCCGGTTGCCGGAAGCTTGGATTGAGGAATTGAAAGATCGTTTTGAATCGGGATTTGATTCGGATCGCAATTCGATTTATGTGAAAGGTCGACTGGTCAACCAATACGAAGGAATCAGTGATCTGCATTTGGCTTATAAACTGGCCGAGTACTTGGGGATCGATTGGCAGCGAGTGACAGCGAATGCGATTAGTCGGACCGCTCAAGTGGATGCGATCAAAGCAGAGATTGATGAACTGTAGAAATTCGCTATTGCGGATACTATTAGATGCGTTCTATACAGTAATAGCATCCAAGAGGCGATTTTCTTAGTTTGACGAATCGACGGATTCTGTGTAACTTCTCACTGCCACTATTTAGTGGTATTTCGGCTTGCAGCGAACGTTGTTGGCCTTTGAAGTGTTTGTATTGTCCTACTAGCAATCACTTCCTACTACTCCTTTCTGACCCTCCTCTCCTGATGATTTATCAATGCCGTCGAACGCCCCGCAAGACAAAATTTCAGACGAACATTTAGGCGCCGTTTTACGATGCGAGTCGTCGCTGAACTATGAATTCAAGGATCGAGCGTTTTTGCTGCACGCGATCACGCACGCGTCGATCGCGAATACTCGGCAGTTGTCGTATGAGCGGTTGGAGTTTTTGGGCGACTCGTTGTTGGGGTTTGTAGTAAGCGAATATCTGTTCCAGCAATATCCAGTGTGGCTTGAAGGTGATTTGACGACCGTCAAATCATCAGTCGTCAGTCGTAAAACTTGTGCTCAGATTGGTGGCGATCTGGAGCTTGAAAAGTGCTTGGTGGTCGGTAAGGGCGTTGGGTCCAAAGGGAAGGTTCCAATGTCGTTGTTGGCCAACGCCTTTGAATCGATTGTTGCGGCCATTTATTTGGACGGCGGCATGGAGACTTTGAAAAGAATTTTGTTGCCGTTGATCGCTCCGAAAGTGATTGCGGCGATCGAGGGGTCGCTAGAAGTCAACTACAAAGCTGAATTGCAACAGTATTCGCAAAAGCGTTACAAACTACCACCCGTCTATGAATTGGTTGACTCTCGTGGACCAGATCACGAAAAATGGTTCAAAGTTGCTGCCAAAGTCAATAAGAAACAGTTTTTCGCTGCTTGGGGTAAAAACAAAAAACAAGCCGAACAGCGAGCTGCTGCCAACGCTTTGGCGTTGATTGCGGGGGATGAGGTGCCCTACGGGGAAGAGTTCAATTTGGAAGGCGATCAACCGCAACCAATCTGTTGATCCGTAGCAAAAATCGCATATAATCTTCCGTTTCCTAATTCCCTCGGCTTTGAATGCTGAGGGTTTTGTTTTTAAGTTTACCAGACTGTAGATATGTCTCAGAACGCCTTGGAAGATGCCGCTTCGTCCACCAACACGGCCTCCGAACGAATCCTAGTTTTGGATTTTGGTTCTCAATACGCCCAGCTGATCGCTCGACGTGTTCGTGAGCAGAACGTCTATTGTGAAATTGTTCGACACGACATTACTCCTGAGCAAATCAACGAACATGCGCCGGTTGGTTTGATCTTGTCTGGTGGCCCCAGCAGCGTTTACGAAAACGACTCGCCGAAATGTCATCCGGGGATTTTTGAACTGGAAATTCCCGTATTGGGGATTTGCTACGGCATGCAACTGGTCTGCGAGAATCTCGGCGGAAAAGTAGGTAGCACAAACACCCGCGAGTATGGTCGAGCGACTTGCGATGTGGATACCGATAGTGATTTGTTTCAGGGGTTTCCCAAGCAAGCCGAAGTTTGGATGAGTCATGGCGACCAAGTGCAACAGGTTAGCGAAGACTTTGTGGCACTTGCCAATACTGACACTTGCCCTGTCGCGGCTGTCAAGCACAAGCACTTACCAGTGTTTGGGCTTCAGTTTCACCCGGAAGTTACGCACACGCCTGAAGGCTCCGTGCTGCTGCGGAATTTCTTGTACAACGTTTGTAACTGTACAGGGACATGGAAGCTGTCAGATTTCGCCGATGAAGCGATCAAACGGATTCGCGAACAAGTCGGCGATTCTCGTGTGATCTGCGGTTTGTCGGGTGGTGTCGATTCATCGGTCGTTGCTGCATTGTTGTATAAAGCGATTGGATCTCAGTTGTCTTGCATTTTGGTTGACAACGGACTGTTGCGAAAAAATGAATCGGAGTGGGTCGTCAAACAATTTTCCGAACACTTCAAAACGGACCTTCACGTCTGTGATGGTCGAGAACGTTTCTTGTCGAATCTAGCCGGTGTCACTGACCCGCAGAAAAAACGTAAAGTTATCGGTAACGAGTTTATTGAGTGCTTCAAAGCGGAAGCGGAGTCGATCGAAGACGCCAAATTTTTGGCACAAGGTACGCTCTACCCGGACGTGATCGAAAGCGGCGCCGCCAAAGACGGACCGGCGGCGACCATCAAGCTACACCATAACGTAGGTGGATTGCCAGAACAGTTGGGCTTCGAACTAATTGAACCATTACGAGACCTGTTCAAAGATGAAGTCCGCAAGCTTGGATTGGAGCTTGGGCTGCCAGAGCAACTTGTGTGGCGACACCCCTTCCCTGGTCCGGGATTGGCAGTTCGCTGTCTGGGCGAAGTTAACGAAGATAAGCTCGCGGTGTTGCGTGAAGCCGATGCGATCGTGATCGAGGAAGTCCAAAAGGCAGATTTGTATCGTTCGACGGCTCAGTTGTTCGCCGTGTTGCTGCCGGTGCAGAGCGTTGGGGTGATGGGCGACGCTCGAACTTATGAAAACGCACTGGTGATTCGGTGCGTGGATACTGACGATTTCATGACGGCAGATTGGAGTCGCTTGCCGTATGATCTGTTGGCGACGATGTCGACGCGAATCATTAACGAGGTCTCAGGCGTGAATCGAGTTTGTTACGATATTAGTAGTAAACCGCCAGCGACGATCGAGTGGGAGTAACGGCAGTTATTTGTGGTGCCGTTCAGAACCAGTCGAATGAGGTTGGTATTATTTAGCTCTCGACTTTTTTTGGTGTCGAGAATTTAACTTGTTTTCAAAAGTAACAGATAACCGATATGTCGAAGCAATACATTTATCAGATGGAGGCCATGACCAAGAAGCATGGCCAAAAAACGGTTCTTGAGAACGTTTGGCTGTCGTTTTACCCAGGCGCTAAAATTGGCGTGCTCGGCCGCAACGGTACTGGTAAAAGTACATTGCTGAAAATCATGGCCGGCATCGATAAGGAGTTCGATGGCGAGGCTCGATTGACGGCTGGATTCACAGTGGGGTACCTGCCGCAGGAACCGCATCTGGATCCCGAAAAGAACGTTTGGGACAACGTACAAGACTCGGTTGCTCCGCGACGCGATCTGTTGACGAAGTTCAATGATTTGTCGGCTAAGTGTGCCGAGCCTTTGGACGAAAAGGCGATGCAAAAGGTCTACGACGAAATGGCCCGTGTCCAAGACCAAATCGACGCGACCAACACGTGGAACTTGGATCACGAAATCGAAGTCGCGTTCGAGGTAATGAATTTGCCGCCCAAAGAAGCGGACGTCACGAAGTTGTCCGGTGGTGAACGCCGCCGAGTTGCGCTGTGTAAGCTATTGTTGGAGAAGCCAGATTTGTTACTGCTGGACGAACCGACCAACCACTTGGACGCCGATTCGGTTCACTGGCTTGAACGAACACTGCAAGATTACCACGGAACGATCGTTGCCGTGACGCACGACCGTTATTTCTTGGACAACGTTGCCGGTTGGATTTTGGAACTCGACCGCGGCCAAGGGCACCCATTCGAAGGAAACTACAGCTCCTGGCTTGAACAAAAACAGGCTCGCTTAAGAGTCGAAGAAAAGCAAAACGCGGCTCGGCTAAAAGCTTTGAAACGCGAATCTGAGTGGATTAGTTTGTCGCCCAAAGCTCGGCAGTCAAAATCGAAAGCCAGGATCAACGCTTACGAACAAATGCTCAACGAAGATCAACGCGACAAGGTTGACGAGCTAGAAATTCAAATCCCCGCGGGACCGAACTTAGGGGATTTGGTGATCGAAGCGAAGAATGTGAACAAGGCGTTTGGCGATAAAGTTTTGATGGAGGATATCAGTTTCCGCCTGCCACCGGGTGGGATCGTAGGCATCATTGGCCCCAACGGTGCTGGTAAAACAACGCTTTTCCGGATGATTACCGGTCAAGACAAACCAGATAGCGGTACGTTGACCACAGGAAAAACGGTTCAGTTGGGCTATGTTGATCAATCACGCGATAGTTTGAATGACGACCATACCGTGTATCAAGAAATCTCCGAGGGGCACGATACGCTTGAAATTGGCAAACGAAAGGTTAATGCTCGCGCTTACGTGAACCGATTCAACTTTCGTGGCGGCGATCAAGAAAAGAAAGTCGGCGTTCTATCAGGTGGTGAACGTAACCGAGTTCACTTGGCGAAGTTGTTGCGACGAGGGTCCAATGTGTTGCTGTTGGACGAACCTACCAACGATTTGGATGTAGACACATTGCGAGCACTTGAAGAAGCGATCATGAACTACGCAGGTTGTGTGATTGTTACGAGCCACGACCGTTGGTTTTTAGATCGCATCGCAACTCATATCCTAGCGTTTGAAGGCGAAGGATACGTGCACTGGTGTGAAGGTAACTATCAGACTTATGAACACCAACGTCGTGAACGATTGGGCTTAAAAGAAGATGAGCCTAAACGTTTCAAATACAAGAAATTGATTTCCTAAAACCAGACGAGCTAAAACTATGAAACGTGCCACTTTGTCGAATCCTTTGCTGTATTTGATTTTAGCGCTGCTGTGCGTTAGTAGCATCGGCTGTGGTCCTAACTTTGGTGAAAAGTTAGTGGTCAAGAAAACAGAGATTTATTATAAAGACGGAGCCACGGAGGCGGACGCTCAACGACTGGGTGAAGTGCTTGAAAAATTGATGTTCATCGATGGCAAAAGAAAATCTGTTCAACTTCTTAAACGTGATGATGTTTGGGAGTTTCGAATAGCAGTTGGCAAAGTCGCCGATAGCGAAGTGATTAAGCAAAAAATGAAGTTGTATTGTCTAGAACTTTCTGGAGGGTGTTTTGACGGAGAAACCGTTGAAGTACACATTTGTAACCGAAAACTTGAGTCGAAATCGGTTGTGAAAGGCTTGCGAGGCAAGCGTCATCAACTGGAAAAATCAGTTTACTATTACGAAGATGTTACCCTTGAGCAAGTGTTGGATTTTTCGGCAATTCCCTACGCTACGCAGCTCGACCCCGGTGTCGAGATGAGCTATCACTTGAGCCAGTCCGGCGATGTGATTGAAATTCGCGCGGTACATCCAAATGCGGATGATAAGCTAGTGGCAGGTCCGGCGAATGATACGGCGGTTGCGACTTCCAATAAAGTATTTTCAGGAAAACAAGTTGACGTGTTGATTTGCGATCCATTCTTTACCGAAAAAAGCGTTTATTCATCTGTAAAGAAAGCCGCCGCAACACCCGCGCCGTGAGTTCGATTCGCTTGTACGACTGACAACGTTAAGGAGATCGGAACGTGGATAAAACGAGTGGCTTATCGATGTTCACGATGATATTTTCGCCAATCGTTTTTGTTGCGGTTTGGTTGACGTTGTGCTCGCCAGTGACCGGGATCGCTCAGACGAAAAAAAACGAGGTTGTTGAAAATCTACTCCGCCCAGTGATAACTGGCTATGGCGTTGGAACGTTCAAAGTCGGAGCTTTG
>CAZORR010000104.1:0-9117 GCA_964582115.1 uncultured Pirellulaceae bacterium
TCTGCGTGAGACTTTTACTACCACCTAGAGGGGCGAAAAGAATGTTAAGCGCACGCGGAGTCACAGCGACGCAGAGGTAGGTCAACAAACCGAGGGAAGTCTTTCTAAAATCGGCAATCTTCCATTTGCTATCACGTTCAAGGGAAAAATCAGTCTCGCCAGAGATATGGGTATAAAAGACATCCAGCCTGTGTTTGATTCCGAATAACCAAAGGCTAGAAGCCTATGCCGCTACGTGACGCTAAGAGCTAAGCGTCAGCGCCTTTTTCCGAAACCTGATCAAGGATTTCCAGCAAAATTTGATCCGAAGTGATGCCTTCTGCCTGAGCTTCAAAGTTCGCCACGACACGATGCCGCATCGCCGGCAAATAGACTCGTCGAACGTCTTCGAAGCTGACATTGAAACGTCCTTCCAGCAAAGCTCGCACCTTCGCGGCCAGCACCACCGTCTGCGCACCCCGCGGGCTTGCCCCCCAACGCAAGTATTGATTCGTAACCGGCGTCGCGTACTCTCCGTCTGGATGCGTTGCCAGATTCAACCGAACGATGTAGTCGGAAATGTGATCCGCAACGATTACCTGGCGAACCACTTGCTGCCACTCTAAAATTTCACGCCCGTCCATCACCACATCGGTTGACATTTTAACGCCCTTGGTCGTCCGATCCAAAATCGTCATTAGGTCTTCCTTGTTCGAATACCCCACGACCAACTTAAACAAAAATCGGTCCAACTGAGCTTCGGGCAACGGATAAGTACCCTCTTGCTCGATCGGGTTTTGCGTTGCCAATACGAAAAACGGCTTGTCCAACACATAACGATTTCCGGCTACCGTAACGGTGCCTTCTTGCATTGTCTCCAGCATCGCCGATTGGGTCTTCGGTGTCGCTCGGTTGATTTCATCCGCGAGACAGATTTGCGTAAAAATCGGACCTTTCTGAAACTGAAACTCTCGCCCGCCTGTTTCCGTTTCGACCACCATGTTGGTCCCCAAAATATCCGCTGGCATCAAGTCCGGCGTGAACTGAATCCGGTTCGACTGCAAATTCAACGCTTTCGAAAGCGTATTGACCAACAACGTCTTGCCCAACCCCGGAGCACCTTCAAGCAAGCAGTGTCCGCCGATCATCATGCAAGTCAGCACACCATGAATAATTTCATCGTGCCCGACGATCACTTTACCGATTTCGTCCTTGACGGCGTGGTAGCGTTCGCGAAATTTTTCAGCCTGCTTTGTAAAGTCTTGCTCGTTTGTCATGAAACTTTTATTGCTTGTTGAATGCTTGATAATGTACTAAAAATCCGGTCAAAATTGTGACTTGCCGTCAGTTGGTTTGATTGGACTTAGATATAAAAATTGAATGCGAAGATCGAGTTAACAACAGTCATCTGCCTGTCGCACCTATCAATCGTCTTGGTTTCGTTCACGTTTCTTTTTGATTTTGCGTTTAGCGTCGAGTAGTCGCGACGTATACGATTCGCCGTCTGCCGATTCGTCTCGGTGAATTTTTGGTGGCAAAGCTGGAGTTTTTTCGATTTCGCTGCCGATCACTTCCTCCAGCTTTTTGGAGCCGCTCAGTTTTTTGGCGATTTCCTCATTCGGTTCAAACTTCGTCGTCGCCCGTCGAGCCTCGATGTCCTTTTCGATCTCAGCCTTGCGACTCTGCAATCTCGAAATGCTCACCGGTTCGGGCTGACCGTCGTCTTGAGAGAACCAACCTTTGAATCGTTTAACTGCGTTCTCAAAACCTTCGGTAGACAGCAGGAATGCCAAGAACAAACTAGCAAACACGCCGAACAGGGTCGCCACGAACATCGGCACCGACATTTCGTTTTGCCAAAGCGAAACTTCAGGACCGAAACTGTTTCGATTCGCCCACCATTTGCTACCAAAGTAAAGCGCCCAAACGATTGGCAACGCAACCGCCATCGCCAAACTGAACGCCCACCAGTACACAGAAACTCGACGGATAAACACGTCCGAGAAAAAGATTGCTGAACCGAGCATCAACAAGAACGGCCAGATGTCTTGAATCGATATTGAGTTAGTCAGCGTCGGGCGAAAAGAGTTTTGCTGCAACAACTCAGTCACCGACGCGGGAGTTAACGATGCCGCTGCGATCTGCCCCACTGCCCCGCCCTGCGGCTCCAAAGCCGCCAGATCGCTCAGCAACGACAGATTCGATTCGCGATCAGAATACTCACTGGAATAAGGCACGTTCAAACCGAACGTCAGTTTTTCATAACCCTCGCCCGGGAACACGGAATACAACAAGTTCCCTTTGCCGGATACTTCATGTTCGGCCACATAGGTACCTGGACGTACTTGCTCAAACTGCAGCGAAACTGGTTTTGATGCTGAACTGCCACTGTAAATCCCAGTTCCCGACATTTGCAAAAAATTGAGCGACTTTTCGTCTTCATCCATCGCCGTCACAACGATCTGAGCAACACCGTCTTTGAGATCCGTCGACACCGTGAAGTCACCGGTTTCCGTGATCGGTCGCATCGCGTAACGAATCATTTGCACAAACAGCTTGTCGTACTGAGCATCATTGAACCAGCGACTGGTCCATTTGTTACCAGCATCGGAAGTGAACGCAATCGTCCGACCGTTGCCATACCGCCATGACGCTAACAGCGTTGAGTTTTCTCCATTGTCATCCGGATCACTAGCAATCGCCAACTGTTCGACCAAACCATTCTTCTTGATCGTCGTCATCACGTATCCGTTGAACAACGGCAACGACCCCACATCCACGCCTTTGACGATTTCATGCGATCCAGTCCCAGCCACCGGTATCGCATTCATGCCCGCTTTAGATTCTTTAATCACTGGCCTAGCCACTCGGCGGGCTTCGCGTTGGTAAATCTTCGGCAGGGCCTTGGGATCGGTTACGTGCCAATACTTTCCGCCGGTAGCGTCAGCAATCGCTTTAAGTTCATTTCGCATCGCCGGGCCGTGAGTTCCCACGCCGACAGTGGAAACTTTGATATTGTTATCTTTGTATTGCTTCAACAAAGCTGCCGTTGGCGGATTCGGATCACCATCGCTGATCATAATCGCATGCCGCATGGACGCTTTTGATTTCATCAATCCGTTGAACATCAACCGCATGGCTGGTTGGAAATCCGGCATATCGCCCGGTTGCATTCGCCGGATCAACTGCATCATCCTTTTCTTATTGCCAAAAATACGGTCGACCCCCGACGGCATTTTCCAAATCCAACGCACGCCCGTACCGCCGCCCATGTGATTCCAATCGACCACGCCGCAGTAATCCATCGGCCCCAGAGATTCCAAAGCCGCTTCACCAATCTTAACTTGCCAAAAATTACCACGCGGCATTTCACAAGCGTGCATCACCATCGCTAGAGCACCGACGGCGGAAACCTTTTTATTGCGAATCTGAAAATCGACCGGCATCGCCTTTTCTAGCAATGTATTGGACCATCCTCCAGCACCAAAGGCGCGGTCACCGCCGAGCATCACGATGCCACAGCCCATTTGTTCGCAGTTGTCCACCAGCATTTTGACCTGGGCATCACTGAATCCCGAGATCGCACTTTCAGCACCTTCGTCACCCGACGCTCTCGGCAGGTTCCCCAAAACAACCGCATCGTACTCCAACAACTGCGCAGCGTTCGTATAGAGATCATCGCTCTTCATCACGTCGACTTCGATCGAGTTAACTGCCAACCGATCGATCAAATGATTGAACTCGCTCGCCTCATACGCGTCCTCAATCAACAGCACCTTGCCCTTGCCACGGACTCGTGTAAAAGTCGACGCCACATTGTTCTGCTGGATCAAGTCCGCACGGTTGTCGTCAGGGACAAACTCAGCCCTCGTTGTAAAAACACCCGAGCGATCCAACGTCGACGTAAAGCCGATAACATTCTTTCCGGGCTTTAACTTAACACCTGTTTGCTCGGAAATTAACGTTTCAGTTTTTCCATTGCCGCGAGTAATTCGCAGTGTTCCCAAAACCTCCTTGGCTTGTCCATCCGCGGCCGCTTGATTGGACAAAATCACGGTCGTGTTGAACTCTTGATCCTTGCGAATGTCGCTAGGCATGGACACCTTATCCACCGCGACTTCCGCTTGGGCCACCAATTTAATCGGAACCACATCGATCCCAATCCCGTCTTCGGCCATCGACTTGGCAATCGCCCTCGCATCACCGACATTCTCGTTGCCGTCGGAGACAATCACGACGCGTCGAGCACTATCTTCGGGGAATGAAGCTTTGGCTAATTTGAGCGCCGACTCAAGACTTGTCGAACTCCCATCAACATAATCCGCTGTATCAAACCGGTCGGCAATCGGCAAACGTCCGTCATACGGCGCCGATTCAACACGAGCGTCACCACCAAAAACGATCAATCCCGCTCGGTCACTTTTTTCTTCACGACGATTTTGATCGACATCCCGTTTCACATAGTCAACCATCGCCGCGCGGATATTCGCAGGGATGCTCTCGCTTTGATCCAAAACATAAATCACCGTCAAGCGATCTGTTTTGTACTGCCACTTCGCCTCA
This sequence comes from uncultured Pirellulaceae bacterium, assembly GCA_964582115.1. GTDB lineage: Bacteria > Planctomycetota > Planctomycetia > Pirellulales > Pirellulaceae > Mariniblastus. The sequence continues at coordinate 4,543 of CAZORR010000104.1, forward strand.
GCCAGAGCAAACACCAGCACGGTGACTAACACACTCCGAAAGATCAACGCCAACGCTCGGCGGTTCCGCCCAAGCCCAGCCAGCGAGTTAAAACTAAGCCACCACAGTAGCGGCAGAAGCAATAGTAACAGTAAGAACCAAGGTCGGTCGAAGGCAAATTGAGACAGCAAGTCTGGCATGTTGTTTTGTCGATCCTCGACTGGCTGCAACGGAAACAGTAATTATTTTAAACGAGTGATTTGTACTCAAATTCAAACTTGCTGACGAAACCAGCATCACCTAGCTCCCCAACCACTCGTTAACCAATATAGCAGGTTACGTGAACGAAACCAGCAATAGTAAATAATTACCTATCACTAGGCGGAGTCCGGACCTGCCAGCCTCAAATCAGCGTCAAACTCCGCCCGAACCTGCATATCAGTTTCGGTTTGCTCCAGCTGCCGCAAACACAGAACAATAGCCTGTTGGTTCGCCGGGGCAATACCTTCTAATGCGTCAAGGTGCTGCAATAGAGCCCAAATCGCGGCCCCTCGAACCAACGGCTCTACATCTTTTGTGGCCAGAAGTAAAGCAGCGATGTTCTGTTCGCATGGTTGGTTCCCCAACGCAATGGCCGCATTCCGCAAAATCCCTCGACGCTTTGGCCGCCACAGCGGCGTTTTCCGAAACCGCTGCCGAAACTGTTCATCGTCCAATTCGAACAAACTCCGCAACTCCAACGGATGATTCGCTTCATGTGGCACGAACTCCACGTGCGGTGACTGCTCCGTCCGCTGATTCCACGGGCACACGTCCTGGCACACATCGCAACCCAAAATCCAATCTTGCATTTGAGCGCGTAATTCAACCGGAATCGGCGAACGATGTTCGATCGTCAAATAGCTAATGCACTTGCTACCGTCCAAAACACCGGGACCAACAAAAGCGTCCGTCGGACAAGCATCCAGACAAGCCGTGCAAGTTCCGCAATGATTGGCCTCGAAGGGCTGATCGTATTCAAGTTCAACATCCAACAACAACGCCGCCAACAAATAAAAACTGCCGTCGGGTTTATTGATCAGCAATGTGTTTTTTGCTCGCCACCCCAGACCAGCAAGCTGAGCGAATTCACGTTCCAATAACGGCGCGGTATCGACAACGCCTCGAACCTTTACATCAGGCAACAGCTCAATCGCAAACCGCTTTAACTGCTTGAGTCGTTTGTGAATCAAATCGTGATAGTCCACCTCCCCCCATGCGTACCGAGCCACCCGACCAAACCCCGGCTTGCTGTTGGCATGATCGGCCGTTCGATAACTCATGCCCAACATCAACAAACTCTTCACTCCCGGCATGACCCCGTCCGGATTTTGATAGGCAGATTGTCGCTCTTCCAAGTAATGCATTTCACCGGCGTAACCGGCTTCCAACCACTTTAGAAAATTGGCGTAGCCCACTGGTGTGACGGCAGCACAAGCCCCCGTTAGCTGGAACCCAACTCGCACCGCTTCCTGTTTTAACGATTGTGTCAATTCTACGGGATTCATGAGTTAGTTAAATCGTTTAAACGAGCGAGGATTAGGACTTTAACACTTGTGATTTCTTTATCGCTGTTTAGCGTGGTTATTCGGCAACACGTGTTGCTAAAACGCAACAGAGAATCCCAGTCTTTGATTTGCGTTTGAATTGGGCAAATGTTCGCCGCCCATCGACCGCGTTGTTTGAACGTAGATCGACACAACTTTGATTAAGCAACCAATTTCCAGATCCAAAAAGGGTTCAATCATGAAACGTATTATCGCCATTGCAGCAGCTTTTGTTGCGATCGTAATTTGCTCCGAAGGCGCCGCGCAAGCACAGTCTTTTCTAAACCCAGGTGGATTTCCATACCCGGGTGCAGTTTACCAGCAAAGCTTCGGAGGAGCAGGCCTGTTTGGCGGAGGCTTTAGCCGACCACGCGCACAACCTCCCTACTTCGCTCAATTTCCGCCAGTGTACTACAGCCATGCTGTAAAACGACCATACGGTATTAGCCCTTACGCAGCTCCTGCCGGCATCGTGCCCGTGGAACTAAGCCACCCACACGCGGTCACTAGAGTAAATCCAAAAGTGGTTATCAACCCTCACGTCAAAGGTCATTCATCCATTGATGTAGAACCAAAGACCGACCAAAAGGTGAAAACCAAAAAGAAGAAAATGAAAAACAAAGTTGCCAGCTGGCAAACGAATCCATTTTTCGAACAACAAGTCGCGATGAACTAAGCCATTTCGCTTCACTCCGAGCCTAGCGTTTTTTACGTGGTGCGTTCGTAGTAATGCCTTTAGGCTTTTCCCTTCGAAGTGAACTCGCTAAATCCTTGCTAAAGATAGCAATACGCGACAATCTCTCCAGACCGCTGATTTTATCAGTGGTCTTTTTTCGTGGCCTTTTTACCAACAAAACCACCAACAGGTTATCCCCGCCCCCTACCAGCTATCACCAGCACAAATCAGTCAAAAAATTGAAGCTTGTACCTCAGCCATTGATCCTTATGATACAGCCCGACGGGTCCCCTACTCTGACCTACCCGCACATTGACGGACTGCCCAAGGAAAACACGGATGCCCGACCCATTTGACGCTGCGAATGAACAAGCCGAACCAGATTACAGCAGCAGCGACCCAGCGTTGACAACTTCATTCGAAGGTAAAAAACGCAAAAAATTCCGCAAAGACAAAAAGCAGCCCATCGGTGGCATCGATCGTCAACCTCCCTACAACATGGAGGCCGAAGTTGGCGTCATCGGTAGCATGCTGTTGATGCCCGAAATCTGTGACGACATCGTCAACTTGCTACGTCCGGAAGACTTCTACGACGAAGCCAACCAACGATTGTTTTTCCACCTAATGGAAATGCACGGCGGTGGCAAAAAAATTGACCCGGTTTTGCTCCGCGAACGCTTGGTGGCTCACGATGAACTTGAATTGATCGGTGGCCCGGGCCGACTGGCTGAAATTTTTTCTGCCGTCCCCAATGCCGCTCACGCAACCTACTATGCAAACATCGTCCGCGGCAAAGCAACCTCGCGAAACATCATTACAACTTGCTCGGACTTACTAAGCGAAGCCTATAGCCCGATCTCCGAACCGGACGCGTTGCTGAACGAGGCCGAACAAAAAGTATTTGCCATTCGTGAGAGTCGGCAATCAAGCAACCTATCGCCGATCGACGAAGTACTAACCGCCGCCATGGACCGCTTGGACGCGCGCGTACGCGGCGACGTCATGGAAGGAACGGTCGAAACTGGCTTTACCGATCTGGATCGAATGACTGGCGGATTGCACGCCTCCGAACTCGTCATCCTCGCCGCTCGACCTTCGATGGGTAAGACTGCGTTTGCGATGAACATCGTCGAATACGTGGTCTCCAAAGCTCGGCAACCCGCTTTGTTTGTCAGCTTGGAAATGGCGGCCATCGAACTGATCGAACGCTTGCTCTGTAGCGTTGCCAAAGTGAACGGCCACAAACTAAAAAACGGAACGCTACCCGCCGAAGACCGAAAACGCCTCGTCGAAACCGCTGGTAAACTTTCCAGTTGCCCATTGTTCGTCGACGATTCTCCAACCCGTAACATGTCCGAAATTGCCGGTGCTGCCCGGCGTATTAAACGTCGTGAAGGCACACTCGGATTGATCGTGATCGATTACCTGCAATTGATTCAGCCGGATTCCTCAAGCGATCCGCGACAAGAACAAGTTTCGAAAATTGCACGTCGCTTGAAGGGCCTTGCACGTGAATTAAAAGTGCCTGTACTTTGTCTTTCGCAGCTGAATCGTCAAGCAGAAGACTCAAAAGATCACCGCCCAAAACTGAGCCACCTACGGGAATCTGGAGCGATCGAACAGGACGCGGATGTCGTGATGTTTGTGCACCGAGAAGCGTACTTCCAGAAGGGACAGCCCGAAGAGGAAGTGAATCAGCACGAAGCCCTAATCATTATCGAAAAACAACGAAGTGGACCGACAGGTGATGTCGAACTCCACTGGGAACGAGATTTCACTAAGTTCTCAAACCGCGCGCCGGAGCACTATTCCGAATTTGACGGAATGCAGCCAAAGGCATCCGACCCGAATCCGTTCTAACCAGCCGTTGGCTCAGGCGAACGAATCTCGTATAGCAGGCGAAGCCTGTGTGAAAACGTGGCAATTATCACCACGCTAGACAGCGATGTGCCAAAACGTTTTTAAATCACGCCGGTTTTAATTCGACGCGAAAGAAATCGAAATCCGCTTAGCAAATTTGATTTAGAACATGCCCAGTAGCGAAATCGAAGCGATAATGCTTACGACAGAAAACCCATAGAAAACGGTCGTTTCACGCTCTTTGTCCTGACTATTCTTTAACGGATCGCTCGCGTTAAGTTCAGCAGCTGACAACGAGTTCAAAGCTTCCAACACTGAATTTGCTTGTGGCATCATCTTCTCCGATTTCACTTGTAACTTGTGGCTCATGTTCAACTCTCGCAAACCGAGCCTCCGTCGCAAAGTTAGCTTTTAAATGTTCAACAATCCACTAAATTACGGAAAGTGCTTTAAAATTAGCGGCACCGGCGCCCG
>CAZORR010000104.1:9217-10447 GCA_964582115.1 uncultured Pirellulaceae bacterium
ACACCGACCAACAACAGCACCTGAGCTAGACCACGCATACATTGCCGTGTCCATTCAGAACGGTTGGACCACTCGTGCATCCAATCAATTCGTCGCCGATTAATTTGACCAAATCGTTTCGAACTTTAGCATGCCGAAAACAATCGCTGCGGCAACAGCAGCAACAATACAGTACCCGTAGAAGACGTTTTTTTCACGTTGTCTACGTTGATACTCACTGTGATAGTGCTTCAACTCCTCGAACTCTTTACGCTCCACCATGGATAGCGATTCCATCTTGTGATACATCTCATCTGGATGAGGCATAGCTTTCTCCCAATTCCCAATACACTTGTGACATCCTGGCATTTTTTAATTTTTGCCAGTCGAACCAGTGACTCTCAATATCAAGCCTAGCTTTCCAAAACTTGACACACTGCGAATTTGAACAAAATCCTCAAATGTTCGTGGCACCAGAATCCACGTAAACCGCTACAATCGTTACGATCAACAGCAGACACTGGCCTGGCATCGAACCTGATCACCGATACAAGATTGCCCGATCCGTCAGTATCTTTCGCCATTGTCGCGTTGACTTCAACTATCGACCGTAGCGACTTCCTGATCGCTGTCCTGGCGCCCGGATGATCCGCCCGAGTTCGCCATGGTCCAGCCAAGCAAGTTTGCAATCGATGCAGCTATCGATCACCACGCTCCCGGGCCCATAGTAAGGATGAGCCTCCATTTTTTGAAAGCAAGCGGGGCAGTTCTGAGTTTCGTCTAGCTGGTTCGGATCGATAGGTTTTGGGTTATCATCAACACCGGTGTATTGGTCGCGGAGAGCCTTTACCAAGCTTCCGAAAGTGGCGTTATCGACCACATATCCACGACAATTTTTACAAAAACAGACCTCGACCTGCGAACCCATTTTTCCGACTTCAAGCTTTACACTGCAACGTGGACAATTGAAGTTCGTCTTCTTACCGGTAGCTACAATTGGCTCATCCGACTGATTCATTTCCGTTGGAAAATCGTACGTATTGCAACTGTGACAATGATGATGCATTTGCCCAAAAACAGGCAGCATCACACCAGAACAAGAATCACAATTCATGTCTAAACCTTATCGAAACTAAACCCTATATTGATTTCAAAGGTTAGGTTGCAGGAGAATAGATGGTCCAAAAATCCGAATCGATTTTTCGTAAAAACATGAGCCCTGAGTAAAAACGGGCACAATGGACAAGCGAA
>CAZORR010000105.1:0-10346 GCA_964582115.1 uncultured Pirellulaceae bacterium
AGGCAGGTTGTGCAGGCCTACACGTACGGCAGACAACATCTAAGAACAGGAGATGTAAGCTAATGGGATCAATCGCAAGCAAGACACGCATAGGAAAATCGAAGCGACTCGGAATGATCGACCGCCAGCGGATCTACAACGCCGCCAAGCTAAACGAACTGGGCATCGGGCAGATTAAGCTGGCCGAGGCTCGTAAAAGCGGAATCGTGGCACCGTTCAAGGTGGGTGGCGACTACTGGTACGACGGCGGCGAGATTATCGACTGGATCAAAAGCATGCCCCGGGTTGAGTCAAAAGGCGACGGATAAAGATATGCAACAAACAAACAATAACAAAACGGCGACTCGCCATGCAATAGCGACTCGCCGATGATCAAGTTGGATTCGGTGAGGGGTAGCATTTATTCTTCGGGTTTGATTTTGATTCCTGCGTCCTTCTTGGCTCTCTCGATAGACTCGCGAACGTCGTCAATCGATCCGCTTTCATCCCAAGCTGATAGCTTGACAGGATCAACTTTGGAAACAACATAATCGTCACCTCCATCAAGCGTGAAATTATCGCCTACCCGCGTTCCGTCAGGCATGTCGTCTTTATCGCGTTTCGGTTCGCTCATATCGTGGCACCTTTCCATCAAAAAATTCACCCTTGGAGTTATCTTTATACATCTCGATCGCGGCCAACATAACCCTGTGGGCGAACAAGACTTTAGTCCAGTCTCTTTTGCCGATTGCGACCCTTTCTTGGCACCAGTTCGTTTACAATTTAATCGTCTCTTCGACTTGCGTTGCTTTCGCATAAATGCTACGAACGCCTCTAGGATCTTAGCGAGCGCATCCCTTTCTCTGTCGCGTTGGTAACCGGTTGCCTCATCCACCAACGCAGTGATTCCAACCAGAGCTAAACCCCTCATGATCAAGTCAGCTTGAATGGCAATATGCGCTTGCTGTTTCTTTAAAACACCGGCGTCACGAGCTTGCAACCAAACATCGCAAACTCTAGGGATTAACTCGGCCTCCACACCGTGAGCAATGTTGCCGCGAGCATGTGGAGATCGAAAAAACACTGGGTTTTTAAGCGCCGACTCTAAGTCCTTGGAAATAAAGGGTTTAAGGTTGTTTGCCGACACAAAAACAGGCATTCGAGCGCCACTTCGATTCTAACCAACAAGAACGCGCTACCTGCTAAACTGGATCCCATGAAAAAAGCACTCTTATACGTGGTGGTCCCTCTAGCTATTCTGGTAGCGTCGTTGTGGGCGGTGCCGTTCATATTGCCTACGAGTCAACCGCGGCCGACGATGACGCGGGCCGAGCGGGTCGAAGCCGAGCAAACGGCAATCGCGATCGCTGCTGAAATGGCAAGAAAGCAGCGACAACGTAAAGAGCAGGAAGCAGGGAAGTAGGATGACTTGAGTTAGACTATCTGATTCCTAAACCCTACTTTTACTTAAGCGAGTCTACAGATGGAAAAAATTGATGCGTCAGAAGGGGGTTGTTTGCCAGCGTTTGCTTTCGGGATGGTTGTTTTCGGATGCTCTATTGGATTTGTCGGGACAGGGCAAAGGTTAGTCATCTCGGTAATTGCTTGGATTGCAGTAAATGCGATGCTCAGTGACTCGGCTGATACCGGTTTTAAATTTGGCAACGGCTTGCTGTCTGTATTTCGTCAAGCGGGCTGCGGGTTCATAGCGTTGATAGCCATTTCGTGGGTGACTGTATTCTCGAGTTTTGGTTGGATTGTATTGAGTATCCCATTGGGCTACTCGTTGACTTGCATGTCCGCGATTCCTGATACGCTTGTCGGTATGGGGGTTCCTGACGGGCCAGCGGGAGTGATTGCTTTTCTTGCTGTTGCGGTACTGACCGTTCTGATACCAAATCACAAGCTGTCGCTGTTTTGTAGCAAGGAACGACGAACCTATGAAGTAAGCAGTGATTTTCCACCGATGGACCACGCTCTAAGTTGTATGCCTTCGGGGGCATTGTTTCTCTTGTTGTTTATTGTGAGCGGTGCGTTAGTACTTTTGTTGACCCGCGAATTTCCATCTTTTGATGAAGCTCTTGATGCAACTTTATGGCGAGCTTAGACGTGAAAACGGGCTTTTTGAATCACCGAAAAAGAAAAAACGAGTTCAAAATTTCCCTCATTATTCAAGCGTTTTTTGCAGTTTGGGGGTTTGGGCAAAGAGGCCGGAGGCGGATTTATCCAAGATTTGAAAAGCCGTGACGAACTTGGTTCTGGATGTGCTGCTCATCGTGAGCGGTTCTTTCAAAGTTAAGTTGGATGAAACATGAATATTTCAAATTGTGTCGGTTTGTTGTTGATGACTACGATGTCTTTTGCTGTTGTTGACTGTGGAGTAGCTGCCGAGCCTGAAAAGGCAATGAAGGTTACGAAGCATTCGGAAATGGGCGAGCACCATCGCGTAAAATCCACGATTACCGTTTCCAAGGATCTTGGAAAAGTAGACCTGCACACTGAAACTTGGACGCGAAATCACTGGCTCGGCTACCGAAGCGGAATGTACTTTGCACTTGAAGATGGCAATGGCAACATTTTGTTCAAGTCACCGGAAGTCACTAGCGGTGTGAATGCTTACTGGATGCTAGGTGCGTCAGACCGTACGAAAACTCGAAGCTACAAAGTGGATTCCAAGATTCTAAAAAAAGCGAAACGCGTTTTGGTTCGACACTACGAAGCGGGAAAAATTTTGCCGGGAGCAAAGACTTTCCTCAAGGATGCGAAGCACTACGTGAAAGAAGGTAAAGATATTTACAACCTGATTCAATCGAAGTAAACGACGGAAACGTCGATTTAAATAGAACTGAGCCCGGTGACGAAAGTTTCCGGGCTCTTTTCGTTTGGTACATCAGTTTTGAATGTGCTTTCCACAACAAAAAGACGCGACTCGATTACCGGGTTCGGAAGCAACGGCAGAAGGAAGCCGGGACACGCTGAACAAAAGCGAGTTGGTTCCGTATATTTTGCTTGACTCGCCCAAAAGTGATCACCATGATGGTTCTACCGTGGCCATGGTTTTGGATCGGCGTACTTCCAGATTTTTCGTAGAGCGATGTAAATGGATCTTGTAAGCAACGAAGGAAAACCCAGTGTTCTTTACCACTACACTGATCAACCCGGTCTCCTCGGAATCCTGCAATACAAAAAGCTATGGATGACACACCACGCGTTCCTCAACGACGCCAATGAGATTAGGTACAGCAAACCATTGATGAAACAGGTTGTAGCGGAAATGGAAGATCGCATTCCGGATGATTCGTTCCAAGACTGGATGGATGGTTTTGATGTACGCGAAGAGAGGCAAAAGGATCAAACGTATATAGTTTGCTTTTCGTCCCACGGCGACCAACTTAGCCAATGGCGTGCTTATGCGAATGATGGGGCAGGTTTTACGATTGGAATTAGTAATTCGATACTCGAGCATTTGGCTGGCGAACAAGGCTGGTGCTTCGGGCCTGAAAGAGTGGTCTATGATCGCCAGTTGCAAATTGAATTAATGAGGAACGCAATTAATCAGGGGTTTGCAGGTCACGCTGGAGAGCTTATCGAATTTTGGGACAGCCTACTGGAAGCACACGCGATGAACTTTAAGGATGCCGCATTTTCCGAAGAATCTGAATGGAGAATGAACAGTATCTTTATCAACACCGGCAAACATACCGATGCCCCCCCAACTCCATCTCCCATGTATCGTTCGACTAAATACGGGCTTGCTCCATATGTTGAACTATCAATTCCTGCGAACGCAATCGTTGAGATCGTGGTTGGCCCGAAGTCGCCTATGCGTAACAAGCATTGGGTCCTGCGGCAAATACTCGAAGCAAATGGCATTACAAACCCTGTAAAATTGACTAATTCATCTGCGGCTTACAGGTAGTTTGTAGTCGGCAACGTGGCGAGGCCGCAACCGGTTGGGGTTCGTGCTGACGAAAGTTCGAGATTTTTAAACGTTCTCTCCAGAATCAATGTCACAATTGGTCGCGAAGCCGGAAACTAACTGCCACGCCTTGGTGGCAGCAGAACAATGTTTCCGCCCCTACCTGCGTCATCGTGCCGCAGACGATTGGTGAAATCAAAAGTATCCGGTCGCGTAGTCGTTTTTACTGAAAGTTTTTCTAGGGTTGAGGATCCACAGGATCGCCTCTCGCCTTCCACCTCTCAGGTTTCAGGCAAGCACCCAGCCTTGCTTTAGACGCCAGAGCTTCGGATAAAGCCGGCCTATGGGGACGTTTTGAGTGATCCCTGGGTGTTTTTGTGTGTCTGTCCCCCACACACCCCCATATTTGCCGGCTTAAGCTGCCCTGTCAATAATTCCGCTAAATCTGTAATTTGCCCGAAAACCCTAACTAAAATGATCACTTGCGTGCGTTGCCAGCCAAATTCATGCAACAGGCTGCGAGTGAATTCCAATCGCCATTTCAGTGTGCTACATTTAGGTTTTCAAGTTTGACGCTTGAATGTCTGAAGCGAGGGTATTCCTCAGATCGAGATACAGGCAACTTGTTTGGCGTAGAAGAATTCTGGTCATCAGAACTGGTACGATGCAAACTAAGGATCAACAATGTCAACTAATATTCAAAACGAAAACAAAAACTTGAACCAATCAAATAAAGAGCGATACCGGCAAATCGATACAGCTACTGTTGAGGCTGAGATCAAGCTTATCGCTGATGAAATCCCCAATGAAATATGTGTGATGCGTAGCTTAAAAGCCGTATCGCAAGATCTTCTGCGTCTTGAGTTTAAGGTTTGATTCTGAATGTCTGCATTTGAATGCCTGCCGTTCACCCCGGAAAACCTCTACACCAGTCTTGCAAATGACAATTGCGACGTTGAGAAAGCGAAAACGAAAAGGCATGTCGAGTACATTCTCGGATACCTAAAAGAACTAGGGGCACTGTCCATAGTCGTAGAAAACGACTATGTCGATGGAGACTATTTAGACGATCACTCTTCCTACTATGGAAAGTGCTTTCGCGACTACAACAGGAAGTGCAGAAGGCTTCATTTCTTCAATGAAGAACTTGATGACTCCAAAGTGAAAAGCCTTATTTTCGGTACCGCTGAAGAAGGCAACCTCGAAACGTTTGTAGCGGCGTACTTAGGATTCATTGTTGCTCGTCCGTTGCCAGACGCAATCATTGGCCGGACACTTCTTAAAACATATTGCAATGACAACGGCCGAAGGCACTACAACGGCATTCGAAAGTACACCGCTAATTTTTTTGGAATTGAACTTTCGATTGAAAGTCTTCCGTTTCAAGAGCAGGACACGGTTCTTGCTGCCTGTGCTACAGTGGCCTTATGGTGCTGCTTTCATAAAACCTCAGAGCTATTCAACACTACGTCTCCAACACCTGGTGCGATCACAAGGGCTGCAACCAAATTAAGTAGCTCCAGCCGATCATTCCCTTCTCACGGTCTAAATGTAGAACAAATCTGCAATGCCGTTCGCGATGTTGGTCTCGAGCCGGAAATCGTCCAAATATCAAATGGCGTTCCGCTCGCGTCTTTGTTGTATTCACACTTGCATTTGGGGCTACCTGTAATTCTTGGGGTGGAAGTCGAGGGGGTAGGGTTTCACGCTATCACGCTAAACGGGTACTCGCTTCAAGAGAATAGACACGTAGATTCAGAAGTTGGCCTCAATCGCAAGCACTTCAACATGACTGGTTTGCGAATCAAGACATTTTACGCACATGATGACCAAATTGGCCCGTTTTGCCGAATCTATTCCGAGAGACCCGTTACAGATGAATATCCCTTAATTCTCTCTGGGTCATGGAAGGCGGGTTCAGGGACGTTCCGGCGACTACTCCCTAAGGTTGCGATACTTCCGGTCTACCACAAGATCCGGGTTACATTTATTGACATCCAAGAGTGGATTCACGTATTTAATCGCTTCATGTCACTAATTCTTGCTGATCAAACAAAAACAGAATGGAATGTAAGACTAACGACCACAAACGCAATGAAAGCTGATTTGCGCAAAAACGGTGACGGTAATGAAGCTAGAGAGCAATTGCTTTTGGAACAACATCCTAAATTTATATGGCGAGCAACGCTGATCTTTCAAAAAAGCGACCTAGTTGAGCTACTTTTTGATGCGACTGACCTTGCGAGGGGTTTCCCTTTGTATCGCGTAGTTTGGCACGATAAGGAAGCCGCCAAAGTATCTAAAAAGATAATGGAATTACCCATAATGAATCAACTTTTCTCAGATCCTCGGATGTTTCAGTTGGTCGACGAATCATTGGCTAACATCACTACAGAATAACTCAAAACGATTCCGTACGCTTTTAGCTCAAACTGCCGTTTGAGTCATACCGCTTTTTCCCGCGTTTTAATGCAACAGTTTGCATCTGCGGTTTGCCGATAGATGAATCAGTTTCACTCGTAAAAAGACGGGTTGAAAGCTGATTTGGGCGTTTCAGAATTGTATTTTGAGGGCCTAGTGGGAGATAATCCCGTGGAAGTTCGAATCTTCTCGTCCGCACTTTGCGTTTCTACACGTGACGACATGCCTTACTGCACATCTGTAAACGGCCACATAGCAAAGCTCGATTCAAGTAGTGGCGTTTACCACGATTACACACCAAATAACCTCGCAGTCAACTAACGTTGGAACCGCGAGGAAATGTTTGAATCTTACTTAGTATTGGCTTGGGCCAGCGAGGTTTGCCGGCCAAGAATTGATCTCGAACCAGCGGAGAGGCTTTAACGGTCGCCGCGACGACGGAGAGCCTCGATCGATTAAAATACGTTGGCAACCGCTTCGAACACTCCCCGAGCACTCTGGCCTATCGAACTAACTGCCGCAATACAAACGACGACAATAAGTGCCAACATGATTGCATATTCAACTGCTGTTGGCCCGTCTTCTTGCTTAATGAAATTGCTGACAACTAATTTTAAGTAGTTCATTGTTTTGTCTAATATCTTTGAGGTGATAGATAATTGGAGAGGAGATTTTCCCATCTGCCTGTAGTTCTGTAACGTTATAGAAACATAGGCCATGATTGGTGCCATGTTGGTAAATAACCAAAAATGATGCATTCACTCCCCCTTTCCAGTCCACGAACCCGATACAATCGGTGTAACCAGACCCGTCCATTCAAGCTCTAAACACACCATGATTCTCCACGTCGACATGGACGCTTTCTATGCGGCAATCGAACAGCGAGACAACCCGAACTTGGCCGGAAAGCCTGTCGTCGTTGGTGGATCGGCGACCGGACGAGGTGTCATTGCGGCGGCCAGCTACGAAGCAAGGAAATTTGGTTTGCATAGCGCGATGCCCAGTGCCCAAGCAATCCGACTCTGCCCGCAAGCCATCTTTATCAAACCTCAAATGGAAAAATACTCAGCCGTCTCAAAACAAATCCGCGAAATCTTCAATCGCTTCACACCCGTATTCGAACCGCTGGCATTAGACGAAGCATTCTTAGATGTCTCCGGCAGCGAAAAACTGTTCGGCGACGCGCAGACAATTGGCCGGAAGATTCAAACCACCATCGCGAAAGAACTTCAACTGGTCGCCTCCGTTGGTGTGGCCCCCAATAAATTTCTCGCCAAACTCGCCAGTGACCTCGACAAACCAAACGGATTCTTGGTTGTCCAACAGGCCAACGCCACGGAATTTCTTGACCCACTCAACATTTCACGCGTCTGGGGCATTGGCCCAAAAACTCAAAAAACTTTCGAACGGCTCGGCGTACAACGAATCGGACAACTTAGAAAACTCCCCAAAACAACCCTCCAACAACTGTTTGGTTTGAACGCCGATCACTTTTGGCGACTGGCCCGAGGCATCGATACGCGACAAGTCGTACCTGACCGAATCGCCAAAGCCGTCGGGCACGAATCAACCTTCTCTCAAGACATCAGCGACGACCATGTTTTAGAAAGCTGGGTGTGGGAACTGGCCGATCAAGTTGGCAGACGACTGCGACGAAATCAGATTCGCGGAAAAACCATCCGCGTCAAAATCCGCTTTCACGACTTCCGTACCATCAGCCGCTCCAAAACGATTGCGAATCACACCAACGCCACGCGTGCCATCGCCGAAAGCTCGCTGCGTTTACTCCATGCCGTCCGAAACGAACAACGAGATTCGATTCGTTTGCTGGGAGTCAGCGTCGGCGGGCTCTCGAGCCAAACTGGTCAACAACAACTATTGTTTGGCCAACAGCAAACCGAACAGGCCAAACAAATCGACTCGACCGCCGACGCCATCCGCGACCGCTTCGGCAGCGCCGCCATGAAACGAGGATCGACGTTAGACCGATAGTCGCCTTAAGGCGGAATACCGGCTACCCAAGAAATTAACCACTGGTGCATGAAAAGTGGAACACTAATCTGCTCTAATCATCACTAATCCAACACGCAGTCTCGAACTATAATTTCTGTCATTAGTGTCGATTAGTGAAAATTAGTGTTCTTCCTCAAACCAACTTTAGCCGGTCTTGTAAAGTTTAACGACGAGCCGGAAGGCGACGGCGTCAGCGCCGGCCAAAAAAACACCGAACCAACAAACTCAGCAACGATCTCGATTATTCAGCAAACGAGTCTGTGCAGCAATCTTGGTTGTTCAGCAACCCAAGGGGCCCATCTACGATTGCAACCGTGACGCACTCGTGCCATCGGCAATTCGCTCGACCGTATCCACCGCCGCCTGACGAATCGCATCTTGCCATTTCAACTTCGCGTATTGATCCTGTTGATAAGCAAAAATCACCGCCCGCGAGCTATTGATCAACCCACCCAGGCCGTCTTTATCCAAACCACCCGCGACATCACTCGCCGTGCCTCCCTGAGCCCCAAAACCGGGGATCAAAAACAACGTGTTTGGCATCCGTTGTCGCAGCTCCGACAACTGTTCCGGGTAAGTCGCTCCCACAACCGCACCAATGTTCCCATAACCAGATTCACCAAGATTATTAGCCGACAGCCGCTGAATTTCATCGGCCACTAAATGATAGATCGGTTGGTCCTTTTCGGCTTTCGCTTGAATCCAATCGCTCCCGGGGTTACTTGTCTTGGCCAGCACAAACAACCCACTGCCTGACCGATTGGCGGCATCGACAAAAGGCGTCAACGTATCGTCACCCATGTACGGATTCACGGTCAAGCAATCACAGCCCCACGCCGATTCGGGTTTCGGACCAAGATAAGCACCTGCATACGCCTGGGCCGTCGACCCGATATCTCCTCGCTTTGCATCCATGATCACGATCAACCCTTTATCAGCCGCGTAGTCGACAACACTCGCCAACGCCACGCAGCCAGCGGGTCCCAGCTGTTCGAAGAAAGCAGCCTGCGGCTTCACAGCCGGAACAAGGTCCGCCACTGCATCGACCACCGCCATCCCGAATTTTGCGAACCGCTCTGCCATCCCCGTATTGTCGTCCAGTAAATCAGCCGGCAACTGATTGGCTCGCGGATCAATACCAACAACCAACGGAGTTTGTTTTTGCTTGACAGCATCGGTCAAGCGATCGGCGAAGTGCGAGAAAGGCATCGAGTTACAGTTCTAAAAAAATTGAGAAAATCGAAAACGCGAGATCGTCAATCAAGCGTCTTAAAGGCACGGCATTTCAACAGAGTGACAAAGCGAACTTGGGTGCTTGGTTGTTAACACAGTCCTTTTTAAAAAGGCGTGCTTTAAAATCGCTGCGGTCAAACAACCAATCGGAAGAGTTTATCTCACGGGCTCCGTCTCTGTCAAAAGCCAAAGTCGCTTTATAGTCGCCTTTCGATCCGAGCCTAGCGTTTTTTACGTGGTGTGTTTGTAGTAATGCCTTTAGGCTTTACTCTCCGAAGTGAACTCGCGGCCCCCCCTGCTGAAACTAATACTAGAAGCAGGTCAGCTGACGCAAGGAATCACTAGGCCGATTAAATGTCACGCTCTCCGCGAAAGTAGCGTTCTTTCAATCTTGGTATGGCTCATATTTTGAAACGCAACCTTGTGCGATCGCTTAGAAATAGATTTCAACGCAAAGGTGCCAAGCCGCAAGGGCGCAAAGAGAGTTTTTAGTTAGGTTTTGGTCGTAGCCGGAGTCGCCAAACTTCGGGATGCGGATCGGTAAGCCCCCTTAACTCTGGCGAGCCCAGTTACGGCGCATTCCTTAGCAACCAACGAAAGCAACAGCGAAGCTTGATAAAAAACCAGTTGTCACTCACTCAAAAACACTTACAATGCATCGCTGACGGGCTGTAGCGTAGTCTGGTAGCGCGCTACACTGGGGGTGTAGAGGTCGCTGGTTCGAATCCAGTCAGCCCGACTGGCAAAAGCTCCGGGGAACTCGGTTCCTCGGGGCTTTTCT
>CAZORR010000106.1:0-10263 GCA_964582115.1 uncultured Pirellulaceae bacterium
AAGAACGTGTTTGGTTCAAGTTCGTTTGGTTCTGACATGGCGAGTTTCGATTTCTGTAAAGAACTAATTGTGGAGGGCATGTGTTTGATCAACGTCGGTGATCAGTATCACGTGTGAATACCAAAATGCAGTATCCTACGCTAACGGCAAAACTGACACTAAATCCAATAGCTATACTGGACGCAGAAAATACGCGGTATAGAAACATACTCGTCCCGATCCAGATCAATAAGAACGCGGGAATCCCAAGCATGAGAATGTCGCCCCAGCGCTGCAATTGTCGGTCATTGGGCACATGGTCTCGTGGTTCCGGACGCGGTAGTGCCGATCCTCCAAATGTAATGAATAACCCAATAAGAACCAAGCCGGCGCCAATTCGCGTGCCAGTCGGCATTAAAGTTGTCGTCAAAACACCAAAAATCGCGGCAGCCCAAGTCGTTATCATCAGCAACTGCCATAGCTCAAGCTTCATCTAATGCTCGCCGGTTTCGGATTTTGTAGGAGACCAGCAGTGACCCAAGCAGGATGGGCGTGTAGGCGAGAAATTCGATGCCGAAGACCGACAGATTATCAGGGGAAGTCACGGGCTGAGACAAATCCCAATTTGAAAACCATGGTATTGCTAAGTTCAATCGTTGGGATGAGACGGGCCAGTAGATAGCGATACCGCGTCCGTGATTGTAGAACGAGTCGAGGAGGAGGTGGCTGAGCCAAGCCATCGCGGCGAGCATCAAAAATCGTGGCTGGCTAAACCATTTTCCTGTTGCCAAAGTTTTCATCACTGCAATCACCGTGCAAATCAGTCCTGCGTTGACGAAAATACTGTGGCTGACGTCGTAACGATCATGCCCCCAGTTCGGTAGGGGCCAATCAGGTAGATTTGCAAGTGCGACAAACGTCAATGCTACTCCGCAATTCCGCCAGCGATGGTTGGTTGCATTTTTTGAGGTAGACAGCGCCAGCGAGGCAAAAGAAAGACCAATCAAAGAGTGACCTATCGGCGTCATGGCATCTGCTTTAGTTCGGGTAATGCAATTTCAAAGTGGTCGCAGCATCGATCAAGAATCCAACAGAGCCTCAGACACAGTTTCAACCTTGGTGGGTTTTCCAGCTAATCGCTGTACCACCCAGTAAGTCGCAGCAACGAAGACTAACGCCACCATTAAGTCCGTTAGTAATGCAACCCAAGACCAAGTCCGGGTTTCGTCTTTAACCGCAGGGTAGGGCCAAGCGTAACCGGGTTCTTTACGTAGCATCGGCAGCGGGGCAGGGCCTTGGCGATTCAGGTATACCATTGGCCAACCGTGTTGACTGACGTTCGGCCCGAGCTTTTCCGAGGAAGTTGTGTGCAGCATCCGGTCAGTATTAAGGAGCGCCAAAATGCCAGCAACGACACAAGCCAGCATCAGGCTGAGCTGGTGAATTCGGTCGGGGCCGTGTTCACGTTTGGTCAACAACCATTTCATCAACCGGTGTCGCCGAGTGGCGTGGGGACGGGTGGCTTGGGATTGTTTTTTCTGCTTGTTGGCCATGGATGCAGTGGTTGCGTAAACACCATCGAATTCGTTGAAGCCAGCCGACGGAGATGAAGGTCGATCCAGCAAAGACGTGATTCTATCGCAACTAGTAAAAAACACCGATGTCAGTTCGATCGATTCCAACCGTTTCGTAAACGTTCACCGTGGGTAGTGCTTCTTTCGTGGAGAACGTGGCATTTGACCGGCTAGGCGGTTCATCGCGTTTGCAGAAGTTTGGCGAGTTCACTTCGGAGAGTAAAGCCTAAAGGCATTACTACGAACACAGCACGCAAAAAATGCCAGCCTCCTAGCAAAAGGCGACTTTGGGGACTTTTGAAATCAAAGCCTAGTTCTTCTGAGCGTCCAGTTGTTTGTATTTTTGTTGGTACTTTTTGTAGAGTCGTTTTTGTCGATTGGAAAGATCAACTTCGCGGCCTTGTAAATAAGCACTCAGCACATTGGTACGAATCTCCAATGGGTTGCCGTCGGTTACGATCAACGAAGCGTCTTTGCCAACCGTTAGCGATCCGATTTGATCATCGACACCAAAGATTTCGGCGGACGAAAGTGTGATTGATCGAATTGCTTGATCGACCGGAAGGCCAAAGGCAACCGCCGTCGCGGCGTGATATGCCAAATTGCGAGCGTTCCAAGTTTTACTTCGTTCTGTTCCAGAGATGCAAAAACGCACGCCTGCTTGGTGTAGTCGACCTGCCAACGTGTAAGCCCGGTCGTATTCGTCCGACCGTCGTCGAGGCATTCGATGGACGGCGCCGATCACTACAGGAATGTCGTATTTCTTTAATAGTTCGACACATTCGTCCGCGTCGTAACCGCCCAAGATGATCAGCTTCACGCTTTCTTGTACCGCAAAATTAACCGCCGACTGAATCTCTGCCGCGCCGTTGGCTTCGACCATCATCGGTGTTTTTCCATCGACGATGTCGATCATTGCTTCTAGGCGAGCATCATAGTTCTGTGTTGAATCGGGTGCTTGTCTCGCGTCGCGGTAGTTTCGTGCCGACTGAAAAAAGTCGGTTAGCTTTTTAAGTCGTTCGGCTTGTTTTTTGACGGCCGATGCAGCATCCTTGGCGGTCATACTGGCCCGTCGTCTGGGTGAAAGGCTCTGCGATGGCCAATTGATTTGTAACGCGGCTTCGGAACGGATGGACATGTCTTCGTAAGTCCAGCCATCCAACTGGATGACGGCCGACTTGCCCGCGATCAAACCGCCCGTTGGTGCGGCCAGTGCGAACAAGACTCCATTGGAGCGTGTCACCGGAATGATCATGTTGTCAGGGTTGATCGATACCAGCGCTTTGACGTTTGGATTGATCATGCCAGACTCGTAGTAATCATTGGCGGCTCGAACGGCTGACAGTTCGGTCAAACCCATGCTCGTATGTGCTTCAAACAAACCCGGGTAAACGTGCTTGCCTTGCAGGTCGACGGTTTTGGCGTCTTCGGGGATTTTTACTTTCTTGCCAATCGCAGTGATCTTGCCGTCTTCGATCAATAACATTCCTTGATCGATGACTTCAGAATCGACCGGATGCAGAATCGCGTTTGTTAAAACGATTGGTTGCTGCTGAGCGGGACCGGGGATTTCTTGGGCCGTGAGCGGGTTGGGGAATACAGCGATGGCGATCAGCAAGGCAACCGCGACATTTAAAAACTTACTCATTGTTGGCTCCTTGCTGCGAATGTTGTAGATCGGTGTGGTCGTGTTCGCCAATGTGATCGTCATGCCCACAAAATTCGTCGTGACGTGGCCAAAGCTTAGCCGGGTCGGTCGTGCTCTTGTTTTTGGCTTCCATTTTTGCACCAGACGTCAAAATCTTTTGGATCAAGGCGTTACGTCGGCGTTGGTTTTCTTTGCGTCGTTGTTGATCGTCGGCAATGTCGAAGTACTTTCGACCGTCCAACCAAGTTTGTTTGACTCGAGACAAATTGGATAGCGGATGACCGGACCACAGGACAAGGTCCGCGTGTTTTCCGGGTTCCAGCGATCCTACTTTGTCATCAATGCGAAGTTGCTTGGCTGCGTTGAGCGTTACAAACTTCATCGCTTCGACTTCATTCACTCCGCCGTAACGAACGGCTTTGGCAGCTTCTTGATTTAAACGCCGACCGAGTTCGTCGTCATCGGAATTGAACGAAACGACTAAACCGGCTTCGTGCATCAAAGCACCCGCGTACGGAATCGCGTCTTTGACTTCGTATTTGTAAGCCCACCAGTCGGCAAATGAACTGGCCATCGCACCGTGTTTTTGCATTTGGTCGGCGACTTTGTAGCCTTCCAAAATATGTTGGAGCGAACCGATGGTGATGTCGTGCGATTCCAAAGTTCGCAGTAGTGCCAGAATTTCGTCTTGCCGATAACTGTGGCAATGAATCCAACGTTCGCCATTGCAGATCTCGACCAACGCGTCCAGTTCCAGGTCTCGGCGAGGCGGTAGGCCGGTGCGATGGCGACGATAATCTTCGTGGCGTCGTTGATAGTCTTTGGCTGCGTTGAACGCATCATCGATCAGTTGTTCAACGCCCATCCGAGTTTGTGGGTAGCGGTTGGTCGGTTTTTGCCAATTGCTTTGTTTGACGTTTTCGCCGAGTGCGAACTTGATGCCCGCTGGAGCGTCTTGGAACTTCATGTCTTCTTCGTTGGCGCCCCAACGTAGTTTGATGACTTGGTTCTGTCCGCCGATCGGATTGGCCGAACCGTGCAAAATATTGGCAGCGGTAACTCCGCCAGCCAGTTGCCGATAGATGGTGATGTCGTCGGGGTCGATCATGTCGCCGATTCGGACTTCTGCGGTGATTGCCTGAGCGCTTTCATTGATGCCGCTGTCGGTTGCCATGTGGGAGTGGCAATCGATGATGCCCGGAGTCACGTGGCCCCCCTTACCGTCGATTACCAAATCAGCGTCGGGTAGAGGCGGGTTGTCTTTCAAATCCAAAATGGATTTAATCTGGCCGTTGCCAAACAGGATCGCACCGTTTTTAATCTTGCCCGTTTTGTCCAACGTCCAAATCGTGACGTTCTTCATCAAGACGGTTTCCGGCTGATCTGGATTGCCATCAACTCCGTAGGCCCCCAATGGAAAATTGACTGGAAAGGATGCCTCGGAAAGCGGTTGTTTCGATTTTGCTTTGGTTTCGGCGGGTTTGTTTGAATCGTTTGAATCTGCGTCGGATTCGTTAGTGGAATCGCTGTCGGAATCACCTTCGGATTCGGTGTCGTCTTCGGGCTCCTCATCGTCAGGCATCGGTTTTTGGTGTTTGTGGCCATTCACTTCTCGTGCCCACTCGTCGACCGGTTTTAGAGAGAAGCTTGACGCGCGGCCTTGAGGGTCGGTCAACTGTCCGATGCCAGTTTCGTCCTCGGCAAACAATATCGTGAACAAGAAAACGCCCGGTGTTTTGGCGTCGGGCAGCATAAATGTTCCGGTCACTCGACCGTCGGCCTGTTTTAACGACTTAATCTTGATTTTGGCGGTGGGCTTTTTCTTTGCTTGGTTGTCATCCGAATCGTCTGCGTCGTCTGGCTTTTCTTCATCGGTTTTGTTGGGTTTTGGTTTGTTGTCAACTAAATAACCGGTTAACGTCTTGTTGCTTTTTTTGAGTAGCAAGTTGAGTTTTGACAATTGCCGGTTTTTGCTTTTTATCTTCCAAGTGCCATCGATCATGCGTTTTGATTGATGTTGATGGCCCAAATCGAAGTACTGTCCGTCTACGACGACGCTGGCGATTTTGCTGGACTTGGCAAACAAGTCGCCGTCGAGCAACGTGAAGTTAGCGATTTTGTTTTTTTCAACGGTGCCAAGTTGATCATCAACTTGGTAGAGCTTTGCCACGCCTAATGTTAATCCATGCAGTGCAGTGGATTTTGAAAGCCCGCGTTTAACTGCTTTGCGAATGTTTTTGAGATAATCTTTTTTGCTCTTCAAGCCCTTGGTTGTGAAGACAAAATCAATCCCATTGGTTTCAAGTACCGCTGGGTTGCTGGGGGCGTGGTCCCAATGCATGAGTGTTTCAAGATCAACATCGCGAGCAAGCTCGGGCGAGGAAACGACTGGGGCGTTGGGGAAGTTCAGTGGCAAAATGATCGGCCGGCCAGTCGCCTTGATCTCGTCGATGCGGCGATACTCGTTTCCACTGCCCAGCAAAACGGTGTTCAGGCCAAACTCGTTCGCAAATCGTACTGAACGCAACGCGAATAACTCGTTTGAAGTTTCAAAAACGACGGGTTGCTGACCAGCGATGGCCGGTTGTAATGCTGCCAACGCCTGATTGCTCTCGGGACGTTCGACGGTGGCGTTTGTTTTTGCCGCTTGGTTGGCATCACGATACCACTGGGAATCGTACATTGCTTGGCGAGCCAAGGCGTAGGCTCCCATGGGCGAATTGGGGTAGCCGCTGCCGCGATTTCGAGTCGTGGTAAGCTGTAAGTGCTGAGCGACATCGGTACGGATGATCGTATGATTGCTATTGTCCGAGCCGAGCAACAGTAGGCTGGAGCTTCCTTTGACGATCCCTTTTGAGGGAGCCACTAATGCGGCAGTGAAGCCGGCGCTACGCATTCCGCTGGCACCGATCTTGGAAAAGTCGAGGTCTCTGGCGACGGAGACTTGAGGACGCACTTGTTGGTTCCAATAAGCGGTTCCCTGTTTGGTTTCGAAAGGAACTTCGGTTTCGGTGAACCCATCGATAAAACCAGCGTACAAGTGATGCCCCGTTGCATCGATGCGTTGTGATCCGGCAGGGATTTTAATGTCCGATCCAATGTCTACGATTTTTCCATTGGATACTAGTACCATTTCGACTTGCGGATCCGATGTTGGAGTGCGATGCACCGTCGCGCCGACGATCGCGTAGGTGGCGACAGGATTAACGTGCAAGCCTTCGCGATGAATGCTTTCGCGTGTCGAATCGGGTTTGCGATCGACCAAGGGTTCGTGATTATGTTGGGCTAGGAGCGTCGACCCAAACGTCATTAATAGACAGGCCAAACCCAAAATATGATTTTTGCGATGATGCATTTAGTTTCCTTGATTCACAAACGAAACCGAGGTGAGTTGTTGATGTTGGCGCAATCGATTGGTTGAAGGCGCTGGAAGTACGATCCCACGTTTTGAATTTGTTGCGCTATCTGACAGGCTGGAAGCACTATCCCACTTTTTTGCGGCGAAGTATTTCAAACTTTGACAGTCATTACAGGGTATATATAGCACCTGATACGACGAAGTTCCGTGATTATCTAAAACAATCGGAATTACCTATCCTAATCCAACCGAAAACGCTCACAATCGAAACTCATAAGAAAATACCGTGACTTATTGCACGGTAGTGAGTGGGTTTCAAATGAATCGATTTTAAAGGCGAGCCAAGCCAACACATTTTTATGCGGATGATGCGAAACGTTTTTCGTCGGTCACCTTACGTGAGTTTGTCTTGCAGTGATAAAATGCTGAACGGTTTTCGCGACGGCGGAACGAACGCCTCGGTGGCAAATGCGAATCAGATGATCTGCTAACTTTTGGTTAAGAATAATGAACCAATTCACTCGATCCAATCAAATAGTCACATCCGTTTTGGGTTGCTTAGCGCTGTTTGTAGCGGCGATGCTCAACAACGACCATTGTGTAGCTCAGAGCAATCGGTACTCGCCGCCTCAGGAACCAACGCTTGCGAATCCTGCCGCAGCACCGACTTCACAACCGCCATTGCAGCAGCAACCCACCGTCCCTGGTGCCAGTGGGCAGCCGGCCCCCACCGCAACGCCATCGACTGTCCAGCAATCGGTTGCCATTGCTGATTTAACCAATGGACTGCCGGTGGTTTTGAAAGCTGAGGCATTCGCTGGGCTTCCATACGGCGTTGGTAAAGTTACCTTTCGTTTGAGTTCTAGCGACGCAATGCTTGATCGCACCGGAGCGATTTTAATCGACGATGCTCAGCAACGCATTCTGTATCCGGTTGTTGCCAATTCAGCCTTTAAGGCGTTTATGGAGTCGATTGTCGGTAAGCAATCCAGCGAACCGACCGATGTACACACGGTTTGGTTTTTGTTCCAAGGCGAAGCACCGTTAACGATATCGGTTTTTGGATCGCAACAAGAAACCGTGGTTGTGCCAGTCGAATTTGTGCGGCCACGTCAGTTTGATCGCCGAGTCAAACAGTGGTGGCAATCGTTTAATCGCGTGGTGGACGCGCAAATCAAATCGGGAGACTATCCGCCGATCTTGCATGTGTATTTAAAGAATTTGATTGGGAAACGTTTTGGCTTGGTCGCGACGAATCAACGTAAAAAGAACCCGGATCCGCTGTTGGAAACGTTCCGGTTAATGTTCGATGTTGAATCGTTAAGGATTGATTCGATCAACGATTTGATGACCAAGGGCGTGCAGGTTCAACCGGCTAACCAAACCGTTCCGACCCCGATCAATTGGACGCCAGTCAAAGTAGATAACTTGCCGGAATCAATCGACATCGAGCCGATGGCTGAGTGTGTGCCTGAAGAGTGTTTTTATCTTCGATTTGGTACTTGGGGGAATCAGTTGTGGTTGAAGAAATTGATGGAGGATTTTGGTGGTGACTTGAGTCGTATGATTCAGTCTCGTGGTTTCCGCTATAAAATCCAGTCTAAGTTTCTTGATCAATTGGCGTTAGAGAATTCGGAGTTTGATGATTTGTTTGGTGGTCGCTTGATCGACGATGTGGCGGTGATCGGGATGGATGCTTATTTCAATACCGGATCGGCAGTCGGCGTGATGTTGCACGCCAAAAGTAGCAAAACTCTTGATGGTAACTTGCGACGAAAACGAGCCGCGTTTGCAAAACGTCACCAAGATATGGGAGCGAAGATTGAAGAAATCAAGGTCGGCGAACATACCATCGAGTTTTTGTCGACGCCAGATAATCGTTACCGTTCGTTTTATGTGGTTGCCAAAGATTGCCACTTGTTCACAACGTCGCTCGTATTGGCGAAACGGTTTTTGGAGGCGAGTCAGGGAAAAGATAGTTTGGCGAAATCCGAGGAATTTAAGTTTGCTCGTGTTAACATGCCTTTGGATCGCGATGACACGATTTTTGTGTTCGCGTCGACTCGGTTTTTTCAAAACCTACTGACTCCGCAGTATCAAATTGAACTCCGTCGCCGTAATCGTATCGCGACGGATATGATTTTATTGCAACTAGGTAAACTGGCCGCCAACAATGAGGGCCACCGGCAAATGCCGATCGACGATATGGTCAATGCGGGTTACCTACCACATGGCTTTGGTTTTCGGCCCGATGGAGGCAGTTTCAGAATTGAAGGTGATCAGTGGACTGATTCGATCCGAGGGCTGCGTGGTTTCTTCACGCCCATTCCAGACTTGACACTCAACACGGTCACGGCGGATGAGGTTCAATGGTTTAACGAACGAGCGACCTTTTTCGCGGATTCGATCAAGACGCTCGACCCGATGTTGATTGTGATCAAACGTTTTGAGTTGAAGGATAATGTTGAGCGGGTGGTGTTCGACGCTCGGCTGGCACCTTTTGGCGCGGATAAGTACGGTTGGCTGATGTCGATGCTCGGGCCGCCACTCAAAGAACGAGTCAACACACCGCCAGGTGACATCGCGTCTTTTCAAGCTAGTATGAAAGGCGGTGATTTAAATCCACAAATTGCACCGCACCAAATTTTTGCCGGGGTCCAAGACACGCTTAGTCACCATGTTGAACTAAAACCTTCCTCGAAATTGGGAGCACTTCGAACGCTCAGAGAAATCCCCGGTTACCTAGGGTCGTGGCCGAGTCCTGGGTATATCAACTGGATGCCTGCTTTGGGTGGACAGCCAGATGCGTATGGGTATACCTATAGTCGGCTGCTAAAGCTCTGGCGGTTGCAATGGAATTCGTTTTCCGTGTTGTCGTTCGATCAGCCTAGATTGGAAAATTTGAAGGAGCACTTAAAGATCGTCGAAACCAAGCGGCCTGCTCAAATCCGGTTGTCGGTCGAGGATTTATCTCAGTCGAAATTGAAAGAGTGGGCCAATACGGTCAACTACCGCCGAGCATGGGAGACGTCGGTGTCGAATATGCAGATGTTGAATCTGGCCGTTCAGCAGTTTCGGATCTCGCCAGAAGAGTCGAGCATGGTGATGCAACGGATGTTGGATGCGGAGTTGGTTTGTTCGTTGGGCGGTGAGTACCAATTGGCAAAGACACCATCGGGCCGGACCATTTGGGTTTCTTCGAAGTGGCCGTCGTTTATCAATCCTGTTTTACCGCCCAATCACGTCGCACCGTTTTTAAGTTGGTTTCGCGGGTTGAAGGCGGAAGTTTCAAAAGCGGAAACGCAGTTTTCGGTTCACGGTTTTTTGGATATCCAAAGATCCGAACAGTCGGCGAAGCTTCCGTCGTTTGAGCTGTTTAAGGGTTTTGGGAATTTGTTCGGTAATTAGTGATTTGTACCCAAGCGGTTATTGTCTCACGCAAAGGCGCGAAGTTGATAGCCAGTTCTTTGCGCCTGCGCGCCTTTGCGTGAGATTGGAGCAGTGCAGTGAAGGTGGGGCTGCTTTTGCGGAGAGCGTGGTATTATAGTACGGCAGATGGTTCGTCGCGTCAGCGGAACGGTTTTTGGTACCTTATGGTGACAGGCAAGAGGAGACTTTTCGGTGAACACCACTGCAAGGTAATTTTAAAAAACTTCAACAACAAGAAAATCGCAGCGTGGAATTTCTCACGCAAAGGCGCGAAG
>CAZORR010000107.1:0-10205 GCA_964582115.1 uncultured Pirellulaceae bacterium
GTGATGATGATGTCAACTTCTTTGGCTTGTTCGGCGAACAGCGCCATCTCGGCCGCGATGAATTCATCGCTCATCGTTTTTGCGTAGCCGCCCTGCCCTTCACCGGATTCTTCGAATTCAAGTTCTAGAAAATCCGCGCCCATTGATTTGATTTGGTCTTTGACGGCCAGTCGAGTATCAAAGGCACGTACGATCGCGCCAAGGCTTTTGGCGGTGCCGATTGCGGCCAGGCCGGCCACGCCGGCGCCGATGACCAGAACTTTTGCTGGCGGGATCTTCCCGGCGGCGGTAATTTGTCCGGTGAAGAAACTGCCAAACTCATTTGCTGCTTCGACGACCGCACGGTAGCCAGCGATGTTGGCCATTGAGCTTAACGCGTCTAGTTTTTGGGCTCGTGAGATTCGTGGCACACAGTCCATCGCCAACGCGGTGATGTTTCTACTGCGGAGTAGTTCGACATGTTCGGTGTTGGTGGCCGGCCACAGGAAACTGACCAGCGCTGAACCTTCCGGCAGATCGTTAATTTCTTCCAGTGTCGGTGGATCGACTTTTAGCGTCAAATTGGATTTTTCTAAAACCTCGGCTCGTGTACTAATCGTGGCACCGGCTTGGGTATAGAGTTCATCCGGGAAATTGGCCAGCACACCGGCGCGAGTTTCGACCATCACCTCATAGCCCAGCTTGATCAGCTTAGGGACCGACTGTGGCGTCACTGCCACCCTGGCCTCTCCTCGGCCATTCTCCTTCAACGCTCCGACAATCATCGCTCACCGCTATTCGAGTTAAGACATGGGAGCATTTATCCTAAGTAGCTTGCGACCGTGAAGCAACTGCCGCGCAGGAAGGATTTCGATGAAGTATTTAGCGGCCGGCGTCAACCACTAACTGCGGTCAAGGTATTCTAGTTTTAGCGGGTCGTCGCTGGTAGGATCGCCGACGCGAATGGCGATGGTGCCGTCGAGCACGCGTTCGATCAGACGGCCGATCATTTCAGATCGCCAGCCGCTGGCTAGTGCAGGTTTGTCTTTTGGGCTGATCATGCCTAGTTTCCAGGCGGCCATGATGCGAACATCGTTCGCTGTGCCAACTAGCGACGGTGCAATGCTCTGGTCGCGACAAACGACGTTCAACGCGGTCGATAGGAACTGCCCCAACAAACCAAGGTTGGTCGATTTTCCTCGCGGCAATCGTTTAGGCAATTCGCTTTTAGGTAACGAGTTCGCCTTTTCGATTGCTGATGCAATCAGTGGCATCATGGATCGATTGACGCGGTTTTCGAATCCTCGAATCGCTTTCAGTCGCTTCATGTCCGCACTGCCACGTTTGGCAAGTTCGATAATCAAGTCGTCGGGCAAGATGCGTTTCGGAGAACGGTTTTTGTCTGCTGCTACTTCATCGCGAGCGATCCATAACTCTCTGACGATCGCCAATGCTTCCGGTTTCAAATTACTGATGCCTGACACTCGACGCCATTGGGGTTCGTCATGTGTTTTGCATAAGTGGGTTTGCCAGTCTTGGATTTCATCTTCGAACCACTCGGTGCGATTGAGTTGCTCAAGTTTCTTGGACAGGTTTTCGTACAGTTGTTCTAAGTGAATGACATCCGAAAGTGCGTACGCGATTTGTCGGTCCGATAGCGGACGCTGTCGCCAGTCGGTTCTGGTTTCGCCTTTGTCGATGGTTTGGTTCAGTGACCGGGAAACTAAATTGCCGTAACTAATTGGGTAGTCGCCGCCGACCATACCGGCGGCCAACTGGACGTCGAACAGCCTTTTCGGATATGCCCCGCAGGCTCGGTAGCAGAACAAGAATTCTTCGCGGGCGGCGTGAGCCAAAGTAATGTGATCACCATCCACTAAGAAATTCCAGAACGGCATCAAGTCGGAGATCGTCATTGTGTCGATGATCGCATACACCCCGTCGACTGCTACTTGCAGCAAGCAAAGCTCAGGGCGATATCGACTTTCGGAAACGAATTCGGTGTCAAAACCTACGATCTTCGCTCCGATAGACTCTTGGCAAAATTTTTGTAGCTGCGAGTCGCTATCAATGTATTGAAAGTCGGCGGAGGCCATTAAAATGCGGTCTGGTAATAAGGCGACAAGTGCGTGGTAATTACGATAAGCTGATTTAATAGTTATTAGGTTAACTAGAACAACATAATTTTGATAGAGCGAGTTTTTTGTGGCCAACGTGTCGATTTCTGGCAATCCTATTGAGTCGTTGCTCGGTCCAGAAAAACGCTGTGGACTATTGGTTAGTGTGCGAAATGCAGACGAAGCCAAGCTGGTTTTGCGTTGTGGCGTGGAGGTTTTGGACCTTAAAGAGCCTCTTGCGGGGGCGTTAGGGGCGGTGCCAGATACGGTGGTCGAACAGGTTCAACAATTGGCGATGCAGGCTGCTCCCGAGCGAAGGCCCAAGCTGAGTTTTGCATTGGGCGAACTGGCAGGTTGGGATTTTCAGCGTTGGCCTCGTTTACTGGACCGATACACGCCAAGCCAAATCGCTGGATTTAGCTACGTGAAGATTGGTTTGGCAGGAGTGCAGCAAG
This sequence comes from uncultured Pirellulaceae bacterium, assembly GCA_964582115.1. Classification (GTDB taxonomy): domain Bacteria; phylum Planctomycetota; class Planctomycetia; order Pirellulales; family Pirellulaceae; genus Mariniblastus. The sequence continues at coordinate 2,552 of CAZORR010000107.1, forward strand.
GGGACAATTGGCCGGTTTTGTGGAGTAAGTTGTTTGCCGGTTTGCCGGATAGGGTTCAACCCGTTGTTGTTGGTTACTTGGACCGATTTCCAGATGTGCAGCCAGCAGCGGACGATAAATCTGCTAACGTTTGTTGTCCGTCGATTGGGAAGTTGATCGAATTTGCCACAGGTCATCCTCAGGTTTCGACAGTTCTGTTGGATACCCACGATAAACAAAATGATTTGTTTGCCCACATCGATGATCAGCAGTTAAGAGAGATTATTGCCATGGCGACTGAGGCCGAGTTGGCAATCGTGGTGGCTGGGTCGGTAACGATCGATTTGCTGCCACGAGTGATCGAAGCAGGGGCGAGCTTGGTCGGTGTCCGTGGAGCCGTATGCGAAGGGGATCGAAGTGGACGACTATGCGAACAAAAGCTGCGAGAGTTTCGTCAGCGATTGAAGGAAACTGGCCAGTAAATAGTACTGGCCCTTCGTAGGGTTCCTTGCTAACGCGTTGGGTTTGCACCAGCCGCCTGCGCTGCACACTGGCTAGATCAGTAGATCAGAAATCACGTTTCCATCATCGGCGATCGTAAATGGACGGCCCGAAGGCGAGACCACTTCTTTGGTCAGTGAGATCCCCATGCAAGTTGCGATGGTGGCGTTAAAGTCCGTCACGCTAACTTTGTTTTCAACCACCTCGCGGCCTTCGTCATCGGTTTTGCCGTACTTGATTCCACCTTTGATGCCACCGCCGGCCAGCAAACAGGTGAATGCTTGGGGGTAGTGGTTCCGGCCATTTTCACGTTCGGCGTTAATCTTTGGAGAGCGTCCGAACTCGGTCGCCAACACCACTAGCGTCGACTTCAGCAAACCGCTGGCTTCTAAATCTGCCAATAATGCACCCAGCGCTTGATCCAATACGTTGCCTTTGGATTCGACTCGCTCAAAGTTGTGGTCGTGTGTGTCCCAGCCACCGTCATCGACTTCGATAAACTGTACTCCGTTTTGGACCAATCGCCGAGCCAACAAGCAAGCTTGGCCGAATCGACTACGACCGTAACGATCTCGCACTTTATCTTTTTCTTGAGTCAAATCGAAGGCCGCTAAGTCTTTGCTCTTCATCAACGATACTGCTTCGTCGTACATCGACGCGTAGGCGCGGGCTTGTTTGATATCGAATTTCTCGGTGAACCCGGCATTCATGTTGTTTAGTTTTTTCAGCCGAGCAGCGAAACGATTCGCGGTCACCCCTTTGTAGAGTTGACTGTATTGCAAGCCGGCTTCCGGATCGCCGATTGGTAGCGCCGAATGCACGGATTCAAAATACCCTGCCCCGAGACCTGAGCTGTTTCCGCCAATTTTTACGTTGGCAGGTAGCGAGGGATTGGATCGTTCGAGCATCCTTGACGACCATGCCCCCAAGTCGGGATGTTGAATCGTGCCGCGTTTGGGATAGCTGGTGTGCATATAGTAGCGACCGTGGCCGTGTGATCCCTGCGTCGAGTTCATCGAATTCACGATCGCGATGTTGTGCATCTGCTTCGCTACTGTTGGGAAATACTCGCTGATTCTAATCCCATCGGCATTGGTCTTGATGGACTCAACTGGCCCCTGTGACTCGGTGCCCGGTTTGGTGTCAAAAGTGTCTAGGTGGCTCATGCCGCCGTTCATATACAAATAGATCACCGCTTTGGCCTTGCCACCAACTTCGGGAGCTGTAGCCGCAGGTGAGGCGGCTGCGAGTCGCGATAACATCGGCATCGCACCAATGCCTAGCATGGTTTTGGCTGCACCTGTGATGAAGGACCGACGAGCGAAAGGATCTTTAATCAAATTGAAATCACTCATGTCATCAACCTCGCGAAAGAAAAATTTGTACGTCTGTCGTTTATTGGCCACTCTTGAAAATGGCTGCTTTTGAAACCTGGCTATTTTTGAAAAATGAATTCGTTGGAATTGGCGATCGTCCAGATCAAATCAGAAAACGTATCCACCATCGCACTCTGGCGACGCTGGTTAACTGCCGCATCAAAATCAGGACGCCATGCCTGTAGCTCTTTGCGACTCGGTTTGCGGCTGAGCATCGTTAGGAAAACCGTTTCAATACACTCTTTTGAGCTACCAGCTTTTACCGCTTGTTGCATGAGTACGCTGGCGGGGTCGCGACAAACGTTTTTCTCTAGGATGCCGTTCATCATTGATAGTACTTGGGGAATCGAAGGTTCCAAATTACCGTTGTCAATCACCTCGCGATCGGACTGTCCAAATTCACGAAGGAAGTGCTTGGCGGGTGCTGGCGACGGCAACTCAGACGCTCGAGCAAACTCAGGTTGGCTCTTGCGATGCTTGGCCATGAATTTAGCTTGTTGAGTCAGCAGTTTTCGAGTGGCAGCTGTGTTGTTTGCATTTTGAGCAGCTTTCAACCGTTTTTTAAACTCGTTTTGTTTCGCTTTAAATGTCTTCTTTTTTTTCTGGGCTTCGCCTCGGTTACCTTGTCTTTTTTCTACTGTTTTAATTGCGTGCTGAAGGATCTTTTGAGGCTGCATTTTGATTAGATTTTCGTATTGCATAGAAGTATCGGCTTCGTATTGCGGGTTCGTCCGGCGAACGTCAGTTTCGTTGATCACCAAGGTCAGCAGTGAATCCCAGATCTGTTCGGCCGACATCCGGCGAACGATTGGGCCTTGAAAGTTATACTTCGTTACATCAGGAACGTCCTTGGCGAAAGCGGAAGCTTGATAAGTCTCGGTCAGGTAGATCGCTCGCAGAAACTGTTTCATGTCGAAATCTAAATCGATCATCGTTTTTGTGAGATACTCCATGAGTTCAGGGTTGGAGCCTTTCACGCCTTCTTCGAGGATGTCTACCGGTTCGATTAGTCCGATCCCCATCGCTTGTTTCCAAAGTCGATTTGCGATGACCGTTGCAAATCGAGGATTGTCGGGGGCGGTCAACCAAGCCGCATAGATTTCTCTGGAGCCAATTTCTTTGCTGCCACGAATTTTACCTCTTGAACGTTTCCTTTTTGTTTTAGGAATCTCAGCATCGGTGATGGCTTCTCCATTAAACATTTCACGAGCCACAACGATTTCACCATCTTCGCCATCGTCACCCAAGAAGTTTTCTGGCAAGCGAGCCACCCCAGAACCGCTGCCGCTGATTCCCATGTTGAGAGACCTGAGGTACTGCTTGACTCTGGTAGATATCTTTCCTGGGACCTTCCCACCTTTCATTAGCTTTTGAGACGCTAGCGCGTTGTCGTTTGAGCTGCGATAGCTCACTCCGTTGGTGAACGCGACCATTTCAAAATACTGTCGCTGAGTCCAGTCATCGTAAGGATGGTCATGGCACTGAGCACACTCTAGACGTGTTCCTAGAAAGATACGGACCGTGTTGGACATGTTGTCTTCGGGCATGTTGCGATCTCGCAAGTAATAACCAACTTCGCCATTGCCCGTAGCGAGGTTCGGACCCGAGGCGGTTAGTAATTCTTGAACGAATTCGTCGTAAGGCTGGTTGCGCTCAAGCGAGTCCTTGACAAAATCGACGTACGGTTGCCCGGACAGTCCGTTGCCCATTTGCGATTTGACTCGTAGTAAGTCAGCCCAGAAGTTGAACTGCCGGCTGGTGCGTCCATAAGAATCAAGTAGTTCGTCGATTAGGTTTTCGCGCTTCGACTTTTTTTTGGAACTTACGAACGCTTTTGTTTCTTTCAAGCTAGGGATGCGACCGATGATGTCTAAATAGACTCGGCGCACAAAGACGAAATCGTCTGTTTGTTTGTTTCGTGTCAGGCCTTCATCGGAAAGCTGCTGCATGACTAACGCGTCAATCTTGTCGCTGATCTGCTGGATCGATTCTCGCGATGCCTTTTTGGCGCGATAGGTCGTCGACACATGTTCTGACGAACGGCTTTCTTGAGCATCTACTGGAGCACAAAACGCGAAACCGGCCAGCAAAAGTAAAGGCAACGCCTGACGTAGGTTGCCACCAATTCGGTACATCGTTTTGGGTATGCTCATGATTCAGTGCTCAGTGAAAATTGACTGCTACAGCTACTTGACGCGTTGAGTCCATAGATTATTGCGAAAACTATTCCCAATCAATACATGCTCGGCCGACAAAGGTTCTTAGGGAACTTCAAACACAATACTGCGGTTTGGTTTGTTCGGGTACAATAGCAGGCAGGAAATCAAGTGCTTTACTTTAATCAGCAGGGTTGGATTTTGAAATTTGCACAGTCAGACCACTCTTAAATTTATTAAACTCGCTCTTAAATCTTTTAAACTTGCCCCAAAATCTATGTCGAAAAAAAACGATTCAAGCTCTGATCGCCCGATGACCGTTCCTCGGTTTGTCAAAAAGAAACAAGCCGGAACTAAGCTTACGATGCTGACGGCGTATGATTTTCCCACTGCCAAATTGCTGGACGAAGCGGGAGTGGATGCACTGCTGGTCGGTGATAGCTTGGCCATGGTAGTCCAGGGACGTGAGACGACTTTACCAGTGACACTAGACGAAATGATTTACCATGGGGAAATGGTCGCACGAGCGGCAAAGCGAGCATTGGTTGTGGTCGATATTCCGTTTCCAATTAATCACCATGGTGTTCGAGCAACCGTCAAAGCTGCTGGCAAGATCATGAAACAAACTGGCTGCAACGCCGTCAAGCTAGAAGGCGGCGCCGAACAAGCTGAAGTGATAGAGGCTTTAGTAACCGCTGGCATTCCCGTGATCGCTCATGTGGGCTTGCGACCTCAAGCAGTCAACGTGATGGGCGGTTACAAAGTCCAGCGTGACCGTGATAGCCTAATGGCCGATGCCATCGCCGCTGAAAAAGCAGGCGCGTTTTCAATCGTGCTCGAATGCATTCCCGCTGACATCGCCAAAGAGATTTCTGAAAAGCTCACCATCCCGACAATAGGAATCGGCGCTGGGGCCGACTGCGACGGACAGGTCCTGGTCGTCAACGACATGCTGGGCGCAACAAGCGGCTACGTTCCAAGTTTTGTAAAAGAATATGCCAATGTCGCCGAAACGATTTCCAAAGCCGTCTCGCAATGGGCGGCCGATGTGGTTGCCGGTGATTTCCCCACTGACCAGCAAGCGTTCTAATTCTAAAGACTTTTAATTTTAGATGAACCGTTTGTAGCGCCGATTTTAGTTGACACTACCATTGAAAACCCTGAAACATTAATCCTATGAATCATTTAAACAGCTACATCGCAGGTCAGTGGGTCGAAGGCTCCGCCGCAGCAATGGAATCGGCTTGCCCAGCCACCGGTCGCGTCGTCGCAGCCGGCCAAGCCGTAAGCCCATCCCAAGTCGACCAAGCATTCGCCGCCGCTCGTGAAGCCTTCGGATCGTGGTGGGACCTAGGCACCCAAGCCCGTATCGACCTTGCCAACGCGTTCGCCGATCAGGTCAAACAAAACTCCGACGAACTCGCCGAACTCATCGCTGCCGAAACCGGCAAACTGCTCTGGGAAACAAAAACCGAAGCCGCCGCTGTCGTCGGTAAAGTTGCTGTCTCAATCGATTCATTGGAGACACGTCGCAGCACGACTTCGTTTGAACTGGGTGCCGCAACCGCGGTCACTCGTTTCAAGCCGCACGGGGTCTGTGGAGTCCTCGGTCCGTTCAATTTTCCGGCTCACCTTCCCAACGGCCACATCGTCCCCGCCTTGATCTCGGGCAACACCGTTGTATTCAAACCCAGCGAACTGACACCTGCTGTCGGCGGCTGGTTGGTGAAGCAATGGGAAGCCGTCGGCCTGCCAGCTGGCGTGTTGAACCTTGTTCACGGTGGTCGTGAAGTCGGCGAGGCGATTTCTAAACACAACGAACTGGATGGCTTGTTCTTTACGGGCTCCAGTCGCGCCGGCGTGGCACTCAGCCAAACCCTCGCCGCCACACCGCAAAAGATTTTGGCGCTGGAGATGGGTGGCAACAACCCGCTAATTGTCCACGAAACCAAAAACCTCCAAGCTGCCGCCTACCTGACCGTGCTCTCGGGTTACATGACCGCCGGTCAACGCTGCACCTGTGCTCGGCGTTTGATCGTCGTCGACGGACCGGAAACCGACCAGTTTTTAGCTGAGCTTAAAAAGCAAGTCCTTGGTATCTCATACGGATTCAATGGCGACACCCCCGAACCGTTCATGGGCACGGTCATTAACGCGGCGACTGGAAACCGACTGATGTCCGCCTACGCCGGTTTGATCGATCGCGGCGCTGTTGCACTGGTCGAAATGGAGCAACGCCGTGACTGTGATGCTCTACTGTCACCGGGTCTGCTGGACATCACGAACGTCACCGATCGAGAAGACGAGGAACTGTTCGGTCCGCTGATGACGATCATCCGTGTCGGTAGTTTCGACGAAGCGATCGCTGAAGCCAATCGAACTCAGTACGGTCTGTCTGCCGGTCTGCTATCGGACAACCCGGAACTCTACCAGCAGTTCATCCATCAAATTCGCGCTGGTATCGTAAACTGGAATCGCCAAACCACTGGCGCCAGCGGCAAGCTCCCTTTCGGCGGCTGCGGGCTCAGCGGCAACCACCGCCCCAGTGCCTACTACGCAGTCGACTACTGTTCTTTCCCGGTTGCATCGATCGAATCACCAGAACTCGAAATGCCAGAGAAGAAGTTGACCGGTTTGGCGTAGCCGGAATCGCCAGACTTCGGGGCCTGGCCAGTAGGCGCTTCATTGGAAGCAACCTGAACTTTGGCGAGCCCAGCTATGGCGGCAACTTCACGTTTTGCGTGGTAAGTAAAAGTCTCACGTAGAGGTTTTAGACCGAAGCGGGTGACGTCCACGAAAATGATTAGTGTCGATTAGTGAAAATTAGTGTTCTTAAACCGAACTTTTACTCCGCCAGCGCGTCGACAGGCTGGAAGCACCGTCGTCACCTAGGAGACAGGCTATCTTCGCTTCGATGTGCGCATTAGCAGATAGATCGTGGCGATTTGCAGTAAGCCTAGCAGAATAAAAAACGCGCCGATGCCGATCCATTGCATCGTTTCGATACCCGTCAATTCAACTCGCCAGGGGCGTGAGGCGCAGGCAACTCCGACGACGAAGGTCGCGACGATGGAGATGCCTAATTTGCCCAGTAAGATGGTGCGCCACATGAGACTAACCGTCAGCCGGTTTTTCGCCAATGAAATGATAGTACGGTGTTCGTAACAACGGCACGTACGGGATCTTACTGCGTTCTTCGACCACATCCAATTGCTTAAAGTGACGCTGCAAAAACGGCAGGTGATCCGGTGACGGAAACACGTTGTCCGATGCAAACCATGGCTGCCACAACGTTCTGGCTAACCAACGATGACTCTTCAAACCCTCCGGCGGGAACTTGCGGCCGACGTAAAAATCAACAATCCCGATCTTGCCACCGGGCTTCAAGATCCGTTTCGCATTTTCAATTGCGGCAAACCAATCCGGGATCATCGTCAACGAATACGAAAACGTCACCACATCGGCATAGCCCTCTGGCGGAGTAAACGTCGTTGCGTCGGCAGCGATGGTCTGAGCGTTGCTCCAGCCGCGTTCTTTAAAACGATCTTCGGCAACCTTCAGCAGCGACTCCGACAAGTCGACGACGTAAACCTTTTTGAGCTTATCAATATCGTCGGCCAGGTTTTCGATGTTGGCGCCGGT
>CAZORR010000108.1:0-10190 GCA_964582115.1 uncultured Pirellulaceae bacterium
AAGGCGGGCATTTAGCTCATCTTAAATTCTTTGGCAATTACGTTCAGCCAATGACCAAAACCACGTTCTACTTCGTGTTGGCTGTGCTTGTATTGATTGACGTCGTGCAAGGTCGCTATCAAAAGAAGCTGTTGGCCAAGCGCAAAGCGAACACTACGAACCATGCTTAAAATGGGTGGAGTTGGTGTGATTGGTGTCGCTGGCAGATTAGGCTGTTTGCTAGGCTTGCTATCACTTTTGTGATTTAAGAAAACGTCTTGGAGTAATCCGCATATTTTTCTAAACCTACCTGATCGGCAAAGTCGATGACCCGAGGGACGGTTCTTCGTCTGTCACAAATCATAGGTTTGGAAAATCTGATGCTTGCTATCAACTCACTCATTACAAACTCTTGTCGGACCCTAGGGTTGGCGGCAATTGTTGTTTCGTCTGCTTTTACAGCGGTTACAAACGGCCAGCAAACACCGGCTCAACGCTACGAGCCAGTGCGTTCAAACGTTTATGAAACTCAGACGACCGACTCGGATTATTATCCTGAGCGAGTTCATCGCGAAGGTGTCCGTCAGACCTCATATCAGCAAGCGGCTGAGCCGGCGGTTCCTGCGATTTTGGCGGGCGCAAAAGGCTCCACCTCAAATGCGTTACGCAAAGCTGCACAGAGTAGCGCGTTTTCGCTTCCGACGCCAGCTATCGGGGCCAACTCACATACGATGCCACCGAAATCGCCAGCAGATTTTGCTGGCCAGATGGGGATTCGTACAAAGCCCATTGATTCAAATGCGTTTGGCCGTGCGGCGGCTTCGCCGGTAACAAGCGAAGCTAAATCGGCAACGATTCCAGTTGCTGTCATTCCACAAAACAATACTCTGCCTACACCACGGAACACCGTTCAACCGCCTGCTCCAAGCACCGTCCAGCCGGCGCCTACGGTTCAATCAGTACCGACTGTTCAGCAAGTTGCGGCGACAGCCGCAGCAGGTCGTTCGTCGCTCCAAGCCGAATCAATTCGTTCCAGTGTGAGTGGTCAACGCACAAATGATCTTCGTGGGCCTGCTGTGCAGGTAGCGCGTGAAGTCCAGCCGACGGTTGGTCGAATTGCGGCTCCACAACAATTCGCACCGGTTACTAGTCAAGCAGCTACGACAGAACCACAAGAAAAGGAAATGGTTCGCGATCAGCGAGTGTTGCCAACTGCAGCGGCGGTTCCTGTTGCAGAAAATACTTCGATGAAAATTGCGGCACCGGCGATTGAAGTGGTTGCTGTTGGCCCACAGACAATATCGATTAACAAGTCATCTGAATACAAAGTGGTTGTTCGCAACAACAGTAGCATTAGAGCCGAGAGAATTCTGGTTGGTATCAACATTCCGACTTGGGTTGACATTGAGAATGTATCGTTGACTGCGGGTGGTAGAGAAATCACTGACGGTCAAGGGCAAGCACGGCTTGTTTGGAGTGTCGATCAAATACCAGGGAATTCAAGCCAAACGATGACGATTGCGGCGATTCCACGCAAAGCACAAATTTTTGACATGGATGTTGAGTGGACGTTGGTTCCTTTGGTGGGGAAAACATCGATTCGCGTGACAGAGCCGAAGCTTGAGATGGCGATCTCGGGCCCCAAGGAAGTTCAGTATGGTGAAACTGCTCTGTATCACGTTTCCATTCGTAATCCAGGTACAGGAGCCGCTGAAAACGTATCGATCATGCTTCCAGAGGCACTTGGTGGCGAGCGGGCAACGTTGGGAGTTATCCCACCAGGTAAAGAAAAACATCTTCAGGTCGAATTGTTGGCACTTACAGCTGGCGACCTGAGTTTATTGACCACAGCCGCTGGTGAAGGCAATTTGAAGGCCACGGCTGAAACAACATTGGTCGTTCGACGCGCGTCATTGGCGATTGCGATGAATGGTCCTGGGTTAAAGTACGCAGGTGGAATTGGTAAGTACTCAGTAACACTTACTAACACCGGTGATGCGACTGCGACTGAATTGGAAGCTGCTGTTGTGTTGCCCAGTGGTGTGAAATACCTCAAAGGCATTGATGCGGCCAAATTGGTTGACAGCGGTCGCGGTATGCGATGGCCAGTCGGTTCGTTGGCGCCAAGCGAAAGCCGCACCTATGAAATGTTCTGTCAACTAGACACATCGGGCGATTTAAAATTGGAAGTCGGTGCTCGTGGTAAACGAGGCTTGGCTGCTTCTAGTGAGTTTAGAACAACGGTTGAAACCATCGCCGACTTGGTTCTGTCCGTGAATGATTTAAAAGGTCCATTGCCCACAGGAGAGGAAGTTCCTTACACGATCAAGATTCGCAACCGTGGTACCAAAGCGGCCAAAGGCGTCAATTTGGTCATGCAGTTTTCTGAAGGCATCGAGCCTCGTTCAGCGAAAGGGCTTGAGTATCAGATTGCACCCGGTGAAGTTTTGTTCTCGCCCATTGCTCAAATCAACCCTGGGCAAGAGATGACTTTCGAGGTCAATGCAGAGGCTTATAAAAGCGGTACTTTCATCTTCCGTGCTCTTCTTACTTGTGACGAATCCGATACTCGGGAGGTCGCAGAAGGAACCACGCGGTACTTTGGTGATCCGGTTGATCCGCCGAAGGAGTTAAGTAATGCTCCTGCGGCCAGCACAGCAGAGTTAAACGACAACTCGTTTATTAAGTAAAGATGCGAGTTCAATCAAAATGAAAATTGGCAGCAACTGATGAAAGTCAGAGCTGCCATTTTTTATGCGCAGGTTATCGAACGGCTGGCCCAGTAACGTCCGTTGATTCGCTTGTTCACAGTAGGCAATCGATTTAATGGGCGATCGAAAACGAAAACACCGTGGTCTGTTTGTATTTTTCGCCCGGCCGAAGGATTGTTGAAGGGAACTTCGGTTGGTTCGGCGAATCGGGATGGTGCTGGGTTTGAAGCAAGATTCCTGTGTGTTTTTGCAGTCCACCACTGGCAGGCAGGCCATCGAGCGAATTTGCGGTGTCCAAGTGTAGCCCCGGTTGCGTGGTCCATAGATCCATGCGTCGTCCAGATTTTTGCGAAACAAGTGTCGCCGCAGAAGCGAGCTCACCGGTTTGTGAGTTAAGTACAAAGTTGTCGTTGTAGCCTTGGAACGTGTCGTGGATCGTTTGTGGTTTGTCAATGGAAATTGGTGACGAAGTCGAGTTGTCGAAAAGGCCCACTTCAACGAGCTTTTGAAAGTCAAATCGAGTGTCGGTTACTGATTCAAGTTTACCGGTAGGAATTTGTTGATCGTTCAACACCAAACGTTGGTCGGCGTCGATCTGGAGTTGGTGCGTCGCAACCGATTCGGAGGTGTTGCCATCGAGGTTCCAATAAATCTGTTGGGTCAGGTTAACAGGGGTCGGTGCATCGCAGTCGGCTTCCAATTCAATCGAAAACTGGTCATCGTTGTTGAGCAAATATGTGACGCTGACCAAACAAGTTCCGGGGTAGCCTTGGTCACCGTCGGGACTGGTTAATAGCATTCGAACACCAACAGAGTCCGCGTCAACAATTTCTTCCGTGGACCAAATTTGTTTGTCAAATCCTTGGCTGCCACCGTGCATGTGATGGTCGTCGTCGTTGAGGCTCAGTGAGTGCTGTTGGCCATCGAGGACGAACTGGCCGTTGGCAATACGATTTGAATACCGCCCGATCGTGGATCCAAAATATGCATTGCATGCTTGATAGCCTTCAAGCTCTTCGCAATTGAGCACAACATTGTTAATTGTTCCACTGCGGTCTTTGATGTTAATTGCAACAATGGTGGCTCCCCAATCGATGACTTCGAAAGATAGGCCGTTTTTGTTTGAACATACGTAGCGTGAAACCGGCAATCCGTTACTAACGCCATACGCAAGTTTGGCGATGTTCAATCGCAATTCTGGGGAGGCAGCGTCTTGTTCGGTAGTGTCCAGTCGCGAAGAAAGCCGAGTTTGTGTGGTTGCCGTATCGGGATCGTCCGACACAGCTTGATTGTTAGAGCGGACCAAGACGGCGAACAGGCAACCAATGGCAAATGCTGCAATGCAAAATCCGATTTTCATGTTGTTCTTATTAGAGATTGGATGTCCTGAAGGGGCTTCTATTATTAATTGAAAATCTACTTTGAATAGATAGTTTGCTTTCGTTGGGACTAAAAAAGACAACCAGTTGGATAAGCTAGTGCGGTAATTGGCATGACAAGGCATTTAGTTGGGGCGGTTTCGTTTACGTAAAGCGACTGGTGACGTCGTATTAATTTGTTTTTATGTCCAATTTGGATAAAATCCATCAAATGTTGGTTACTGTTAAAATCGGTATAACCCGACGCGGAAACGATCGGTAATGAGGAAACGTTAAGTGTGGCCCTTCCTTCTGTTGACGTTCACATAAACCCAACTAGTATCAGGTCCGGCGGCAAGAGTTTTGCTTACCGCTTTCCAGCACTTATCATTTAGTTTGTTACGAAATTATGGCAATCGCAATTGTAACTGGTTCTGCCGGCCTGATCGGGTCAGAGGCTTCACGTCACTTTGCAAAATCGGGTTTAACTGTTGTTGGTATCGACAACGATATGCGACGTGAGTTTTTTGGCGATGAGGCGTCAACGAACTGGCAACGTGGAGTGCTTGAAACCGAATTAGGTGAAGCTTATATCCATGTTGATGCCGATATCCGCGAACAAGACGCAATGGGTAAACTGTTTGCGAAGTATGGAACGGACATCAAATTAATCGTTCACACCGCCGCTCAGCCATCGCATGATTGGGCTGCCCGCGATCCTCACAAGGACTTTACCGTCAACGCCAACGGCACGCTGAATTTGCTCGAGTGTACACGTCAACATTGCAAGGATGCGGTCTTTATTTTCACCTCGACCAACAAAGTATACGGCGACACGCCGAACAGGTTGCCGTTGATTGAAAAGGAACTGCGTTGGGAAATTGATCCATCGCACGAGTTTGATAACGGCATCCCTGAAACAATGTCAATCGATAGTTGTATGCACAGTTTGTTCGGTGCATCGAAAGTTGCTGCTGACGTGATGGTTCAAGAGTACGGCAAGTACTTTGATATGAAAACCGCATCGTTTCGCGGAGGCTGCTTGACTGGCCCCAATCATAGTGGGACTCAGTTGCACGGTTTTTTGGCTTACCTAATGAAGTGTACGATGACCGACACACCATACAAGGTGTTTGGTTATAAAGGCAAGCAAGTACGCGACAATATTCACAGTTATGATTTGATTCAAGCTTTCGACCATTTTTATCGTAATCCGCGCAGCGGTGAAGTTTACAATATAGGCGGTTCGCGCTTTAGCCATTGCAGTATGTTAGAGGCGATTCAAATGTGCGAAGAGATTTCTGGCAAAAAATTGTCTTACACTTACGAAGACGATAACCGTATGGGCGACCATATTTGGTACGTCAGTGACGTTAGCAAGTTTCAAAGTCACTATCCGGATTGGAAATTGACCAAGAACGTGAAGACGATTTTGACTGAGATTTTTCAGTTCAATACAGAGCGTTGGCAGGAGCCAGTTACATGATCGATCGAGGCGAGTACAACCTGTTAGGGGTCAAAATCAGCGCGGTTGATTATGAGTCAGCTGTTGGCAAGATTGTAGCTGCCGGTAAGCATCGCAAACCACTGGGCGTTTCGGCATTGGCTGTTCACGGCGTGATGACTGGCGTGATGGACAACGAGCACCGTTATCGATTGAATGATCTGGAGTTGATTGTCCCAGACGGCCAACCGGTTCGTTGGGCACTAAATTGGTTGCACGGAACGAAGCTAAAAGACCGCGTGTACGGGCCGAACTTAATGTTGAAAACATGCGAAGCAGCTGCGGAGCAAGGGTTGTCAATTTTTCTGTTCGGTGGCAAGCAGGAGTTGCTGGACGACCTTCAATCAAGTTTGTTGAAGAAGTTTCCCAACTTGAAAATCGCAGGTATGCTGGCGTCGAAGTTCCGAACTGTTTCGGCAGAAGAAAAACAAGAAATCGTTTCGACGATCCGCAAAAGCGGCGCTTCGATCGCGATGGTGGGGCTAGGCTGTCCACGACAAGAAGTATGGGCCTACGAGTTTAAAAATGAGCTTGAGATGCCGGTCTTGGCGGTTGGGGCCGCGTTTAACTTTCACGCTGGCCAATTGGCTCAAGCACCTGCCTTTCTGCAACGTTGGGGGCTCGAATGGTTTTTTCGGTTGACGAAAGAACCGAAGCGTTTGTGGCATCGGTATTTGGTCTTGAATCCCTATTACTTGAGCTTGGTTTTTCTGCAGCTAACTGGCTTGAAAAAATTCGATCCGGAAACGAGCGATTTGCCGGAACACGAAATTTTGTACGGCTAAGCTTCCACGCGCTAAGTTAGACACTCGCTAAAAAGAACTTCTAACGGGCAGTCATTTGCTGGATCTGGTATTCAGTGGTTGGCGGCCCGTTTTTTGCGAATTGGCGTACGGTAGCCGATGGATTCTTTTGGATGCCTCGTGTTCATTCGGTCAGAAACGCTTAGACTGCGTCGTTTGATCCGTTTTTCTGTAAGCGAGCCAAGCTGTTGCAACGCCCGGAACCAAAAATTTCTAACTCTAATTCTCATGCCGCTGCAAAACCGGTCAGCTTGCAGCGAGGGATCGTTTTCGCGCTATCGGCACAGATACTCTGGGGCTTGTTTCCGATTTACCTGAAACTGCTACGCCCTACCCCGGCCGTCAACATTGTGGCTTATCGCATTGTCTGGTCGTTCGTGCTATTGATCTTGTTGACTTGGATTGGGTCGCAGTTTCGATTAAAGGGTTGGCCACGTTGGCGAGAATTGGCCGAGCAATTTCGCAGTTCCAAGGCGCTTGGGCAGTTGCTGGCCGCTTCTGTTTTGATCGGGGTAAATTGGACCGGGTTTGTATTGGCGATCTCACTGGACCGAATAATGGACGCCAGCATCGGTTATTACATTTGCCCCCAAGTGGTCGTGCTTTTGGGCGTGATATTTAAAGGCGAGCGGCTTTCGCCGATGCAATGGATTGCCTTTGCGATCACTTCAGTGGGCGTACTGGTGATGGCCGGGTCGGAATTGGGGATTCCTTGGCTGGGGTTGACCGTAGCGTTCTCGTTTGGGTTCTATGCCTTGACTAAAAAATATATTGCTTGTCAGGCGACGACCAGCTTGACGTTTGAAACCGGATTCTTGCTCTTGCCAGCGGCCGCATTTTTGTTGTTCGGTGGAGGTTTGTTTTCGGCAGAACCTGCCTTAGTACCAGAAACAAGCTGGGTTTCGCCGTTGGGGTTACAGTTGCTGTTGGCTTTCTCTGGAATCGCGACCGTATTGCCGTTGGTTTTATATGTATCGTCGGTCAAGTACTTACCACTGTCGCTGGTGGGAGTGCTGCAATTTCTTGGGCCCACGATTCAGTTTGGGCTGAGCGTTTTCGTGTTTGACGAGCCGCTGGACTGGCCACGCCTGGCAGGGATTTTGCTTATTTGGGGGGGCGTTCTGTTCTTTTTGCGAGGAGCCCGCCAAGCGAATTCGGCGAATCGACTAGCGGACGCACAATTGAGTTCGTGACATCGGGTTTGTGGTGTTGGTTTAGCCGAAACATCGGCCTGCAAGCAGTAAATAAAGAAAACGAATCACTTCATGATTGACCAACCACAGGGGGCTGCCAGATTGTCACGGGAGCAGAAGGGTGGAGTTAACACCAGTGGTGGAATTGGCGGCGATTTTCAATGTCGTTGGCCACGAAGAGCCTATTGTCAGTGAATTATCACTAGAAAACGCGTTGATTGTTTTTTTTCTTTAATTGAGCCAGTTTGGCCCGTGAGTTGCCTTAAGGCTGGGAACAATTAACTACCAACGCAATAATGTCAGGCCACTGGGTGCCACCTATTGGTTTTGACACGGAGCCTCCCAAAAACGGAACTAGCGGTAATTGCCGTATTCGACGTTGTTTTTGGGTAAATCAAAATACAGGAGTAACATTGATGGCCGCTGCGAAGAAAAAGTCTTCCAAGAAAACCGCCAAGCCAAACCTTAAGCCGCTTGGAGATCGCATTGTTGTCCAGCGAGAGGTGTCTGAGGACACGACTGCTGGCGGGATCTTCTTGCCTACTTCAGCTCAGAATAAGCCTTCACGCGGCACCGTTGTCTCGATTGGCGACGGAAAGATTCTGGCCGATGGATCGCGAAGCGGGCTGCAGGTCAAGCCTGGCGACAAGGTCTTGTTCACCAGTTACGGCCCAGACGAAATCAAATTCGGCGATAACGAATTGTTGCTGATGCGAGAAGACGATGTTTTGGCGGTGGTCGAGTAAGCCGCCTGCTGAGTACGGTTGCAAACATGGATGTGTTTAGCGGTCAAAGTCACTCAACCAATTCATTTACAATCCACGATGTTTGCAATCCGATTTTGATCGCAAACCAGTATTACAAAATAAACCTCTGAACTTAGGAGTTCATATCATGCCG
This sequence comes from uncultured Pirellulaceae bacterium, assembly GCA_964582115.1. GTDB lineage: Bacteria > Planctomycetota > Planctomycetia > Pirellulales > Pirellulaceae > Mariniblastus. The sequence continues at coordinate 8,449 of CAZORR010000108.1, forward strand.
AAAATGATTGCCTTCGAACAAGAAGCTCGCGAAGCTATCCGACGTGGTGTTTCAAAATTGGCTCGCGCCGTCAAAGTTACTTTGGGTCCAAAGGGCCGCAACGTTATCCTACAAAAGAGCTTTGGTAGCCCAACCGTTACCAAAGACGGTGTTAGCGTTGCCAAAGAGATTGAACTGGAAGACGCTTACGAAAACATGGGCGCTGCCATGGTTCGCGAAGTTGCCAGCAAAACCAGTGATGTCGCTGGTGACGGAACTACGACTGCGACCGTGATGGCTGAAGCGATCTTCAACGAAGGTTTGAAGGCCGTCACTGCCGGTGTTAACCCAATCCAAATGAAGCAAGGCATCGAAGCAGCTGTCGCTGATCTTTGCGAAAAGCTTGGCAAGATGTCGATCAAGATCAAGAACCTTGACGAGATGGCCAACGTGGCTGCAATCGCCGCCAATAACGATGCTGAAATCGGCAAGCTATTGGCGAAAGCGATGGACAAAGTCGGCAAAGACGGTGTGATCACAGTCGATGAAGGCAAGAGCCTCGACACTGAAGTTGAGTGGGTGGAAGGAATGCAGTTTGATCGCGGCTACCTGTCACCTTACTTCGTTACCGATTCGACTTCGATGGAGTGTGTTTTCGAAGACTGCTACGTTTTGGTTTTCGAAAAGAAGATTTCAAACATCAAGGACCTTGTTCCGCTACTGGAGCAAGTCGTTCAACAAGGTAAGCCACTATTGATCATCGCCGAAGACGTCGATGGCGAAGCACTGGCAACACTTGTGATCAACCGCTTACGTGGTAGCTTCAACTGCTGTGCCGTGAAGGCTCCAGGCTACGGCGATCGTCGTAAAGCGATGATGGAAGACATTGCAACGCTGACTGGTGGAACTGCAATCTTCGAAGCGTTGGGCATGAAGCTGGACCAGATTGGTTTGGCGGAATTGGGCCGAGCCAAAAAGGTGATCATTGGTAAAGAAAACACAACGGTCATCGAAGGTGCTGGTAAGAACAGCGAAATCAAAGGTCGTATCGATGCGATTCGTCGCGAAATCGAAAACTGCTCAAGCGATTACGATCGCGAAAAGCTGGAAGAGCGTTTGGCTAAGTTGGCTGGCGGCGTCGCCAAGGTCAACGTTGGTGCTGCGACTGAAAGCGAAATGAAAGAAAAGAAGGCTCGTGTCGAAGACGCTCTGCACGCGACTCGTGCTGCGGTTGATTCCGGCATCTTGCCAGGTGGCGGCGTCGCTCTGCTTCGTGCCAGTGGTTCTGTCAAGCCAAGCGAAGATTTGACCGACGACGAAATGACCGGTTACAACATCGTCTTACGTGCTTGCCGGGCTCCGTTGAACATGATCGCCAGCAACGCCGGCCAAGACGGCGGGATCGTTTGCGAGAAGGTTTTGGACGGCAAAGCAAACTTCGGTTACAACGCATTGACTGACAGCTACGAAGATTTGGTCAAAGCTGGCGTCATCGATCCAGCTAAAGTTACCAAGACTGCTCTGTCAAATGCAGCCAGCGTTTCAACTCTGTTGCTAACCAGCGACGCGTTGATCGCCGAAAAGCCAGCCGCTGCTGCAAGTGGTAGCAATGATCACGATCACGACCACTATTAGTAGTTCTGTAGTTTGTGGTCCTGGCTAAAGCCGGGAGTAAGCCTAAAGGCATTACTACGAACTACGTATTGCGAGAAACCGACGTTCGTTCAGGCTTTGAGTTTTATTCAGGGCCTGATCGTCGATCT
>CAZORR010000109.1:0-10185 GCA_964582115.1 uncultured Pirellulaceae bacterium
TTAGAGAGATCGCTTTGGGTAAGCTCGTTATCGTCCTCTGGCGGAAAATACACGAGCTGACGGTAAAGTTTGCTCTTGATTCTACAGCTAAAATCTATGTTTGTGTTGGCCGTTTCGTTGATCACGGCGCTTTTGGCTGCTAAAAACAGCAAGTTCTGCAGGTCGAATTGCTGTCGAGGTAAATCAGTTTTATAAGTTAGGCTGCTCTGTCGAAATGATAACCCGATGCATAAGCAAGCATCCACCCTGCTGCCTTGCAGATTGGGTTGATAAAAACACTTCGGGGCGATTACTGATCTTGGATTATGAAGTGTGAGTCCAAAGCTAAACTCGCTTGGTACACGCTACTTCTTATAGCAAGGTTTAGTGACTACTTTGCGTTTGCGATTAGGGCATTTGTGTGAGCAACCGCAGGTTGAGCGGTACATTTCGCGACAAGCTTTGCAGTCAATTAAGTGCTTTCCGATAGCACGTTCTAAAGAAACGTCTTGAATTTGATCGTTGCAGAATGAATTTAAGTTTGCTTTGACTGTCTGACAATTTAACGCCGTGTCAGAATTGGGAGTGACCGGTTGAGCTTCGATGAACGAGTAGCTTAGTAATAGCACAAGCATGACGACCAAGAAGGTCCACTTCAACATGATGCCACGATGCCGCTTAAGCTGTCCAACCGGGGTTTCCAGTTGGTGTTCCGCGGTTTGAGATATCAATCCAGAAGGACACGAGTTCCAGTCGTCGGGTGCAGTGGGTTCAGCGGACATACGTAGTATATTAAGAGAGAAAAAGCAGGAAGTGGTATACGTCGGTGTTGACAATTTTTCATGCGAGATGGGATTCCGCCGCGAGACGATATTCCCTGTCTCATTGGTTATGTTTGACGCTGGAGTCGCAAACAATAAACCCCATGATCGATCAATTTAACCAACATCAAGAGTATGGCACAAGCATGCGAGATCTGTCGTTAGTGATTTTACGACAAAGCACATTCTATTAATGCTTCTTTGGTTTTTCGTAGTATTCCTTACCGACTGAGCGTTTAGGTGCGTGAGCATCCAAACCATGGAATTACCATCGACGTGAATCACACCGGAAAGCCTAGCTAGAAGATCGTCCATGCTTGGCATGTCTCTCGCTAAAGCCAAAGAATAGCGTTACAACTCAACCGTACGATATTGCGGACACAACCGGACTATTTGTGTCTCTGGTTGGGGGCAGGTATTGCGTGTCGGAATAAATGTATTGACGTACGACAATAACAGTCGCTTTCTCTCGCAATATTCGGTTTCTGTTTCCAATTCAATTCAAAAGTTCGACGGGCCGTGTTTGGCATGATTAACGAAAGGCACCTGGGGCACCGAATACGCCAGTACTGGTAGAGGTGTGTGCTGCGGGCGTAGTCGTTGATTCTGCCGAGGCATCTACCGTTGTTCCTATTTTCGTTGCTGTATTCGCGGTTTCACTGGGTGTGGAAAACACTTTTTGGCCAGCTCGCACTTTCGCCGCGATTTCAACTTGCCGGCGTAGGTTGGGTGTGAGCGAAATTGCAGTGGTTCGAATTCGTCCTGGTTGTTCAGTTACGTTCGTGTCATCGTTGTGGTTAGTTTGGTTGAACGATGTTTGTGAAATTGATCTCGGGCCCGGTTGGTGGTTTCGACGATCTGGCTCGTTAAGCAATGCAGAGCTTGAGCCGAGTACTCGATAAGGGTGTTTTGAGTCGTTGGTGTTGTCTTTTTTTTGCCGGCCAGCAAGTAAGTTGATCGACTGTTCGGCTCGAATGATCTTGCCGTCAGTGGTTTTGAACACTGGCAGCAGAGTGACTGACTTTCGATAGCCACCGACTTTATCCCACGGAATCCAAACGCTATAGGAACCGCCCAATGGCGACTCACTATAGTGAGATTGAAACTCGCTTGCCCGGAAAACGAACTTTTTGTCCGGCTGCGCTCGCGACCCGGAGTCTTCGTCGAAACCATAAACGATCAGTTCCCCGTCAGCAATAACGGCATTGTTTTTTGCATCGTAGAAGTAGATCCGGCCGCCCAACCCTCGAACGCTTGTCGAACCGGGTTTTTCATAGATTCCAAAGCTCCAGATCGTCGCCATGGTTTCAGGTGGCAAGGCCGCGTCGGACTGCTTTTGTTTCTTTTTTGCGATCGTTTCGACAGGATTCCAGATGGAATTCTTTTCGCTGACACGCATCGAATCATTGACGATGGAACAGCCATTGAAAAGCAATAAAGCGACGGCGGCAAAGATAATGGATCGTTTCATGGTAATCGTTTGGTTAATGAAACCAGATTAAACTAACGTCGTGAGAGGCACTCGGTGATAAACGAACATGACAAAATTTAGCGTCGCTTGAATGGATTCCAACGCGACCGACGAGCGGACCTGTCTTTTGTTGGAGGTTTTTGTTCGGCGGCTGCATGACCGGTGGTCGCAACCGGCGGCCGATCGATCGTTTCAGGAACGCTGCCTAAAGTCGGTTGAGTGGGTGTTTCTAGTTTTGAATTGTGGATGAACGGTTGGATGCTGCCTGTCGGGTCCATGTCGGGGTAGAAAGTTTCTACGGATTCGCCAATTTCAACGTCAGCGCCATACCCAGTGCTGCCGTAGACATCTGCGACATCACTTAAACACCAGTGCATGCGGTCCATTGAATCGTGATTCAAATTTGTCAAATCGTTGTCGTCGGTGATCAAAGTTGGGGTCATGATGATCAATAATTCGCTCCGCGATGAAGTATCGGATTCGAACTTAAACAGCGGGCCAATTAATGGCAAATCGGAGATGATTGGCGCACCGCGTTCAGAGTGGACTTTTTCTTCGGTGATCAAACCAGAGAAAACAACCGTTTGGCCGGAACGAGCGCTGAGGGTTGTTTGGGCTTCGGTCATCAACACCTGCTGGGCTCGAATGATCGAACCATCAGCTGCCACGCCAACAGCTGTGCCTGCTGCTTCTGGGCCAACGGACGACTTTTCCGCAGTCACTGTCAGCACGATCAATCCATCTGGACTTACACGCGGTGTAACTTCCAAGATAACACCCACATCGCGAAATTCGATATCCTGGGTTAATCCGAAGTTGGTCTGAGTGGATCCAGCAATACGGGCAACCGACGCACCAATCGCAACTCGACCTTGTAGGTTCTCCATCGTTACGATTTGAGGCTTGGAAAGCACACGGACGGCTTGTCGATCTTTCAGAGCTCGCAGCAGAATGTTGACTGACTCGTTACCAGCCGAAAGCACTAATCCACCATAACCCAACGCCGGGTTTACTCGACCAACGTTTAAGTTTGACAATGCTTGGCCAGCCAATGATTCTCGTCCAACCGCGTTCAAGTTAGCGATATCACTTGAGTTGAAAGGAAACCCAATGCCGGTCAATCCGCCGCCAGCTGCGATGGTAGTGCCGCGATCAAATAGCAATGAATCTTGTAGCCCTAGCTCGATTCCAAACTCTTCGACCGTGTCCAAGTCGACTTCCGCGATCAATACTTTGACTTGCACCATAGGAGGACGACGATCCAACGAGCGAATGATGTTTTCGATTTCGGCCCGATATTCTGGCAACGCACTTACGATCAAGCTGTTACTGACCACTTCCGGTGTCACGATAACCGATCGATTTACTGCCGGCACACCGGTAGCGGTTCTTGGGTCTGCATCGACCAAGTCAGTTCGGCCGTCTAGATAGGTGTTAATCGCATCCGCAACGTCTTGAGCCGGAGCATTGCTGAGCCGATACACCTGAGCTGGGAAGTTGTTGACGGCACGAGCGTCCAAGCGATTCAGCAGGTCTTCGATGACCTGCAAGTCACGAGCCGGTCCCGAGGCGATGATGGCGTTTGAACGCGGTTCGATGGAAAAACGCAAGTTGATCAGCGATGCCCCGTCACCACCGGCCCCCGATTGCAACGGCAGCTGAGGTCCGTTGTTTTGCAAGCCAGGGATTTGACCATTATTGTTGAATAGCGTATCCAGCATGTCAAAAATTGTCTGAGCGTCACTGTAGACCAATTCAAAGACTTTGATTTGAGATTCAGCGTCAGGGATTCGATCGAGCTGGTTGACCAGTTCGACAATCAGCGGAATGGATTCGGCGGGGCCAGTAACGACCAGTGAGTTACTATTTGCGTCGGCGGTGATGCGAACATCAAACAGGATACCACTGCGAATCAATTCGCCTTGTTTGTTGCGTGTCATGAACGACAGCATGGCGGAACGAAGCTGAGATTGATTGCCAGCGGTGTCGTTGACGACCTGAGCGGTGTTTTGTGCAATTTGACCATTGTTTTGGGAAGCGAAGGCTTCACCAGCGTTGGGCAACTGTCCATTGATTGCGTTTTGAATCACGAAGGCAACATCCGTCGCTAATGCGTTCTTCAATTGAATCACGCGAACTTCATTGACGGCTCCTTGTTCGACCGAAGCGACGTCGATTGATTTCAAAAATTCAGCGGCCGAATTGATGATCGCCGGACCGCCTTTAACCGTCACTTGGTTACTGCGAAAGTCCGGGATGACTTCGACTGGAGTCGCAGGGATACGCGTATCGCCGTCAGCTACAGTGACTTGTCCAAAAAATTGTCGCAGCCGACTGGCAGCATCGTTTGCCGATATGAATTTCAAACCAAACGTGCGGAAGTCGGTTGTCGCACCTGCTTCAGGTTTTACATCTAAGACTTTCACTAACGCTCTTACAGCTTCGACCGCTTTGGGGCTACCGACCACTACCAAAGCGTTGGGGCTGTCCGTTGCGGTAAGGTTGGCAGGACCGTTGAGCTGGCTGTAGCTGGCGTCGTAAATTTCTTGAACACGTTGTTGGATTAGGTTGCCACGAGCATTTTCCAGCGGAATAGCTACCGGCGTTGGCTGAGCCGATTGAGCCTCTTGTGACAAGCGTGCGATTTCTCTTTTTACAATCGCAACATCGTCCGGATCACCGGTGATTGTCAATCCGCCACTGTTGGGATCTTGGGCAATAAAGACTTGCCCTTTTAGGCCTGGGATGCCTTGTACGGGTGAACCTTGTGGCTGATCGTCTTGTTGAAAGACGACTTGTTTGGCTTCTTGTACTGGTGGAATTTCGGCTTCAATGTCTGAAGCGGTGTTCTGATTTTCAACCAGTTGAGGTTTATCGATTTCGGAAATGATTTGGTGCCACTGATTTTCAGTTGCAGCATCCCCTTCGTACTGTAACTTGCCAGTCTCGCGGTCGACCAGCATCACCATCGGAGACCTTGATCCATTGCCAGCGGGCTTGCCAGGCAGGGTGACTCGAACAAGCCGACCGTTTTCTAACAACGTTACCTTTAGCTGGTTGCCATAATTTTTGATCAGCTGCTTTTCAAAGTCGACAATCGAGATCGTCTTCAACTGGTAAACACTTTTAGCGGCCACTGGTGGTTGATCACTATTTGTGGCCGGGGATTCATTAGGATGGGTTTGCGGCGATGCTGTCAATCGAGCTGCGATGCTGCTGTTGGCTGAAGAGACAGGCCGAACGTTTTGGTCAGTTACAATGCTTGCGCGAGAACCCTTTATATTGGCGCTGCCAACTGTTTTAATCGGTTTGAGCAGACGCCGAGAAGACTGTGTCGGGAGTTTGCTGAGGAGCGAGCTAGGAGTTTGTGAAGAAGGTGTGTTTTTTTCAGCCGTAATCACGGGTTGCTGCTGATTTTTGATCGCGCCGAACGTGTGCGGGTTGTCTCGCAGGTGATTAGTCGTTAATCGCTGAGGTTGCAAACGACTATTTTGTTGTTCGTCAAAAGCAGGAAGTTGAGAAAATCGATGGTCGCGTTCATCAAATATTTTTTGTAGAGATTTCGAGGCGCTGGCGGATGGCGTCGATTGGGTTTGAGCGTAACAGGTTGATCCTAACCAAACGCCAGCAGTTGCAACGAGGGTCGTAACACCGAATCGGATAGTCGAACTTGATTTTTTGAATCTTGTGTTCATTGTCGAATTACATCTTATTTGGCGATGGGGGTGCAGCGTGTGCTGCGTCTCGGATCGCGTCGCGATTCGGTAGATAGCTGTTTTTTCGGCACTCGTTCGCTAGCCCGTAGATCAAAAACAACTGTCGAGACCCAAATTATCCGATTCTCTTGCCACTGAATGTGAAACTGGGCAAGGTGCTGTGAGTTTCCGTTCAGTTGCGGAAAACATGGGGAATTCTGTACAAAACCATCGCTTTCGCAGTTTGTGGTCACAGGTTTTTTGGTGTAATCGATTTGTTTTCGATACAGCCTCAGGTTTTGTTGGCTGTAAAATTGAAGTTTGACTGAATAGGTATTCAGCATTAACGAATTGATTTGCAAGGTTCCGTAAATTGAACGTTGGCTTTGACAACGGAGTTTTGCCGATGGTTACTAGTGGTGCTACCAAATAGAAAATACTGATATAAGCTTGTAGCCGGAGTCGCCAGACTTCGGTTTTTGTTGGACGACCTGAATTCTGGCGAATCCAGGTACGGAAAACCATCACCTGCGTATTAATCCTTTAACGAAACATCTTTCGTATGAACCCTCGAACTCAGCAACGCGCGATCGTCGGCGGATTGATTTGGGTTGGTTTGATCGCCGCGATTATTTTTTTAGTACGCTCGGTGTCCAGTGCTGCTCCTGAAGCGATCGGCGACTTAGCCAAATTCGCCACGCATCAAAGGCCATCGATCGAAGTAGAATCTGGTTTCAACTTGCCATTGAAGCCGGGAGATCCGATCTATCTAGATGGTGGTCATGATTCGAAACCAATCGGTATGGTTCAGTCAACGAAGAATCAAGGCGGCAAAGGGACCAAGTTCTCGGTAGTGATGTACGCGAACTGTCCAGCTGTCACTGACGAAGACTACTTGTTGTATTGTGAAGCAAACGATTCGGTTGACTGGATGTTGCGAACGATGTTTCACGACAGAAAGAAAGAAGAACTCAAAGGTTTGATACAAAATGCGGTTAGTGATAACCGGCAGGAGTTGATCGATGCCTTCAAACCTTTGGTGGTTAATTCTCTAAAAGAAGCCGGTGGTTTGATTCGTGAAGACATCCGCGTTGCGTTTGAAGCTCGCCAGCCTCAATTGGCCAAGCTAGGACAGCGTTACCAAACCAAAGTACTGAAAGAAAAGCTGATGCCCGTTTTTCAAAACGAAGTTTGGCCAATCATCCAGGAGGAAAGTGAACCGTTGGTTGGCGAGATCAGTCGTGAGATTTGGGATGAGGTTTCAGTGTTCGGTTTTAGTTGGCGTTATCTCTATGATCGGTCACCGCTTCCTAAAAAAGACTTGACCGAGAAAAAGTTTAAACAGTTTGTCGACCAAAAAGCGAAACCGATTATTGCCGCTCACATGGATGAAGTTCTGGTCCTGCAAAAAGCAATCTCTGCCAAAGTTTCAAAAAACGAAAAGGTTAGGCAGGCGTTGAATGAGAGTCTCCAAGTTGCCGTCAATGATCCAGAATTGCAACAGTTTATGGCGGACGTGTTGCGAGACGTATTGGTTGACAATCCCCGGTTACATGAAGCAATGAACAAACATTGGGCGTCCGCAGAAGCGAAGCAGGCGTTTGCGGTAGCCAGTGCAAAGCTGGATCCGGTTATTCGCGAGATTGGGATTTCTTTGTTTGGCACCCCCGACGGCGGGATCACCCCGGAGTTTGCGAGCGTACTACGTCGGCGGATTTTACATAAAGATGCTCGATGGTTGACGTTGAAAATTGTGGACCCCGCAGGCAACGAGGCTGCACTGACCGATGGTGTAATGCCGACGAGTCTGCCGTTGAAAATTTCGAATCAGCATTCGACCGCCCCCGTTAAGTTAAAAAGGTTGGCCGAGTGAGTGAAGTAAATGGTGGAGCTGAAAACGAAGGATCGGTTTCTAGTGCTGATAGCATTTCGTTAAATGGCTTGACGATACGAGCGGGTACTCAAACGCTAATGGCGGATGTCGACGCTCGATTTCCTGCGGGGGAAATTTCCTTGGTCGTTGGGCCGAGTGGCGTGGGTAAGTCGATTCTGCTGCGGATCATTGCTGGGCTGATCGGTAATAATGAGCCGGGTATTCATTGGACGGGCGATGTCAAAATTGGCGATCAAGATGCGGTCGCTGGTCGCGCCGGCGTTGTTTTTCAATCGTTTGCTTTGTTCGACGAAATCTCGCCCGTTAAGAATTTGGATTTTGCAAAATCGTTCGGTGGACAACATGCTAGTCCAGCAACCGCAGACGAACTGTTGGAACGACTGAGAGTCCCCAAGCAAGTACCGACGTCGCGGTTGAGCGGTGGGCAGCGGCAGCGATTGGCGATTGCCAGAACACTGGCTTATAACCCGTCTGCCATTCTGTACGATGAACCGACGTCGGGTTTGGATCCGGAAACCGGAAAACAAGTCGCGGGCTTGATTCGGGAAATGCACGATGAATTTGAAAAAACGTCGGTCGTCGTTACCCATGATTATGTTTCCTTACTACCGATCGCTGACCGAGTATTCTTGGTCGACTCGGATGTTGGAAAACTGGTTGAACTAACCAAAGAAGATTGGGGACGCATTCCGGAAGTGCTTGAGCCATTGGCCAGCGCGACGACAAAACGGCACGATCAAGTTAACCATCCGTCGGCGATCAGCAGAGTCGCGGCTTGGACGGGCGAGCTGTTTTGTGCGACGACCAATTTTGCGTTGGCAATGTTCATGGCTTTGGTTAGTTTGATCCCGGTGTGGCGTTCTCCTGCGTGGGGCCTGCGGTTCTTAGGCCACTATGCGCAGATGGTATTTGGGCCAACGGCGATCATCTATTTGATTGCCTCCGGGTTGATCTCTGGTTTTGTAACCACCTACTTCACATTTAAGTTCCTGCCCTACTCTGCTTATACTCAGCCATTGTTGGTCGAGGATCTGTTGACGGTGCTGGGGTTTGCGATGTTTCGGATTTTTGTCCCGGTGCTATCCTGCGTTTTGATCGCGGCCAGATGCGGCGCGGCGGTGACATCAGATATTGGTGGTCGGCAGTACGGGAATCAGATTGACGCGATGAAGACCTTTGGCGCCAAGCCATTGTTTTATTTGCTCACGCCAATTGTGTGGTCGTTTTTGATAGGCACGCCGATCCTGTGCGGCGTTGCTTTTTTCGCCGCGAAGTACACTAGCTTGGTTACGTTCGTGATCAGTGACCCCGCCTACGGGCCGGACTTTTGGCAAATGCACTTCCATCGCGGTTTGTTCCTTCCCGAGCAGTGGACTTATCGAGGGTTGGGTTGGTGGATGTCAAAGCTGCTGTGCTGTGGTTTTGGTACGGCTGTGATTTCGTACTATCAAGGTTGCAAGCCAAAGTATTCAACGACTGACGTTAGTCGAAGCGTAACCTCAACCATCCTCTGGGCGACGTTGTTGTCGTTGTTCGTGCACTTCGTGTTTGCGCTGTTTGAGTACGAAGGCGTCGTCCCTCAATAGTCGCGGTGGCATCAGCTGTATAGTGGCGCCCAGGAAGACGTCAGCGTTTGAGCAGTTTAACGACGATACAGAAGGCGATGGCTAGGCCTTGATGAATAGATCAATCAGCGCATGAAAAAACCCGTTGTCGACAGCGGAGTTGCTATCGACAACGGGCACGATTTATCGCTTGAGGGTTCTGTAGTTTCCTCAGACGAATGGTGGCTGCCACGGCAACCCGCCGGCAACCGCTTAGGCGTTACCACCTCGTCGGCTTGTACAGAAATAATTCACAAAACACCTCCTTTCGTAGATACTTCCTCTTCCAAAACCAAAGCCGTTAAGAGAGTGGTTTTGGAGAGGCCTTCTGTTTGTCGCACTGCGTAGGTGCGAACCGTTACCTCAATTATCGCAAGCCATTGGTTCCAGTTCAATCACGGTGTGTCAAAAAAATCAAAAGCATTTGCAGCAATTGCGTTTTAACTCGGCTTTTGAAGGTGGATCGGTGGCTCGCGATATCTGGTGGACCGGCGATTTTGCATATAGTTCACCGAATAAATCCGGTTTACAGGAAGTTGATTTGCTTGAGGGCCGGCAATTAACGGTCACTAATACGTGAAATTGACGGTGCCGCTTCACGAAAATAGCCCATGTCAAAAAAAACGTTTTTGCCGTGAACCTGTTCACCGGTCCACGGTCTATCTAGCAACCCCAAGCGTTTGCTTTGGAAGCTTGTTTGGCTCTCGATTTTCGATTCGTC